>JBEKXE010000146.1:0-10854 GCA_049512335.1 Candidatus Lustribacter sp.
CGCAACGGCAGCGTGGGCAGGCGCACGCCGGCCGCGGCGTAGACCGCGTTGGCGATCGCCGGGGCCACGCCGGCGTTGCTGAGCTCGCCGACCATCTTGGCGCCCAGCGGCCCGTTGCCCGGAACGGCCGGAACGTACACCGTGCGCAGCGCCGGAACGTCGCGAATCGTCGGAATCTTGTAGTCGCCGAGGCTTTGCGCGACCGGCTTGCCGCTCTCGTCGAGCGGCCGCTCTTCCATCAGCGCGACGCCGAGCCCGCAGGCGAACCCGCCGTCGATCTGTCCGCGGTGCGCGAGCGGGTTGATGATCGGGCCGACGTCGGCCACCAAGACGGCGTCCGTCACCGCGATCGTTCCGGTTTCGGCGTCCACCGCGACGCCGATCGCGTAGGCGGCGAACGTATAGTCGGGCACGCGCTGCGAACCGGCGGGATCGCTCTCGTACGTCACCGTCACGTCGACCGGCGCATCGCCGCTGCGCTCGTCCAACCGGCGGCGAAACGCTTCGGCTGCAGCTTGCACCGCGCGCCCCACGATGTGCGTGATGCGGCTGGCGCCGGCGCCCGGATCGTAGGGCAGCTCGCCGGTGCCGGCTTGGCGCACCGCGATGCGCTCGCGCGGAACGTCGAGAGCGGCCGCCGCGAGACGCTGCACGAGCGTGAACGTGCCCGCGCCCTGATCGGCCACGCCGAGGATGACCGCGATCGTGCCGCCGGGCTCGAGCCGCATGCGCACCGACGTCTTGCCGCCACCGGTATGCGAGCAGATCAGCGAGATGCCGCGCCCGCGACCGGCGCGCGTCGCCGGCAGCGCGTCCAACTCGGCCCGCAGCGCGGTCAGCACGTCGCGGCCCATCGGCCGGCGCACGACGTCGCCGTTGAGCGCCGTGTCGCCGTCCGCGATCACGTTGCGCAAGCGCAGTTCGAGCGGATCGATGCCGAGCGCGGCCGCGATCGCGTCGACGTGCTGCTCCCAGGCGAAGAACGTCTGCGTTTCGGCCGGACCGCGAACGTGCGCCGCCGGCAGCGTGTTGGTGTAGACCGCGCACATCTCGAGGCGCACGTCGGGCACGCGGTAGGGGACGGTGCCGTAGCCGAAACCGGGCAGCAGGTGCGGCACCGGCTTTCCGCCGGCGTACGCGCCGCCGTCGTACACCACGGTCGAGTGGTGGGCCAAGAACGTGCCGTCCGCGTCGACCGCGGTCCGCAGCGTCAGCGTCGCCTGATGACGCGTCGGGCCCGCGCGCAGTTCCTCGGCGTAGGTTTGCACGTAGCGAACGGGACGGCCCGATGCGCGGGCCAGGAAATAGCAGCCGTACTCGTCGAGCGTGAGGCCTTTCCCGCCGAAGTCGCCGCCGATCGCGGTGCACTCGACCACGATCTGCTCGGGGCCGAGGCCCAGCGTGCGCGCCATCTGCGTGCGCAGCTCGAACGGCGACTTGTTCGGCGAATGGACGTGCACGATGCCGGCCGCGTCGATCCAGACCAGCGTCGCGCGCGGTTCGATGTAGCCGGCATGCGTGCGCGGCGTCTCGAACCGGTGCTCGAACACGCGGTGCGCACGGGCGAAGACGGGCGCGAGATCCGCCGTGCCCTTCGCGCGCAGCAGCGCGCCCTGGATGTTCGGGTGCGCGCGCTCGGGCCGGGGCCGATTCGCGTAGACCGGATACTCGTATTCCGCGAAGTCCGGATGCAGCACCGGCGCGCCGGGACGCAGCGCCGCCGCGGCGTCGAGCACCGCCGGCAGCACGTCGTAGTGCACGCCGATCGCGCCGGCCGCCGCTTCGGCCGCTTCACGCGTCTCGGCCGCGACGGCCGCGACGCGGTCGCCGATGAAACGCACGGTGTCGACCGCCAGCACCGGCCAATCCATGATCTGGCGGCCCAGCCGCCGCAGGCCGATGTCCGCGCCGGTGAGGACGGCCCGCACGCCCGGCATGCTTCGCGCGGCCGCGACGTCGATCGAGCGGATGCGGGCGTGCGGATGCGGGCTCGCCGCGAACGCCGCCCACAACGCGTCGGGCCGGCGCATGTCGGCCGCGTATTTCGTGCGGCCCGAAACTTTCTCGCGCCCTTCGACGCGCCGCTCGTCGTCCGCCACCGACAAGTTATTGCCGGCCGTGTGTGTAAGCAGTTGCGCATGGGCGGATCCGCGGCGGCGATACACGCGGGACTCGTTGCGGCCGGCATCGAGTTTTGCCTTTATCTGCCCGACAGCGGAACCGGTGCGCTCACCGAGTTGCTCGAAGCCGATCCGAACATCACGACGATCGTCTGCGCGCGTGAAGACGAGGGCATCGCGACCGCGGCGGGCTTGTTCGTCGCCGGCCGCCGCGCCGTCGTCGTGATGGAATGCTCGGGGCTCGGCTACGCCGGACTGATCCTGGCGCGTTGCCGCCTGCAGCGCACGCCGGTGTTCGTGCTGGCGAGTCACGGCGGCATCATCGGCGAGCCGTTCGACTACCACGCGGCGCCGATCGCCGCCGCGCGCGGCATCGTCGACGGACTGCACCTCGACAATATCGTGCTGCGCCCCGGCGAGCTGCACGACGAAACGATTCGGCTCGCGTTCCAGACGGTCGAGAACCACCGCACGAGCATGGTCGTGTTCATGCCGCTCTACCTGGACGAACACCGTGCAGCGCGCTGACGTCGTCGACGCGGTGGTCGCGGAGCGGGACGACGCGACGCTGGTCGTTTCTCCCGGCGCGTCCTCCGGGCTGGTCTTCGCGAGAGACCCGCACCCGGCGACGATCCACAACATGGAGCTCGGCTACGCGACGGCGGTCGCGTACGGCATCGCCCTCGGCCGGCCCGACCGGCGCGTCATCGCGCTCGAAGGCGACGGCTCGATGTTCGCGGGCATCCAAGTGCTCGGCACGCTGGCCCGCTTCCCGGTGTCGAACCTCACCGTCGTCGTGGTGGCCAACGGCATCTGGGGAACCGGCGCCGGCAACGTCGCGACGACGCCCGGCAGCGCCGCGCAACTGGCCGAGATCGCTCGCGCCTGCGGTCATCCCGCCGGCCGCGTGCTCGTCACCGCCGAGGCGCCCGAGCTGCGGACGATCCTGGCGCGCGCCAAGAGCGAAGCCGGACCGTGGATCGTGTGCGCGGTGACCGAGCGTTCGAGCACCGACCGCTCCGGCGCGCGCCCGCGCGTGCAGTTCGACTCGGTCGAAGCGATCGACCTGACCCGCCGTTACCTGCGCAGCAAGTAGGCCGACACCGCCTCAGGTCCCGTGCAGAATGTCCAGCGCCGCGGCCGCCAGCGCGCGCGCGCCGAGCAACAGACTGCTCTCGTCGAGGTGAAAGCGCGGCGAATGGTTGGGCACGCCCGCCGCGACTTGCTCCGGCGTCGCGCAGCCGACGACGAAGTACGTGGTCGGCACGTGGTGACCGAAGAACGCGAAGTCGTCGGCCGCCATCATCTTGCTGCCCTGACGGACATTTTCCGGACCCGCCGCCCGTTCGAGCGCCGGGACGATGCGCTCGGCGAGCTCGGCCCGCGAGAACGTCACCGGATACTGCGTTTTCACGTCGACGTCGGCGACGACGCCCGAGCTCGCGGCGATCATCTCGGCCGTGCGCTTGATGCGCGCGTGGATGTCGGTGCGCATCCCTTCATCGAAGGTGCGCAGCGTGCCGCCCAGCTCGGCGATTTCGGGGACGATGTTGTGCCGGATCCCGCCCCGGTTGATCGTGATCGACAGGACCGTCGGCTCGCGCGTCACGTCGACCTGACGGCTGACGATCGTCTGCAAACCGAGCACGACCTGCGCCGCCGAAACGATCGGATCGATTCCGGTCCACGGCCGCGCGCCGTGACCTTGCTTGCCCCGCAGCTTGATCGAGATGATGTCGGCGCTCGCCAGCATCGCGCCCTTGTAGTAGAGGATCTGATCGCTCGGAACCGGTGAGACGAAGTGCAAGCCCATCATCATGTCGGGCTTGGGATGCTCGAGCACGCCCTCGCGGATCATCAGCGCCGCGCCGCCCTCCTCGCCGTCGGGTGCGCCTTCTTCCGCCGGCTGAAAGATGAACTTCACCGTGCCCGGCAGCTCGCTGCGGTGTTTGGTCAACGCTTCGGCCACCGCCATCAGCACCGCGGTGTGACCGTCGTGACCGCACGCGTGCATCACGCCGACCAACTCGCCGTTGTACTCCGTGCGCTCCTCGGAACGGAACGACACGTCGACCTGCTCGACGATCGGCAGCGCGTCCATATCGGCGCGCAGACCGACGACCGGGCCCGGTCGCGCTCCTTCCAGCACCGCAACGACGCCGGTGTGCGCGATGCCAGTGGTGACCTTCAAGCCCAGCCGTTCCAAGTGCGCGGCGACGATCCCCGACGTGCGGGTCTCGCGGTTGCCGAGCTCCGGATGCTGGTGGAAGTCGCGCCGCCAGGCGATCAGGTTCGCTTCGATTTCGCGCAAGTGACGGTCAACGGCTTCGTCCAAGGCCAGCGGCGTCTTTACCGCGACGGTCACGGGTGCACGCCGGTCACGCCGCGCAGCGGTACGCCGCCCGGGCCGCTGACCGCCGAAAACGTTTGCTTACTCGGATCGAAGCTCACCAGCACGACCGACTGATCGGAGAGCCCGTGCTGGTCGCCGTTGCGGAAATCATACGACCCGTCGACACCCGAGAAGTCGTGCACGGAAAGAATGTACTGGCGCAGCTGGTCGGCGGTCGCCTCGGTGCCGAGCTTGCGCAATCCGCTGAGCACGACGTTGGCCGGATCCCATACCGACGGCGCCGAGCCCGGTTGCGGCGTCTTGCCGTCGGCTGCGAACGCGGCGTTGAATTCCGCCGTGGCCTTGCGCAGCCCGGCGCTCTGCACCGACGGCGGCGTCAGGTAGGCCGGGCCCGGCATGACCATTTCTTTGGGCAGAAAGGCCTGGTAGCCCATCAGTTGCGCGACCTGGCTGTTGGCATTCGACGTCTCCACCGGCATCGTTAAGCCGACGTCGTTGAAATTGCGCAGCACCGTTCCGAACGGCGTTCCGGCCGTCCACACGATCACCGCTTGCGCGCCCGAGTTCTTGATGCGAATCGCCTGCGCGTTGACGTCGACGTCGGTCGGGTTGAAGTGCTCCCACTGCAACACTTGCATATCGCGGTTTTCGGGAAGCGCTAACGAGGCTTTCGTGGCCGTGTCGTCGACTAATCCCGAGCCGTCGGTGCTGGTGATGATCGCGATCTTCTTCCAACCGCGCAATCGCAGATAGCGGATCATTCCATTGACGAACGGGTTGAGCGCGATCTGCGCGGCAAACACGAAGCCGTCCTTGGGCGGGTAGATGGACGGCACGAGACAGTACAGCACCGGGCCATCTTTGAACAATGGCATCTGCGCTCCGCACAGCGACCCGCCGTCCGAACCGAACACGACCGCCGGATGGTTCGCGAGCAACTGCGTGCTAAGCTGGACCGCGGTCGCCGGCGACGACTGGTCGTCATGGACGATGAAGTGGACCGGCGTCCCGCGGATGCCGCCGGTGCGGTTGGCGTAGTCCTCGAAGACTTTGAAGTTGTCGGCTTGCTGGTTGCCGACGAACGCATAGCTGCCGGTCAGCGACAAGATGACGTCGATGTTGTAGGGCGTTGCGGGTACCGCCGGCACGGCACCGAACAGAAGCGCGGCTCCGAGTAGCGCTGCAACCGCGGTGCGAAAATATTTCATGCCCCACTCCTCCGGTGCCGCGTCCGCGGCACCTTGGTCCAATTGGCCTAGTGCGAGATGATCTCTTGGGCGGGAAACGCTTTCGCGATCAAGTTGAACCGCTCCGCAATGTCGATCACCGGCTGAATCTCGTCCGCGCGAACCACCGTGCCGTTGACCATGCGGGAGACGAGCGCCGCCCGCTGCGGCTCGAGGCCGGTGAACGAAACCAGCAGGTCGACCGTATCTGCCGGATGCGTATTCGTATACGCCGATGCCTGCGCGACGACGCGCTGGAAGCGCGCGATCACGTCGGGGTGGGCGGCCACGTAGCCGGCGTTCGCCTCCCATACGGATTCGAGGAAACGGTCGGAGACCGCGCCGTACACGAGCCCGAGCACGCGCGCCTTGCCCGTGTTCACCGCGTCGTTGATGAACGGTTTGAGTAGCACCGTGGCTTGCACGCGGCCCGCTTCGAGCTGCGGCAGCTGTGCGGAATACGGGACCTCGACGAATTGCGTGCTGCGCCAGTCGCCGCCGTGCGCGTCGAGCCACGCCTCGGTTGCCACCGCGCTCAGGTCGTTGAGCGCCGTAACGCCGACGACTTTGCCGACCAGGTCGTGCGCGGTGCGGATGGGCGAACCGGCTGCGACGACCAGCGCCGCGTCGGGCGTCTTGGGATCGTAGATCGCCGCCGGTGCGACGATCACCAGCGGCACGGCGTGGGCGTGCGCGGTGATGACCGACATGATGTTCCCTTTGCCGATGTCGACCGAACCGCCGATGACCGCCGCCGCGGCGGCCGCGCCGCTGTTGGCCCGGTCGATCGTCACGTCGAGCCCGGCTTGGCGGAACAGCCCGGCCCGCTGCGCGTAGAGCACCGGCATGACGTCGTCGACCGGCGAGGCCAAGATGTGCAGCGGCGTGAGCGTGGGCGCCGTTTGCGCCGCGGCGCCCAGCGCGGCGAAGGCGAGGATGGAGGCGGCCAGAGCGCCGGTCCGGCCGAGACGCGCGAGCACGGTCATCAGGTGAACTCCACGACGGCGGTGCCGGTCAGCCAAGCGTTGACCGCTTCGTACGCCAGCACGCGCGCGGGCCGGTCGTTCGTCACGCCGGCCATCAAGATCCAGTTGCGGATCTCCATCGCGCCGTTGCCGGCGTCGGCATAGAGCCGCTCGTCGTCCCACTCGCGCACGAAAGCGGCGATCTTGCCGGCGCAGATTGCATTGAGGAACTCGCGATCGAACGCATCGTTGACCGGCCCGGTGTCGTCGATCGTCGCCGCGGTCGCACCGGCGCCCAACCGCGTACCGGCCGGCCGGCGGCGGAAGCGCTGCTGCTCGGGCGTGCCGACCCAATGCGAGAGCCCGCCCGTCCCGACGACGACGACGCGCCCGTCCGGGCCCGCTTCGATCGCCCGGCGCAGTTTGCGGCCGACGTCGTAGCTGCGCGTGAGCGTCGGTAGCGGCGGCACGTTGCAGTTCACCGCGATCGGCACGATCGCGGGAAACGCGTCGCCGAACGCGAGCATCAGCGGCGTCACGAACGAATGGTCGATGCGCGCCTGTTCCGAGAAGCCGAGGTCGACGTCTTCGGCGATCATCCCGGCCAGAATCGCTTGCGCGAAGGGCTGATGCACCGGGACCGTGCACGCCGGCAATCCGGCGTCGCCGATCCCCTCGGCCGTTGCGCTGACGCCGATCGTGAACTGCGCCACGTGCGTCAGCGGATAGATGCGCCCGTGATCGGTGGCCACGACCACGACGGCATCGGGCGCGAGGGCGCGGATCGCGCTGCCCATTTCGCTGAACGCCGCGTAGATCGCGTCGCGCTGCTCCGCCGGTGCGACGTCGCCGCGGGTGATCAGCAACCCGGAATGGGAGCAGGCGTACGAACCGACGATCTCCATGGGTGGCCGCTCCTTACGGGGTGGTGGCGAAGAACCCGAGCACGAGCGCGCTGAACTCCGCGGCGTGCTCGACTTGCGCCCAGTGGCCGCAATTGTTGAAGATGTGCATCTGCGCGTTGGGAATCAAGCGCGTCATGATCAGCCCGACGTCGAGCGCGCCGGCGCGGTCGTCCATCCCCCAAACGACGAGCGTCGGCGATTTGACCGACCCCAGCTCGGCGGTGAGGTCTTGCTTCTTGGGCGCGGGCAGCGAGTGCACGCGGATCGCTTCGGGGTCGATGCTCGCTTCGTAGCGCGCCTGGACGATCTCGTCGGTGATCCGGCTCGCATCGTAGACGAGCGTCGTCAGCACCTTGCGCATCTTTTCGAGCGACGGCCCCTCGCCTTTGTAGTAGCCGCCGATCAGCTTCACGCCTTCGACCGGCTGCGGCGAAAACAGGCTGAAGCTCACCGGGGCGCTGCCGATCATCACGAGGTGACCCACGCGGCCGGGATAGTCGATCGCGGTCTTGAGCGCGGCTTGTCCGCCGAAGGAGTTGCCGACGAAATGCGCGCGGTCGAGACCGATCGCGTCCATGAAGTCGCGGATGATGCGCGCGAGGTTGGTGAGTTTCGGGAATTCGATCGGGATCTTGGCCGACTTCCCGTACTGCGGCATGTCGACGAGCAGCACGCGGTGCGCGCGCGAGAACGCCTCGACGTTGTGCTGGAAGTTGCTCCAACTGCTCGCACCGGGACCGGCGCCGTTCAAGCAAATGATCGCCGGTCCGGTACCGATTTCGTTGTAATGAATTTTCACGTCGCCGGCCATGACGTATTTGCTGGTGGAGGCTTCCGAGATCACGGTCATGAGGGGAGGGCTTCCTTTCCGTCTGCGAGCTCGACCTCTCTGCGCGTTCGGGTGCAGGTGTCGATGGCGATGGCGATCAGTGCGTGGGTGAGCCGAAGCATCGCCCGCACGCTGACGACGCCCATCGAGAACGTACCGGCGAACGGCGCGCCGGCACCGAGCGCCGCCATGCCGATGCGAGCGGTCGGGATACCGTGCCCGCGCAGGGTATTCGCGTCGGTCGCCCCGCTGGTCCCGGTGCGCAACGCGTGCGCGCGCCCGTAGGTGGCCTCCCAGGCCGCCACGCTCGAGCGCACGATCCAGTTCTCGGGCGGCGTCGTCGTTCCGGGGACCGCGGCGATCAGCTCGCAGTCGAACGTGAGGCCGGGCTCGGCGATGCGGATCGCATCGAGCGCTTCACCGAGCTGGCGTTCCGCGTCGGCCGGTGTCGTCCGCGGGCTGATGCGGAGATCGACGTAGACCGCGCAGCGATCCGGCACGAACGCCGGCTTCTCGGGCCAGCCGCCGGCGATCGCGCTGACGGTTCCGTTGGGCGCGACGAGGCCCGACGTGTTGCGCGCGGTGTACGCCGGAAACCACGCCTGCAGATGCCGCACCAGCGCCGCCGCGTCGACGACCGCGTTGCGCACCTCGGCGCGCGGCGGAATCCCGGCGTAGTTGAACTGTCCGTGCACGGTGAGCTTGAACCAGCACAGGCCGACTTCTTCGTAGGCGACCGCGCCGCCGGGCTTCGCGATGATCGCAAAGTCCGGCGCGCTGCCGTGCTCGAGCAGGTAACTGCAGCCGCTGCCGTGTCCGGCGGCGAAGCGCGGCGGCGCGGCGTTGGCCGGCATTCCGCCGCCGGCCAAGCCGACCAGCAGATCGCCGCGCAGCGCGACGCCGGCCCGGGCCAGCGCGATCGCAGCCGCGGCGACGCAGACCGCGTGGCCCTTCGGGTTTTCGGCGCCGAGCCCGATGACGAAGTCGCCGTCGATCACGGCCTGCGGACGCAGGTCGGCACGGCCGTCGAGCTGCAGGCCCGGCCCGTCTTCCTCCGCGTTGCCGGCGATGTGCATGTCGATCGGCGCAAAGAGCAAGAGCGCCGGCCCGCTGCCGTCGCCGGCGCGCCGCGCGATCGCGTTGCCGCGGCCCGGGCCGAACTCCTGATACTCGGCCGCGAGTCCGCCGCCGGCCAAGAGCCCGGTGAAATAGGCGGCCAGCTCGGCTTCCGCGCCGACCGGGCTCGGGATGCTCACGACCTCGGCCGTCAGCCGGCGCAATTCGTCGGCCTGCACGTGCTCGCACGCGCTGGCGAAGTCACACCGCTGCTCCGGACTGAAGTGGGCCGGCGGCGCGACGTCGGGCATCAGGTTTTTTGCAGCGCCTCTTCGCACAGCGAGCGCCACGCGATCAGCGAGTGATCGGGGCCGAAGAGCTGTTCGGGCGGAGTGCGCATCAGTTCGACCATCTGCGCGTCCTGATCGTTGAACTGGACGTGAAATACCCAGCGCAACAAAAGCCAGTAGCGCAATCGAAACAACAGCGCACCGATGCCCGACGTGTGTTTGACGACGAACTGGACGTAGCGGTGGCGCCCGTCGTCGGTCGGCACGTACCATTCGAAGTGGATCCAGCCGCCGTAGTGCACGCGCAACACCCCCGGCAGCGCGATCGAGACGCGCACGATCGAGCGCGCGAGCTTCCAGAAGCGCTTCTTCGGCCACGTTCCGAGGCCCGGGTAGTCGGCGAACGCGACGGCCTGCGTCGTCTTGCGCGTGAGCCAGTGCCAGTCGTCCGGCCCGATCTGCGTGCGCACGAATGCCGGCGGATGACTGAAGAACATCATCAGCGAGTCGCGGTGGAGATATTTGCCGTGGCTTTCGTCGAAACCGTTTTCGGCCGCGTAGCGCCAATCGCCCGGACGTTCGGTGATGCGCGCTTCGATCACGGCGTCGGCGGCCAGCAGCTCGGGCGGGATGTGCGTCTCGACCGGCGGCGGCGTGCCCCCACCGTAGTACAGCCAGACGATGCCGGCGCGCTCCGCGATCGGATACGTTGGAACCCCGGCTTTGCCGACGATCGGCGAATCCGGTCCGTCGGTCAGCGCGGCAACCAGTTTGCCGCTGCTCAGATCGAACGTCCAGCCATGATAGCGGCAGGTGATCGTGCCGCAGAACTCTTGCCGTCCGAGCGAGAGCGGGACGCCGCGGTGCGGACAGCGATCGCGCAGCGCGTACACCGTGCCGCGCTCGCGGAAGAACACGATCGCCTCGCCGAACAGCCGCAACGCGCGCGGCCGGTGCTCGCGCAGCGAACGGCTCTGCATGACCGGGTACCAGTAGCCCGCGATGCCGCGGACCGCGCGGTCGTAGTGCGGAAACCGCGTCGCGCCCGGACGGATTCCGCTGATTTGTCGCTCGAAATCCGGGGCCGGCGATTCCACGACTACGGTTTTT
>JBEKXE010000147.1:0-10846 GCA_049512335.1 Candidatus Lustribacter sp.
ATGCTTGATCTCGGCCCGGTAGCGTTCGCCCGCGTCGATGTTCGGCGCGATCCGCGCGGCAATCGGCTTCCTCACGAAACCCAGTTGCAAGCGCCCGAAGTACACGGCGACCGCGTTCGGATCGAACGCGTTTTCCGGCTGGCGCACCAGCTCGAGCGCTTGCCCCGGTTTCAGGCCGGCGATCGTATCTTGCCGGTTATCGAAGGTGACGCCGACGATCTTCGTATTGAAGCCGAACGAATCGCCGATCGACGCGTAGGGATCGCGCGCGAGATACTCGGCCTGCTTGGCGTAGAGCTCGTCGAGAAACGCGGCGGCCGGCGCGGCGGTGCGGGGCCGGCCGAACGATGCGACGAGCCGTTCGAACGCCGCCTCCGACGCCGTGGGAGGCGGCAGCGCGTCAGCTCGAGTGCGGGGTTTCACGCGCCGGTTCAACCGGCTCATCGGCCGCGTCGAGATTCAAGTGAATCTCCTCGTGGCCGAGATCGTAATCGCGTTCGTGATGGCCGAGCGCTTGCGCGTCGAGCGGATCGATGTCGGCCTCGCGCGATTCGCGCTCGAGATCGAGCTCGTCGTACTCCTCGTCGCTGAAGTCGTGATCGCGTTCGTGGTCGACCTCTCCGAACACCGCCGTGTCCTCGGTCGTCTCGATGCGGCGCCGCTTGTACTTCGGCGGCGGACCGCTGGGACGCCGCGACGACTGCCGCTCGCGCTCGCGCCGCGCTTTGCGGGCGGCGAGGATCTCCGCGCGATCCGCTTCGCTGCGCGCCTGCGCGCGCGCTTCGGCAACGGTGCGCGGTTGCGCTTCGAGCGAGGCCCGGCGCAGCGCCGCCCGTGCACCCAGCGACTTCTGAAACGACGCCACCAGCGGCGCCGAGTAGAAGATCGAGTGGTAGCCGCCCGAGCAGATGCCGACCAGCAGCGCGAAGGCGAAATTCTGCAGCGAGGCTCCGCCGAAGGCCAACAGCGCGACGAGCGTGATCACGACGGTGGCCAGCGTGTTGACCGAGCGCGTCATCGTCTGCAGGATCGAGGTGTTGACGATCTTGTCGAACGGCTCGCCGGCCATGATCTTCGTGTTCTCACGGATCCGGTCGAGGATCACGATCGTGTCCATGACCGAGTAGCCGATGACGGTCAGCACGGCGGCCAGGAACGCATCGTCGACGCGCTTATTGGCCAGCGAGTAGATCCCGATCATCATCGCCGAGTCGCGCACCAGCGCGATGATCACGACCAGGCCGAAGATGTAGTTCCAGCCGAAGCGGAACGCGATGTAGAGGAACTGGATCACGATCGCGATGACCAGCGCCTCGAGCGCGCTGATCAGGTATTCCGACGCCAGCGACGGGCCGACGGTCGAGATCGACGACGACGCGCGATCGACCGTTGCGACGCTGTCGAGCGCCTTCCACAGCGGACCGGTCTCGTTGCCGAAGTCGGCCTGGGTTTCGATCGTGTAGCGCTCGCCCGGGGTCTCACCCGGTTTGGTCAGCGTGTTGACCTGCGCGTCGGTGACCTTGATGCCGGCGAGCGCTTTGACGATCGCGTCTTGCGTCACCGGCCGGACGAATTTCGCGGTGACGTCGGTACCGCCGGTGAACGACAGACCCAACCGCAGCGGCGTTCCGGTCGTGACCCAGTGGTAGATCATCGACGCGATCCCGAGGGCGATGATCGCGTACGAGATGATCGAGACCGTTCTCAACCAGCCGACGACGTTCCAATTCAAGCGACGGAAAAACATCGGCTACGCTCCGTACGCTTTTTGGTCGGTCACGAGGTCGCGCTCGACGATCAGGTCGACGAAGAACCGCGTCACGAAGACGGCCGTGAACAGTGAGAACGCCGTACCCCAAAAGAGCGTGTAGGCGAAGCCCTTCACGGTGCCGGTACCGAGCAAGAACAGCACGCCGGCGCCGACGATCGTCGTCACGTGGCTGTCGAAGACCGACGTGAACGCGCGGCGGAAACCGATCTTCACCGCGGAGCGCAGCGACTTGCCGGCCCAGAGCTCCTCTTTGAGGCGCTCGAAGATCAGCACGTTGGCGTCGACCGCCATGCCGATCGACAACACGAAGCCGGCGATACCCGGCAGCGTCAGGACCGCGTGCGCGGCTGCGAGCAGCGCCAGCAGCGCGAGGACGTAGACGACCAGCGCGAGGTCGGCGAGCAGCCCCGGCAGACGGTACATGACCGCCATGAAGATCAGGACGAGCCCGAGGCCGACCATCGATGCGTAGAGCGACTTCTGCAGATCTTCGGCACCGAGGATCGGGCCGACGTCATCCTTTTCGATGATCGTCGTCGGCACCGGCAGCGCACCGGCGTTCAGCTCGTTGGCCAGCAGCGCGACTTGGTCTTCGGTGAATTGTCCGGTGATCTGTCCGGAGTCGGTGATGATGCCTTGGATCGTCGCGTCCTGCACGAACTTCTTGTCGAGGAACGTGCCGAGCTGCTTGCCCAAATTGTCCTTGGTGAGCTGGCCGAACTTGGCCGGGTTCTTCAACTGGAAGTTGATCTGCGGCTGACCGGCCTGACCGAACGCCGCCTGCGCCCCCTTCAGCTCGGCGCCGGTGTAGACGACCGGGCCCGAATCCTTGTATGCGCCGTTGGGATCGTTGGCGTACTTGGGATCGGAGTTCGCGCGCTGGCTGACCGCCGGCGGGATGATCTTGAACTCGAGGACGGCCTCTTCTTTGAGCAGCCGCTCCGCCTCATCGGCGTTCTTGACCGCCGGGAGCTCGACCAGCAGACGATTCGTGCCGACCTTCGAGATCACAGGCTCGGCGACGCCCAACCCGTTGACGCGGTTCTGGATCACGGTTTCGACCTGATCTTGCACGTCGGCGGTGATCGTCGGGACGTCTTTGGTCGATTCGAGCTGGAGCAGCACGCGGGCTCCGCCCTGCAGATCGAGACCGAGGTGGATCTTCTGCTGGATCGGGAGGATCACCCAGATGCACAGCCCCACCACGGCCAGGAGGAGGACCGCTTGCACGGGCCTCTTGAGCTTATTCCACATACCGCTGTTTCGGGGGAAGGGGAGAACCCCGGAATCGTAGCAGGTCCGGGAAAGAGCGTCAAACTCACTCCGGGCGCCTTTTCGCAGGAGGGCCGTGCAGGACACCAAGGGCGTAGATGCAGGACTCCTGCAGTCGCGGTACCGGCTGACCAAGCAACGCGCGGCGATTCTGCGCGCGCTGGAAGACGGGCGCCACCTGAGTGCAGAGACGATCCTCGAGCGCGTCCGGGCGGAGCTCCCGGGCGTCAGTCTCGGAACGATCTACCGCACGCTCGACATCCTGCGCAGCATCGGTCTCGTCCAGATCTTCTCGCACGCGGGCGGCGCGGCAAAGTACGAAGCGGCCTTGGACAAGCACCATCACTTGGTCTGCACGCGCTGTCATGAGGTGATCAACGTCAACGTCGGCGAAGCGCTCGCGCTGGCGCAAACGATCGCCGGGGAGCACGGCTTCCACGACGTCGATTGCGCGCTGGTCGTGACCGGGCATTGCGCTCGCTGCGCCGACGCAGCCGGCGGCGCCGGCGGATAGCTCGCGTGCCTCGCCTTCCCGCGCTCGATCCGGCCGCGTTCACGCCGGAGCAGCAACGCGTCTACGCCGAGATCGCCGCGGCCCACACCGGCAACGTGCGCGGTCCGTGGGCGATCGGGTTGCGCGTCCCCGAAGTGGCCGACTACTCGCACAAACTCTACGAGCGCCTGGCGCGTGATTCGAAGCTCGGGCAACGGCTCTACGAGCTGATCGTGCTCGTCGTCGCGCGGCACTGGAAGGCGCAGTTCGCCTGGCAGACGCACGAGAAGAACGCGCTCACCGCCGGCGTCGCACAGGCGGCAATCGACGCGATTCGCGAGCGCCGCACGCCGGAGTTCGACTTCGAAGACGAACGCATCGCGTACGACGTCGTCACCGAACTTTCCACCTCGCGTCAGCTCAGCGATGCATCCTACGAGCGCGCGCAGGCATTCTTCGGCGACGAACTGCTGGTCGAACTGATCTCGGTCGCCGGCTTGTACACGATGATCGCGATGCTGCTCAACGCGTTCGATGCGCCGATTCCCGCCGGCACGCGGCGGCTCGAATGAAACCGGTTCGCCGCGTCGTGACCGGGCACGACGCGAACGGCGTCGCGATCGTGCTCCAAGACGATGCGATCGTGAAGGTCAAGCACGGCAAGTCCGGCGTGCTCACGCATCTCTGGAACACCAAAGCGACGCCGGCCGACATTCGCATCGGCACCGACATCGACGATCCGGGAGACGAACCGCACGTCACGGCACCGCCGCCGGGCGGCTCGCGCTTCGTGATCATCGACTACCCGCCGGGCAACAGCGGCACGATGCACCGCACCGAGACGCTGGACTACGTCATCGTGCTCGAGGGCGAGATCGACATGGACATGGACGACTCCACCGTGCATCTCGTGGCCGGCGACACCCTCATCCAGCGCGGCACCAACCACGCCTGGTGCAATCGCAGCAATGCGAACGCCCGCGTCGTCTTCGTCCTGCTCGACGCCGAACCACTCGGCATCGGTCACCCGCGCCTGCACGAGTAGGTTAGCGCGCGGCCTCCAAAACGGCGGCCGGTTCCAGCTCGACGGACGGTGGAATTTCGCCGAAGGCGTAGACGTCGACGCGCGGGCCGACGCGCTCGAAGAATTCCGCCAGCAGCGGGCGCAGCGGGCCGGTGACGACGACGGCGTGCGGCGCGCACGAGGCGTCGGTCAAGAAGCGCTGCGCGGCTTCGCGTACGTGCCGCGCCGTTTGCGGATCCGGTGCGAGGCCGCCCTCGCTGCTCCACATGCGCGCGAGTTCGGCGTCGAAGTCCGGCGCGAGGATCAGCGGGCGCACGCGCGCCGTGCCGTCGCGGCGAAATTGCTGCGGCACGATCGTGCGGCGGACGGCCTCGGCCAGCTCGCGCGGTTCGCGCGCGTGCGGGGCGGCGTCGAGCATCGCTTCGAACACCGCGATCGGATCGCGCGGCCAGGCGCGCTCGCGCAGCAACAGCGCCACGGCCCGATGCGCGGTGACGATAGGTAGCACGTCGGTTCCGACGTCCTTGACGATCGAGGGAACGGTCGCGCGCAGATGTTCGAGCAGCGTTTGGAATTCTTGCCGGCCGAAGAGCTCGGCGGCGTTCGCGCGCACGATCTCGGAGAGGTGCGAGCCGATGATCGAGATCGCGTCGAACGCCAGCGCTCCGGCCGTCTGCGCGCGCTCGCGCGCTTCGGGCGGGATCGACTTCGCCGTGAGCCCGTAGACCGGCTCGCGGCACGGCTCGCCGTCGATCAGCGCCAGCACCGCGTCCGGCGCGACGGCCAGCAAACGGTCGAGCCGCAACCGGCCCTCGCCGGCGATGCGATCGCGCACGCGGATGGCGTACGTGTCGGGGACGCGCAAGCCGTCGTCGCGCAACCGCACGCCGGGGATCACGATGCCCGTCTCCGCCGCCAGCGCGCGGCGCACGTCGCCGATGCGGTCGAGCAGCGCGTCGGCGTTGGGCGGTGCGAGCAGCGCGTAGAGGTCGGTGCCGACGTCGATCGAGAGCGCGTCGACGCCGACGAGCGCGAACGCCGACTCGGGCCGCCGGATCGCGTCCTTGCGCCGGCGCTCGGCCGCCGCGCGCAGCGCTTCTTCCGCGCGCTTGCGGCGTTTACCGGAGACCGCGCCGGCAGCGAACGCCGCCAGCGCCAGCGCGCCGAACACCGGCGCGGGCAAGGCCGGAACGAACGCCAGCACCGCCATCAACACGCCGGCGGTGCGCAAGGCGTCGGGCCGCGCGATCAGCTGCGCCGCGAGATCGACCGCCAGCGCACCTTCGCCGGCGACGCGCGTCACCATCAAGCCCATCGAGGTCGAGATGAGGAACGCCGGCAGCGTCGTGACCAGCGCGTTGCCGATCGAGAGGATCGCGAACGTCCCGAGCGCGTCGAGCGGCGCCATCCCGTCGTAGAACATGCCGACGACGAGCCCACCGGCCAGATTGAGCGCGACGATGACCAGCGCCGCGATCGCATCGCCCTTGACGAACTTTCCGGCGCCGTCCATCGCTGCGTAGAAGTCGGCCTCGCGCTGCACGCGCGCGCGTTTGCGCTGCGCGCCGTCGGCGTCGATCGCGCCGGCGTGGACCTCGGCGTCGATCGCCATCTGTTTGCCCGGCATCGCGTCGAGCGTGAACCGGGCCGACACTTCGGCTACCCGCTGGGCGCCGGTGGGATACTACGTAGCGGATCACAAACGTCCGATCGTAACACCTCTCGCCTTATGAACCATCTCCCGATCGGCGTCCAAAGCGGCTAAGGACTGCCGGATAGCAAGATTGTCTGAACTCCATAAAATCAGATCTACGATACGTTCAAACGCCGCCACCTTCCACCTTAATGCCCCTGGCGCGCGCGAAGTCATCCAACGCTTTATGCATTGGCTCCGTATTGATGTCAAAGCCCAATCTAATCTTGATTACCCGATGCGCCCCAGAACGATCAGTATCTCCGTTCGACTCACTAATCGCGGTCGCAACTGCCTCTCGTACCTTCGTAGGAAATTGTTCTATCGCAGCCATGCACTCTTCTCCGGCCCCGGAGGCAGAATCTATCAGGCCCTGTAAGTCAGCAGCAGAAGCGTGGCCCTGACGCACAAGTTGCGACCAGTCGATAAATCCATTGTATATTTTACCAAGTTGACGCGATACAAAAACGATGTCAACAACGCTCCCGGGGGTTCCCGGCGGTCCAAAAGCTGCTTCAACTTGAGATGCGATCGATTTAGCGTTAGCAAGCAGGTTTTGAAATTCACGCCAGCGGGTCAACATCCAACCGAAGACCTGGGCGTCGGGAATTGACGTGGTGGGCCCGTATCTCAAACCCAAATCGTGCTCTCGACGCTTGGTGGCGCTAGATTGCACTTCGTCGGCAAGTACTTGTGCGAGAAGGCTGAACTCCCACAGGTTCGGACGCTCAACGGCGATACGATAAGCTTCATATGATAGCGTAGTTAGGAACTCGCGATCGAGGTTCCGAAGCGCCACTCTGTCGTCCAACCCGCTCTTCATCAGAAATGCAAGCTGCGCACGGAGCGAACTAGTTATATCAGCCGCGTTCGTAAAGCCATTAGTCCATACCCCATCGTCAACTCTAATGCGCTCAATAAACTCAAATAATCGAGCGTCTTCAACGGCACTCCCAATTGCGCGCTTCGTCTCACCAACCGCTCCGCGCCAGGCCTCAAAGAGTGTCTGAGCTTGGTTATCTATGAATACGTAGATTGGTATGCCCTTTGCTCGCGCCGCGGCGTACTCAATATTAGTAATCGATTTGCCGGACTCTAAATAGATGCTTCCGTAACGTCGGCCTATCACTAGCACGAGGATATCAACGTCTTCTTCGACGCGACGCCGGCAGTTCTCAATAGCCGCTATATCAGGTTCGATGGGAAACAACGGCGATTCCGAGATCAATGCCTTATAGCCTAGTTCGTCGGAAATCATGCTCGCTAATTGTTGACGAATCTCGCGCAAATCGTAGAACGTTGAACTGACCATTAAAGTTGGCTCGATGGGCACAATCTCTCCGATCTTATTCCTGTCCGGCCCTTCAATTGGTTCGGTTGTTTTTCATCCACTGTTCGGAGATGAAAGACGCGACACAGGTGCCTCTCTAGAGTGGTCGCCGTAACAATTGTAAAGTATGTCTTAGGCACGCCGATTGCGCGCGAGTCAAAAAGTAAACCGACCAGCCATAAACTTCTGTTGCCAGTTCTTAATAGAACCTTCTGAATTATCCCAACTAAAGCACTCGAAAATCTCACGAAGGGCATCAGCGCTCTCGGCAAGTGGATCAACCTGTGAGCTCTCTCTGAAATCCCTTGAGATACGTATCTCAGGGGTTCGCGCTTGATAGAAATAGTGCCAAAGCAGGGTCCCGACCTCGCCCGAGACGAGCGCCCACTTCTCAATATTGTGCAAAGTTAGATCAATTGAGAATCGCGTCGTCTCAAGAGACTTCGCTAGGCGAGCAGCGAAAATGAAGAACTCCGTTACAGAGTAGATCATTCCAACAAAAGACAACACTCCTGGCACATCCGCCTTAGTGGGCTCGTCTGCCATAAAGACAAACTTATCGAACTCTGCTCGGAGTTTGTCCTGATGATCCATCGCTAGATCCCATGGTGCTCCAAAATAGACAAACTGGCCACTACGGTACATTCGCCACAACTCAACATGGCTGGCCCAGTCGGTACCGTTAAAGATGTATGCCTGGGTCCTGCCAATCTCATTGGAATCGTAGTGGGGCATATCCCATCCCCGCAGTCGGACCGCATCCTTCCTAATGAGCTCACTTGCCGCTTTCAGCGTCAGTTCGATCCCAGTCATCGGAAGGATGCGCAGTGAGTAATATGGTTCTTTCCGGATCTTTTCCAAGATCTCGGTTTCAGAGGGCGTCGGCAACGTCGCTCACCTCATTGTCAAAACGGCTCTCCTGTACTGGAAAGCTGGAAACGCCGGCTTCGCGACGGATTCGATCTTGCTCCGCAATTCGTCGAACCACTGCAATCTCAAGAAGGTCTGCCATCATTTCGGCCGATTTAACGCGCTGGGTAGCCACCGGTGAACCTGTTCGTACGAAACAATCGCCTTCACGCATTTGATCTGCCCTGCTTGTACCGTCTGGAGTATTGCGGCGGCAAACAACGGGAGTGCGTTCAAATGGGGGAACAGCTATGACCGTAAAGTCCTTGGATCGATGGTGAACCGTCATTACTCGTAGCTCGACCGGCGGTGATGCATACTTATTTACGAATTCATAAACCGTCTCTTGAATGTACGTGAGAGTGTTATCGTTGCTTACTCCCTCGACGACGAAGTTACGCATAGCATCTTGCGCGACGCCTACAATGATGAGGCCGCCGTCACGAAGATTGCTCATCGCCATTGAGGTCTTAGCGATTCGATAGTTTATGGTTTCGAAACCGAGGTTCGCCTTGAACTCAATACCCGGGAACTCCGCGGGAAAGTCAATTGCGGCCTTTGCTCGTTCCTCGATCGTACTTCTGGATTCTAGCGGCATCAGGTCAATCGCCTGATCATCTGAACACCTCTGTGTAATACCTTCTGCAACAGCAGCCCTTAGGCCCCATTTTCTGCGCTATAACGTCACGGACGACATCGCGATCCGATCGGCTAGGTTAACGATAGTTGCCCTCCTTGTCGCATTCATCCATCATAATGAGCTCTAACTTAATCGGTGAGATATTTTGCGAGGCAACACCGACGAATTGATTAAGAGTGAGGTAGCCAACTTTGTTATCGTTGTCGTCATAAATGACCGGCGGGGTACTCGTAAATCGGTTGTATGGACTAAGCGCAGAGAACTCGCTACCGTATTGGCTAAACTTATTCCAGATTGAAACAGACGAAAAGCGTGAGCCATATTGACTGAAGGGATTACCGATCGCGCGGGAGCCCGTGCAAGTCGAGTCGCCGAGGAACTGGCCATCATGCGCGATGAAATGATAGATGACGGCGCCTGCCGCTATGCGTGAGAACGCGGTGACAAGAACCAGCGCAATCAGGGGAACAAGGGACAATTTTATCATGCTGCGTCTTTCAGCGAGCGTTTTTCTTATTGTGCACAGGGTTGAGAGTAGCGCGCATCGTTGAATTCGCCATCTATTCGTGCAGTCAGGTCATTGCTTTCATTTAAGGTAGATTGATCTAGTTGAAAGCCGCTGCCACCGTTGGCGAGGTTCGTAAAGAGGCTATAGCGCTGCTGCGACCAGCTGAGCGCTAGCTCATCGCGCTGATGTATGTCATTTTCAATCTGGCCTGCCCGACGCGCGGTGTCGTTTGCGCCGCTTGCGCTGATCTGGTTCTGGGGTCCGACAAGCTTCGGTTCCTCGGCATTGATTACGGAATTTATTGCACGGATCTCGTATGCTGCGGCGATTTCAGCTGCTAGAAAGCCATATCGATTCGTCGAGGCGCGGGCCGCGTTCGTAGCGGATTGCTGGGCCTTAATATAACGCCCGAATGCATCATTCAGGGCCGAATACGCGGATAGGAAGTCGGCTATTCCGCTTTGACATTGCGTCGTAGCGATCGATGGAGTGGGTTCTGGCGTTGGCATAGGCGTGGGCTCGGGGGTAGGCGCCTCAGTTGGGGCGGGAACTGGGGCGGGGGACGGTGAGCCGTAAACCGCCTGATATGCCATTGAGAATTCATGCTTTGCTTCGCCCTTTAGCTTCAGCGACAGACGGCGGATGTCTGCGTAATGCGTGGACGCTGCAAGATCGTTTAAGCGCGAAGCAACGATAGGGTCGACATCGATGGCATCGCCATTTGTCCTCGTTGAATCGTAAAGATGTGCCGCCGAGAGGTACTTGGCTATGTCGCGGTCGTAGGCATCGATCGAGGCCAGGGAGCAACGATACTCCTCCAGCGATAGTGACTTGGCCAGGCTGAATCTAGACTTGTCCACAATAGCATTTGCTTCATCTGTCTTACGTTGGAGCCCCGCAATTCGCGGTCCATTTGGACACACGCGAACTAAACCTTGACCGAATGTTTCCGACAGGACCATTTCCGGATTGGCGAACGTGGCGATGAGAATCACAGCTAAAGTAACTTTTGCCACGCTCATTGGCCATTCTCCGTATCACGGTAGCCGGCGGCATCGGCCTCCTTGCGGCAGGCGTACGCACCGTGCTTAGTGCGCCCGTACCATCGCATGCCTTTCTCGTGGTAGATACCGGTGGGAATATTTAGCCAGACGACCTCGTCCTTTGGGCAGTGTGCTTGTGCTGCGCTCTCCGTGTGGAACAGTC
>JBEKXE010000148.1:0-10784 GCA_049512335.1 Candidatus Lustribacter sp.
TAGCGTCGAAATCGGCGGCGTGCCCGACGCCGTGCTTCGTTTGCCCGGCGTTCGCGTTCAATACGCGCAGGCCGCCGATCAACACGGTCATTTCGGGCGCGGTCAACGTCAGCAGCTGCGCGCGGTCGATCAGCAGCTCTTCCGCGGACACGCCCAGCGGCGCGGCCTTCAAGTAGTTGCGGAAGCCGTCCGCGAGCGGTTCGAGCACCGCCATCGCGTCGACGTCGGTCTGCTCCTGCGATGCATCGGCACGGCCCGGGGTGAACGGCACGTGCACGTCGACACCGGCATTCTTCGCCGCGCGTTCGACCGCAGCGCAGCCGCCGAGGACGATCAGGTCGGCGAGCGACACCTGCTTCCCGCCGGTCTGCGCGGCGTTGAACTCGCTCCGAACGCGTTCGAGCGCGCTCAACACCGTCGCTAGCTGGGCGGGCTGGTTCACCGGCCAATCCTTCTGCGGCGCGAGACGCAGCCGCGCGCCGTTGGCGCCGCCGCGTTTGTCGGAACCGCGAAAGGTCGCCGCCGACGCCCACGCCGTCGCAACCAGATGCGCGATCGAAATCCCGGTTCCGAAGATCTTCGTTTTCAGCGCGGCGACGTCGGCAGCGTCGATGAGTTGGTGCGTCACCGCCGGGATCGGGTCTTGCCACAACAATTCTTCGGCCGGGACGAGCGGCCCCAGATAGCGCGAACGCGGACCCATGTCGCGGTGCGTGAGCTTGTACCATGCTCGCGCGAACGCGTCGGCGAACGCCGCCGGGTTCTCGTGAAACCGCTTCGAGATCGGCCCGTAGTGCGGATCCAAGCGCAGCGCGAGATCGGTGGTGAGCATCATCGGCGCGTGCCGCTTCGAGCGATCGTGCGCGTCGGGCACGGTCCCGGCGCCCGCGCCGCCCTTCGGCGTCCATTGCTTCGCGCCGGCCGGGCTCGTGGTCAGCTCCCAATCGTACTTGAAGAGGTTGTCGAAGAAGCCGTTGTCCCACGTGGCCGGGTTCGCCGTCCACGCGCCCTCGAGGCCGCTGGTGATCGTCGCCGCACCGTTGCCGGTGCCGAAGCTGTTCTTCCAGCCCAGTCCCTGCTCTTCGATCGGCGCACCCTCGGGCTCCGGCCCGACGTACTGCTTGGGATCGGCCGCGCCGTGGACTTTGCCGAACGTATGGCCGCCGGCGATCAGCGCGACCGTTTCCTCATCGTTCATCGCCATGCGCGCGAACGTTTCGCGGATGTCGCGCGCCGCGGCGAGCGGATCGGCGTTGCCGTTCGGCCCTTCCGGGTTTACGTAGATCAGGCCCATCTGCACGGCGCCGAACGGCTTGGCGAGTTCGCGATCGCCCGAATAGCGCTCGTCGCCGAGCCAGGTGCGTTCGGTTCCCCAATTGACGTCCTCTTCGGGTTCCCACACGTCGGCGCGTCCGCCGCCGAAACCGAACGGCCGCAAGCCCATCGATTCGAGCGCGCAGTTGCCCGCAAACACGAGCAAGTCGGCCCACGAGATCTTGTTGCCGTACTTCTGTTTGATCGGCCACAGCAGCCGGCGCGCTTTGTCGAGGTTCGCGTTGTCGGGCCAGCTGTTGAGCGGAGCGAAGCGTTGCGTGCCGCGGCCCGCGCCGCCGCGGCCGTCGAAGGTGCGGTAGGTGCCGGCGCTATGCCACGCCATGCGAATGAAGAGCGGGCCGTAGTGGCCGTAGTCGGCGGGCCACCAGTCCTGCGAGTCCGTCATCAGCGCGATCAGGTCGTTCTTCAGCGCCGCGACGTCGAGTTGTTTGAAGGCCTCCGCGTAGCGAAAGGCCGGGCCCATCGGGTCGCTCGGCGCGGCGTTCTGGTGGAGGACCTTGAGGTTCAATTGGTTCGGCCACCAGTCGCGATTGGTCACCAATCCGGCCGGCTCGTGCGTGCCGTGCGGGGTGCCGTGCTCTACCGGGCAGCCGCCCGTCTTCCCAACTTCCGTATCCGCCATGGTGTCTCTCCAGTCGTCGTGCGCGTTCGTGGCGATTCGCTACTTGCCCCAGAATGACTGCGCCGTCGCGACGATTTGACGTATATCGAGCGGTGCTTTCAAGCGGCCGTAGGTCAGGCCGACGTCGATTGCCGGTTCCAGCTCCGGCACGGTGATCGTTTCGGCAAACGTCGAGCGCACCATCGCCGCGATCGTGGCGGCGTCGAGATCCGAGTTTCGCGCCAGGATCGGGGCGGTGTCGGCGCGGTGCGTGTTCGCCCAATGCGCCGTGTCGCGCAACGCGCGTGCGACGCGCCTTGCCGTCTCGGGCTGCGCCTGAACCCACTGCGTCGAGGCGAAGAAGACGCCCGAGATGAACTGCGGCGCGATCGCGGCGTCGGCGTTGCCGAGCAACTCGACCTCGTTGCGGGCCTGGCTGAAGTACGAGCCCGTCATCATCGCCGCGTCGATGCGACCCGCCGTCAGGGCAGCGGCCATCGCCGTTTCGGACAGCTCGACGAAGCGGACGGTTTTGGAGTTCCCGCCGGTTTTGTCGACCCACACCTCGGCGCCCAGTTGCTGTTCGCCGTCCAAGGTGGTGACGGCCACGATCTTCCCGGTCAGATCGGCGCCGGTCCGCAAAGCCGAATGCCGCGCCCGGACCAGCACGATGTCGGGCGCGTTACGGACGAACAGACCGGAAGGTGCGATGATCGTGATCGGGACACCGCGGCCGATTGCCGCTGCGACCGAGAGCAGGTTCGAGAAGCCGACCTCGGCCGAGCCACCGGCAACCGCGGCGACGACGGAGCCGCCGCTGCTCGTTCCCGTCACCGTCGCATCGATGCCGTACTTCTTGAAGAAGCCGCCCGCCAGCGCATACGCCGCCTCGGCGCCGCCGTCGCCGCCGAGCTCGAGGACGCGCACGGCGGAGTTGCTTTGCGCGGCGCCGTGCAGCGGTAACAGCGCGAACAGGACGGCTATGCCCAAGCGGCGCCAGGCGCGTGTCATACGGTTGACCTCCCCGGGTGGAAAGCAGTTTTTCGACACTATTGGCAAGGCGCCCGCAAGAGAAGGCCGTCCGGCCGTTCGAATGTCCGATGCATGGCCAAACTCGCGTTCGGGGTTTTCGACACTATCGCACCCGATCAACGGGACGATCTCGCCGCCGCCTACGATGCGCACATCGCCCAAGCGTGCTTGGCCGAGTCGCTGGCCTACGAGTACTATTTTTTCATCGAACACCAGAACGCGCTGTTTCCCGTCATCTCGTGCCCGAACGTCTATCTCGCGGCGGTGGCGCGGGCAACGTCGACGCTGCGTTTCGGCGCGATGGTGTTTCAACTGCCGATGCATCATCCGGTGCGCCTGGCTCAGGACGCCGCGATGGTGGATCAGCTCTCGCGCGGCCGGCTCGAGTTTGCGATCGGGTACGGCACGCAATCGCGCGAGTTCGGCCCGTGGGGCATCGACTTCACGCGGCGTCGCGAGCTCGGCCTCGAGGCGATGGACGTGATCCGGAAGGCCTGGACCAACGACACGTTCTCCCACCACGGCGCGAACTTCACGTTCGAGAACGCGCAACCCCAGCCGCGGCCGTTCCAGCAGCCGACCCCGCCGATCTGGATGGGCGGGCACAGCCCGACCTCGATCGCGTACGCCGCCGAAAGCGGGTTCGGGTTCGCCCAAAACATGGACGTCGAGGTGGTCATCGCGGAGAAATTCTCCAGCTATCTCGAACAGTGGGAACGCTACGGTCACCAAGCGGCGCCGCGCAAACTGCTGGTGCGCCACGTACACGTCGCGGAAACCGATGACATCGCGCGCACCGAGGCCGAGCCGTTCATGCGCGAAGGCTTGGCCGGTCAGCGCGGCGTCGCGCGGGCGCTTGGGCTGAAGGACGCGGAGAAGACGCCCGAGATGCTGGAGATCGCGCGCATCTATCTCGAGACGTCGAAGTCCTACGACTTCTGGATCGACGAGGGGCTCGCGTTCGTCGGAAGCCCGGCGACGGTCGCGCGCGCGATCGAGCGCCAGCAGCAGCTGTGCGGTTACGACGTCTTGTTGACGCACCACCAGATCACCGGCATGCCGTCGGCGCTGGCGACGAAGTCGTTACGCCTGTTCGGCGAACGCGTCATCCCGGAATTCGCGCCCGTCAGTGCTGCGTGAGCGGTGCACCGCCGGGGCGGCTGACCGCGACCATGATCTTGGCCTGCGCGTCCCACTGAGAGACGACGACGTCGGTGTCGGTTAGCCCGTGCTGGTCGCCGGTCCGGAAATCGTAGATGCCGTTGACGCCCGCGAAGCGGTGCAGTTGCGCGATGTAGGTGCGCAGCTGCTCCGCCGTGGCACCCGCGGGCAGCGCGCGCAGAGCGCTGACGACGAGCCGTCCCGCATCCCAGGCCAAGAGCTCGGTCGCACCGGGCGACCCGCCGTTGCCGGCGCGCAAGACCGCGTCGAGCTCGTCGCACGCGTCCTTCAACGGACCGGGCGGCAAGAATTTGCGGCCGTCGAACGCCGATCCGTTGACGATCAACGTCGTCGGCAAGATCGAGGAGTAACGCGCCAACGCGACCGGCGTCGTGTTCGCCGAGCTCGTGTCGACCGGCAGGTCCAGACCCGCATCACGTAGCCCGCGCAGGATCGTTCCGAACGGAGCCCCGGCGGCAAACGCGATGATGACTTGCGGATCGGCCGCTTTGATGCGGGCGACTTGCGCCGAGACGCTCACGTCGTCGGGGTTGAAGCGCTCGAGGGCGACGATCGTCGCGTAGCCCTTTTCGTGCGCGGCGATCGCGCGCTGGTAGCCGCGTACCCCGACTTGGCCGCTGGTGTCGGTCGTCGCCAACATGCCGATGCGGCGCCAACCCATGTCGTGGATGTAGCGCACGGTTGCGCGTTCGACGGATTCGGTGGTCATGTACGCACCGAACATAAAACTGCCCGCCGGCGGATAGACGGCCGGCGAGAGGCAGTACAATACGGGGCCGTTTTTCACCAGCGGTTGGGTGGCCAAACACTCCGCCGAAACGCCCGGGCCGAGGATCACCGCGGGTTGGCTCGTTTGCGCGCCGGAGACGACTTGCACGGCAACCTGCGGACTCGACTGGTCGTCGAGGAAATCGAAGCGCAGCGGCTGGCCGTGAATGCCGCCGGTATCGTTCACGCGCTTTTCGAGCAAGCGCAGAATTTGCTGCTCACCCTGTCCGAAGAAGCTGCCCGAGCCGGTCAGCGGGAGATCGACCGGTATGACGTAGGTGTCGGCGGCCGGCGCCTCCGATACGCCGCCGACCATCAGGGCGAGAATGCCGGCCAAGGTGAGAACGACCAGCTTCCGGGTCCCCGTCCTGATGCCCATGTCCATGGCCCCTCCGTTTCACACGCTCGCGAGTTGTACGGCGTACCGGGCCGCCCGGCTTGCGCGAAATATTGCTATTCCTATTCCATTTGTGCTCTCCGAGGAGTCGTGCCTGTCGCTCAGGCGTGCCAGATCATGTCGCCGACGTTGACGGTGTGGCTGAGGAAGCCGTATTTCAGCATCACGTCGATGACCGGCGCAATCAGCGGCGCGTCGAGGCTCGTGCCCATCTCGGCCAGCGTCATCTTCGCGATCACTTGCGGATCGAGCTTGGTCAGGGTGACGTTGAATTGCCGGCGTTGCGCTTCGTTTTGGCGTGCGTTGGCCCAGGCCGACGACCGGCGCATGACGTCCGCGAACGCGCTCGCCGCCGCGGCATTGCTCTGCAGCCAGCGTTCGCTCGCACACAGGCAGAAAAGCAAGAAGGGCTTGTGCATCGCATCGTAGATCGGCCCCAGGCTGCGCGTGGTCGCCGCCGCTTCCGATACGTACGGCTCACCGCAAATGCCGCCGTCCACGCGCCCGGCGACGATCGCCGCCGGCATCGCGGGAACGGGCAGCTCGAGAAACTTCACCGCTTTGGGATCGCCGTTTTGCGCTTCGATCCAGGCCAGCGCCGCGGCGTGCTGAACCGTGCCGGTCGAGTTGATGGCGATCGTCTTCCCGGCCAGATCCGCTCCGCTACGGATCGTCGATTCTTTGGCGACGATGATCGTATCCGCCGCGGGCCGGGAACCGATGAGGTTGGCCGGCGCGAGCGCGCGCAGCGGAAGCCCGCGCAGCCGCGCCGAGGCGAGCGAACCGGTGTTGACGGCTCCGATGTCGATCGTCCCGCCGACGATGGCCGAGGCGATGGCGGGCCCGGCCGCCAGCACTTGGAGGTTCACGTCGAGCCCGGCCGGCTTGAAGTAGCCCAACTGCTGTGCGTAGTACGGCGTCCCGGCCGCATCGCCCGGAATGATCGCGACGTTGACCGGATCCGCGGCGCGAGCGACCGCCGGCAGCGCAACGGCCGCGCCGGCGCTCGCCAGGAACGCCGAGCGGCGAATCGCGTTCGCGCTCATAGCGTACCGCGTGCCGCCGGATCGATCATCGCGCGCAGATCGAAATCGGACGGAACGAGCTTGTAGGTGATGGCTTTGTCGATCAGCGGTTGGATCAGCTTGGGGTCGAGCTTGACGGCAACCTCGACCGGCACGCTTTCGATGACCTTTTGATCGAGCCCGGTGAATTTGGCGACGACCGGCGCCGTCTCACCGCGGTGCGCGAGCACGTACGCGCCGGTCTGTGCCATCACGCGCCGGAACGCGTCGAGCGCGGCCCCGTCTTTAGCTGCGAAGTCGGCGGTGCAGAAAAATCCGGAATAGATGAAGCGCTTGGCGATCGCTTCGAACGGATGCCCGATGATGCGGCACGTCCCGGCAGCGACGGCCTGGTTGCAGAAGATCATCGAGAGCGTGGAGCCGTCGACGCGGCCCGACGCGACGGCCTGCGCGGCGGCGGCAACCGGGATCTCGAGAAACTTCACGCTCTTCGAGTCGCCGCCGTCGGCATCGACCCAGGCCGACATCGCGACCGCGTTGAGGTCGTTGAGCGACTGCACGCAGACCGTCTTGCCGCTGAGGTCGCGTGGCCGTTTGAGCGGCGAGCCTTTGGCGACGATCATGCCCGAGTCGGGCCGGCTCGCGTCGAAGACGGCGCCGGCAGCGACGAGGACGAACGGCAAGCCGCGGCTACGCGCAGCCAAGAGCGAGACCAAGCTCGACTTGCCGATCTCGAGCGAGCCGCCGGCGACGGCAGCGGCGACGGCCGATCCGCTATTCGCCGGTTGAATCGTGACGTCGAGTCCGGCCTGCGCGAACGCGCCGCTCTGCACGCCCCAGAGCGCGGCGACGACGTCGGCGTCGGGTGCCGTCGCGATGCGTATGGACGTGGGCGTTTGCGCGCCCAGATGTACGGGGACGCCGCCGAGTGCGACCGAGCCCAGGGCGCCGAGAAATGCCGAGCGTTGCATCGTAGGGCCTCCTCTCCCCACGCCTAAACACAAAACGTGGCAACTTTCCTGCTGGCGCACGGCGCTTGGTCGGCGGCTTGGGCCTGGAAAAAGATGCGTCCGTTGATGGCGGCGGCGGGCCATACGTTCGTCGCGCCGACGTGTACCGGGCTCGGCGAGCGCGCGCACCTGGCCACGCCGGCAATCGACCTCGAAACGCACGTCGGCGACCTGCTCGCGGTGCTGCACTACGAAGATCTGCACGACGTCGTGTTAGTCGCGCACAGTTACGGCGGCATGGTCGCGACCGGCGTCGCCGATCGGGCCGCCGAACGGATCGCGCAACTGATCTACCTCGACGCGTTCGTCCCGCGCGACGGTCAGAGCCTCGCCGATCTCGTCCCCGCGGCGCAGCGCGAGCGCATGCGCGCCGCCGCCGCGCAGGGTGACGGCTGGCGCGTTCCGCCCAATCCGACTCCCGCGGACACTTCGCCCGAAGACGCAACCTGGATCGCGGACCGGCGGCTCCCGCAGCCGCTGAAGTGTTTCGAACAGCCGCTGCGCCTGCACCACGGCGAGCCGGTGCTGCCGCGCGCCTACATCCGGGCCGTGCGCTACCCGAGCGTGACGTTCGACCGCTGCGCCGAGCGCGCGCGCTCGGAACGGGGTTGGCGTTCCTTCGAGATCGATGCGACGCACAGCCCCAACGTCACGGCGCCGCGGGAACTGATGGCGCTGCTCGATCGCGTCGCCGGCGCCCGGTGAGCACGTCGGCGACGATCCAGGCGGCTCCGGCGATCCCGAAATTCTGAGTGAGTTCACCCCCAGTTCCCCACGGTATGGGGATCCGCAAACGTCACGGGTAGCCAAATCAGCACGCCGAACAGCACGAGCATTAGCGTCAGCAACGCGGCGGAGAGCGCGGTTCAATTCAATTTCACGACGAGGTCCGCCGCCGCGATCGGCTGCTTGACCGCTTTGTACTTGGCGGCGATGTCGACGATCGGCTGCAGCATCTGCAGGTCGAGGCTCGTCGCGTACTGGGCGCGCGTCATGCGCGCCGCCACGGCGGGATCGATCCGCTGATTCTTGACGAGCACGCGGGCCGTGTCGGCATGGTGCTCGTTCGACCACCGTGCCGTGGCGTAGATCGCGCCGGCCAGCCGGCGCGCGACATCGGTGTTCGCGAGCAGCCAATTGCGCCGGGCGTAAAAATTCGAGAGCACGAACGTCTTCGCGACGACGTCGAAGGGTTTCCCGAGGGGTCGCAAGAGTTGCACGCGATCCTGCTCGACGGCCATGTTCGTATAGCCGGGCACGGCACCCGCGATCGTGCCGTGCAGAACGGCCTCGATCATTCCCGTGCCCGGCATCTCGACGAACGTCGTCCGGGCCGGATCGCCCCCGTGCTGGTGCAACCACTCGCGAGTCGAGATCTCCTGAAGCGAATTCAGCGACGTGACCGCGATCGTTTTCCCGATCAGATCCTTCGCGCTTTGTACCGGTCCGTCTTTGGCGACGACGAGCACGGTCGTCGGAGCGTCGCTCACGTACAACGCCGACGGGGCGAAAATCGCCAGCGGAATCCCGGCGTTGATCGCGCTGGTGACCTGGATGACGTCGCCGATCCCGACGTCGATCGCGCCGCCGGCACACGCTTGCAGCATGATCCCGCCGCCGTTGAACGTCTGCACGTCGACGTTCAATCCGGCTTGCTCGAACGCGCCGCACTCAACGCCGTAGTAGGGCTCGCTGTTCGTGTCGCCGATCCCGCCGCCCATGCGAATCGCCGGCGCCGGCTGGCTGCGGACCGGTCGAGGAAGCGCGGCGGAAGCCGACGCGGTCAGCAGCGCCATCCACCGTGCTCGCGACATCGCTCGTTTCACGATTGGGGACCCTCACGCAAGACGCCGGGACAGGATCAACTAACCGCGCTTGGAAATTCTTGCGGCTACAGTCCCCTCCCTCTCGGGACAGGTGTGTGACGGATGGCTACAATCACCGAGCCGCGCGCGAAGTATCCGGCGGTACAATACACGGATCTGCGCGACTACATGAAGTTGCTCGAAGAGAAGAACCTCGTGCAGCGCATCACGTGCGAGGTCGATCCGGTGCACGAGATGGGTGCGATTGCGGCGCGCTCGCTGGCGCGCAAAGGGCCGGCGATCATCTTCGAAAACATCAAAGGCTACCCGGGCATGCCGCTGGTGACGAACATCATCTCGACCACGCAGCAGCTCGCCGTCACCTTCAACACCGAGGCCGACGAGGAAGTGATCCACGAGCGGGTCGTGGCCGGCATGAACGCGCGGATTCCCTCGCGGACGCTCGCGACCGGCCCGTGCAAAGACGTCATCATCACCGGCGACGGCATCGACATCGACATCGTTCCCACGCCGGTGTGGCACGAGCTCGACGGCGGGCGCTTTCTCGGGACGACCGCCGGCATCGTGACCTGCGACCCGCACAACGGCGCCTTGAACATGGGCACCTATCGCGTGCAGATCAAGGACAAGACGACGCTCAGCCTGGTCGGCAAGATCCATGGCTTCAACGCGACGACCGGCCCCGGCGGCGGCGATCACATCCTCGAGAATTACAACAAGGGTCTCCCCTCGCCGGTCGCCGTCGTCCTGGGCATGGATCCGTTGCTGACGCTGGCATCAGGGAGTCCGGTCGGGCCGGGTCCGGACGGCTCGATGGAATACGAGGCCGCGGCCGGCTGGCGCGGGGCGCCGACGGAGCTCGTGAAGTGCGAAACCAACGATCTGCTGGTGCCCGCGCACGCCGAGATGATCGTCGAGGGCCTGATCGAGCCGGGCGTTCGAACCACCGACGGGCCGCACGGTGAATCGACCGGGTTTTACGGGTCGAACAAAGACTGTTTCGTCATCAAGATCACGGCCATCACGCACCGCCGCGATCCGGTCATGTACGGCCTCATCTGCCAACGCGTCGAGGACTATCCGCGGCAGATCATGCGCTCGGGATCGATTCAGGCGCGCATCGTGCGCAAGACCGGCCTGACGAACATCCGCGAGGTCTACTTCCCCGAGATCGGCCGCCTGGGAGGCCTGATCGTCTCGGCCAAGATTCGCGATAAAGACGATGCCCGCCGGATCATGGACGGCATCTGGAACGACAGCGGCGAGGCCTGGCGCTGGCTCATCGTCGTCGATCAGGATTGCAATGTTCGCGATTGGGACGACATCATGTGGCGGGTCGCCGCGACGGTCGATCCCGAGAAGCACGTCGTGTTGGGCAAGGTTCACAACGTGAAGGACCGTGGCGTGGGCGACGACTTCTACTTCGCGCCGCCGGTCCGCGGGATGGGCATCGACGCGACGTTTGCGTTCAAGGACAAGCGGTTCCCGCCGCTGAGCATCGTCAGCCGCGAGCTCACCGCCCAGGTGGCCGCGCGCTGGAAAGAATACGGCTTGCCGTAGCGTTGCCTACTCTGAAAGCAACGCAACTTCTCGGCGCCGCGCTGCTGG
>JBEKXE010000149.1:0-10718 GCA_049512335.1 Candidatus Lustribacter sp.
CGCAGTATTGGCCGGCGGGGGTCTGGTGACATTACTGCACGCTCCGAGCTGCGACCATGCGCATCACGCTATCCGCAACGACGTCACTTCGCACCGGTTGAGCGCAGTCTTCAGTTTGGGCGCAGCGTCGGCGTTCGTCGTCTCACCGTGTTGTACGCCGGTCATTGCCGCCGTCGTGGGCATGACGGCCGGCGATGGGGATCCGCTCTCTCGCGCCCTCCTATTGGGTGCCTTTGCCCTCGGCCATGCCGCGCCGTTGTTTCTCGTCGGATCGCTCGGTTCGATTTTTGCCCGGCCGTTGCGCGCCTGGAACTCAAGCCCGGCGCCCGGAGTTGTCTCCGGCTCCCTGATGCTGGCGCTCGGCGGCTACTACGGACTGCTGGCATGATGAGGCTGACGCGTGCCCGGCGCGTGTGTTTGGCGAGCGCCGCGCTGGCTGCCGCCTTCGTCCTCTTTCACGGCCAGCTCGCGGCGGCCGTCGTGACGCGCGGCGACGATGCGCTTCGGGCCGGTGACGTCGCGGATGCCATTCGATTCTACGACCGTGCGACGCAAATCGACCCGCACTCGATCGTCGCGGCCGACCGGCTGGCGTTTCAGCTGGCGCTGCGTCACGACCGCGCCGGTGCACGGCTCGCCGTCACGGTTGCCGGACGCGCCTTGGCAACCGGCGGGCCCGATCCGGGACTCTTTGCGGATCGCGCGTTCGCCGAATTGCAATTGCGTCGCTGGCGCGATGCCGAGACCGATTTCGCCCGCGCCGGTGCATTGGCGCACGATGCCCGCTATGAACACTTCGCCGGGCGCATGGCGCTGCGCACGTCCGATCTGCGCGCCGCACGGCGGTTCGAACGCCTCGCGCTCGCCGACGCTCCCGGATTCGCGCCGGCCCGCGCTTTGTTGCGGTCGCTGCGATGAACCCGATGCTCGCTTCCGTGGGCGCCGTCGCTGCGAGCTTGCTGTACTGGACGATCGCCGCCGACGCCGCCGGCCGGCGCCGCATGACGATCGGAACCTTGCCTCCGCTGCTGCCGGCGCTCGTTGCCGCCACCGCCTTCGCGGCCACATCGGCCGACCTGCCGGTGACGGCCGTTGCGGCGAGTGCCGGAGCGGCCGTAGCCGGCGTCGTCGACGCGCGCACCGGTTCCATCTTCGATCCGCTCACCGGCGCGATGCTCATCGCCGCGGCAGCTCTCGCTCTGATCGAAGGTTCGTTGATCAATGGCCTCTACGGTGCGGCAGCCGTCGGCGGCGGCCTGTTCTTGCTCCATGCCCTCAGTAGCGGACATGGTCTCGGGCTCGGTGACGTCAAGCTCGGCACGGCACTCGGCATGGCGTTGGGCGTCTCGAGCGGCTTGACCGCGATTGCGCTTGCCTTCGTCTTCGGCGGAACGTACGGTACGTGGCTGCTCGCCACCAAACGCGCGCGGCTCGGCTCGTCGATTCGCTTCGGACCGTTCATCGCCGCCGGCACGTTCGCCGCGCTCCTCGCGCCGCCGGGATTTCGTCCATGAGCCGGGCGGCGCGCACCCTCCCGCTCGGCATCGACATCGGGCACCGGCGCGTGCGCGTTGCGCTGACGGTACGGGCGCCGGGTGCAACTCCGAAGCTGCTCGCGGTCGCCGCTCGCGATCATGGCGGTGATCCTGCCGGTGCGCTGATCGACGCGCTGGAGGAACTGCACACGCGCGAACGCCGCTGTGTGCTCGCGTTGGGGCCGCCTGATGCGGTCCTCTGCACGGTGGATTTGCCGCCCATGACATCCCGGGAACGCACGCCGGCCGCCCGCTTCGAAGCCGCCCGGTTCATCGATTACCCGATTGCCGAGGCTGCGGTGGCGCTCGTGCGAACGCCGCTTGCCCACCGCTGGACGATCGGCATCGTGCGCCGCTCGTCGCTGGCGCGGGCAATGGGCGCGGCCAAACATGCGCGCTTGCGTCCGGTTGCCGTCGACGACTGCGCGTTCGCGTTGCAGCGCGCCCACCCGGACGCCGGCGGCGCAATCGATGTCGGAAGCGGCGTTACGCGACTCACCCTCTTCGGAGATCCGATACCGTTCGCGTTCGAGGCGCCGATCGGAGGCGCGCAGCTCACCGACGCCATCGCGCAATCGCTGGGGGTGGACGTGGATGCTGCCGAGGAACGCAAACGTCAGATCGGCTTCGGGGGCGCCGGCGATGCACCACGCGAGGCATTGCTCGCCACCTTGGCAGCGGCGTTCGCCGATGCCCGCGCAAACGGATATCGCGACCCTCGAACCATCGTCTTGTGCGGCAACGGAAGTCGCATTCCGGGACTCGCCGCGGAGATCGCGCGCGCAACGGGCCACGCCGTGCACCCGGCAACCTTCTCACCGAACTGCTCCGACACGTTACCGCCCGACGTCTTGCGAGCAGCGGCGGCCGACTGGACCATCGCCTACGGCTTGAGCCTCTGGAGTACTGCATCATGACCCGCTTCAATTACGGTCAACATCGCTACGAACGGTTCCTCGCCGGCATCCCGCTTGCGGCAATCGCCGCGCAACTGCGCTTCCCGGCGGCATCGATCGGGGCCGCGCTGCTGATCGTCACCGGCACGTGGTCGTTCGAAACGCATCGCATCGCGGCGCTCGACGTGGAACTCTCGCAACTACAACTTCGCGTGCAGGCAACGGCTGCCGACGTGGTGCGAGCCAAACGGCTGACGGCGGCTGTCGGACGCCTGCGTGCGATCCAAGCCGGCGTCGCAGCCGCCCGGCGCGACGTCCTGGAGACGACCAACACGATCGCCGAAATCGGAAACGACCTCCCTGCCGCGACCTGGCTCACCGGGGTCGGCTCGACGGCGACCGGCGATTGGACGATCGGCGGGCGTTCGACGCACGTGGACGAGATCGGAACGATGCTGCGACGCGTACAGGGAATCGACCGGACCGCAAGCGCGCACCTGGTGTCGATCGCAGCAACGGGACGCGCCGGACGGATTCTGGATTTCGTCATCGGCTGGGAACGCCGGCCATGACCGTTGACGTATCGCGCACCGGGGCGTTCATCGCCCTATCGATCGTCCTCGCGGGCTACGTCCTGATCTACCGGCCGCTGGAGGCGGTCGCAATGCAACGGTATGCGGCGCTCGACGACGCCCGGGCTACGCTCGTCCGGAGCGTCGGGCTGGCAAACGACATCCCGGCCCTCGAGCGCGAGCGCCGGCGGCGCGAAGAACAAGTCCGACGTCTGCACGTCGGTGAGCGCCGGGAGGCGGTCGTCGAGCGATTTCTGCGCACGGTCGCCGGTGTCTCCGGCCGCGATGCCGTGGCGGTGGAAAGCGTGGCGGCCGCGCTCGCCCAACCTCTTCCGGCCGGGCGTTCGACGCCGGTGCCGGTGCTAGAGGGTGTCTCCCTCGACGTTACGCTGCGCGGACGCTACGGCGACGTCATCCGCGCCGCCCGCGATCTCAATGCCGGTGACGCCGTCGCGCGCATCACCCTTGGGACGCTTGGAACTGCCCAAACGCGGCCCGGCGATCGCCCGCAACTGAACGCCGCCTTTCACGTCACCCTCCTGCGAGAAGCCGATGATGCTACGCCTGCTCCCGCTCGCGCGCTCTAAGCGCACCCTGCTCGCCGCCGGTGCGCTGATGTGCTACGCCGCTGCGATCGTGCTCGCACCCGGTGACGTGCGCTCGCAGCTCGACGGCGGCAGGCCGAAAGAGCCGTCCCCGTTGCAAGCGCACGCCGATCCACTACCGGCCCCGGTCGCACCTGACGGTGACGCTTTCGCTCCTCGCGCAGCGATCGATGACGATCCACCCGCCGTGCCGCCGCCACCGCCGCTGCCGCGCTTGGTTACGGCGCCGAACGTGCTTGCTCGGCCGCTTCCGTCGACGCACGTTACCGCGATCGCAACCGGAACGCAGCCTACCGCCGTCATCGACTCCGGCGGAACGGCTCGGGTCGTCAGCGTCGGCGACGCCGTCGACGGTTCTACGATCGAGCGCATCGACGAGGACGGCGTCGAACTCGCAAACGGCCGGCGGCTGTTGCTCCAGCCCGTGCCCGGCCAATGATACGGCGCCTCACCGCAGCACTGCTGCTGGCGGGCTTGGTCGCCGCTCCGGCCGCGCCGGCCGTTCCGATTTCGATCAATGCCCGCGACACGGACCTCAACGACGTCATCGCGCTGATCGCGCGGCAATCCGGTCTCAACATCGTTGCGGACGCAACCGTGAAGGCGCGCCGGATCACCTTTCATCTGCACGACGTTGATTCCGACACGGCGTTGGCGGCGCTCGCTCGTGCGTACGATTTGCAAACGCACCGGGACGGCAACATCGTCTTCATCGGCGACGCGACCGCAATGGCTCGCCGCTCCACCGGTCCGGCCGGCGCAACGACGGTAACGCTGCGCAACGCGAAACCGTCAGAGGCGCTCAAGGAGCTCAAAGGGGCCGTCCCGGATGCGAGCATGTTCGCCGACGATCGTTCGAACACGGTCGTCATCACGGGCAGCGCCGATGCGCAGTCGGCAGCACGCACGCTCCTGAACGCGCTCGACGCGCCGGGACCGCAGGTCATGTTCGAGGTGCGAGTGACGGATATCAAGCCGGTCGACGACTCAAGCAACGTCGGAATCCAATTCGGCGGAAGCGGCTTCGGTGCCGGAGCCGTCGCCCAGTTTCCCTATGCGCTCACGAAGAACGCGCTCGAAGTCAACGCGCAGATCAACGCCCTCATACAGAACGGCCACGCGCAGATTCTCGCCACGCCGCGCATCGCTACCTTGAACAATTGCGAAGCGACCTTGCTCGTGGGCGAAGTGTTCCCGGTCGTCTCGGTCAATGCCCAAACGGGTTTCCCTACGGTCACCAACGTGGACGTCGGCGTCAAGCTGCGCGTCACGCCGACGATCGGGGACGACGGTGCGATCACTGCGGCGATGTCGCCGGAGTATTCTGAAATCATTGGTTTCAACGGCAGCTTCCCGATCATCGCGAATCGGAAAGTGAACGCGACCCTGCGCGTCCACGACGGCGAGACCATCGTGCTGGGCGGCCTCTTCGAGGACACATCGTCCGAGACGATTTCCAAGTTGCCGTTTCTGAGCGATATCCCGATCCTGGGGCAGTTCTTCAAAAACAAGGCCACCGCGCGCCAGCGGGATGAGGTCGTCTTCTTCATCACACCGCACATTCTCGCAGCCAACTGACGGAGGGCGAGCCGTGGAGCGGGAACCACCCTCCCCATGGCTGAGAAAGCGCCCGCCCCGAACCCGAAGCCGGCCGCAGCAGCGGCGGCCGATCCCAACATCGATCGTCTGACCGGCACGCTCACGCGGGCGGCACTGGACGAGGCCGCGGCTGCGGCGGTCGCCGCCGCGGCCGAAGGCGAGCTGGTGGCGTTCGGCTACATCGGGATGGACGGCTTCGGGTTGCTCAAAGAAGCCTACGGCAGCGTCGTCACCGACCATCTGCTGCGTGAGGCCGCCAACCGCATCGCGGCCAACTTGCGTCCGCAGGACGTCGTCGGCCGCGTCGAGCGCGATGAGTTCATGGTCGTGTTCCGCGAGCTGACGAGCAAATTCGAAACGTTGGCGCTCGCGTCCAAACTCCGCACCGCCATCGCCGAGCCGATGCGCGCGGGTAAGTCGGAAGAACGCCTCGCGCCGAGTTGCGGCATCGCGCAATACCCGGCCAACGGCAAGACGCCCGACGAGTTGCTCGAGGCCGCACGCAAGTCGATGCTCACGCTCCAGGTGGCGCTACGCTCGGCCAGCGTCGCGACGGCGCAAGAAGCCGTCAACAAGGCACGGCACGCCGTCGAGGCAGCGCAGGTCGCGCTCGAAGAGGCCGAGGCGGCTTATGAGGAGGTCGTGGCGATGGCCGCGGCGGCCGAAGAGGCTGCTCAGGCGGAAGCGAAGGCCGCCGCCGCCGGAACCCCGAGCGCCGGATGAACGGCCGGCTTTCGCGCCGCTCGCTGCTCGCTGCCGCGCTGGCCGCGCCGTCCGCGCTCGCCGCGCAAACGCTCACGACGCTCGCTATCGCGGGGGTGCCCGAAGATTCGATCACCCCGGTACTCTACGGCGTGCAGAGTGGGCTGTTCCGGCGCAACGGTTTGGACGTTCACGTGTCGCCCGAGCGCAGCGGTCCCGCGATCACGGCCGGCGTCGTCGGCGGCGCCTACCAGATCGGCAAATCGAGCATCGCGCCGCTGATCGAAGCGCACGCCAAAGGCCTGCCGATCGCGCTCGTGGCGCCGGCCGGGGTGTACAACAGCACGGCGCCGATCGACGGAATGTTCGTAGCGGTCAATTCGCCGGTGAAGACCGCGGCCGACCTCAACGGCAAGGTCTACGGCGTGTACGGCATCGGCGACATCTACACGATCTCGGCCCGCGCCTGGATGGCGAAGAACGGCGGCGACCCCAACTCGCTCAAATTCGTCGAGCTGCCGATCAGCGCGATGGTCGACGCGATCGCCACCGGCCGCGTCGATGCCGGCTCGATGAACGAGCCGGCGCTGCAGCAAGCATTGACCTCACCGCGACTGCGCAAACTGACCGACGTCTTCGCGGCGATCGCACCGCGCTTTCTCTACACGGCGTGGTTCACCGCGACCGATTACGCCGCCGCGCACCGGCCGGCGATCGACGCATTCGCGCGCAGCATGCGCGACGCCGCCGCGTACGCCAACGCCCACCACGACGAGACGGTCGACATGCTCGCGGCGTTCACGGCGGTCGACGCCGCGACGATCCGCAAGATGACGCGCGTCGAGCAAGGCATCACGCTCGATCCGAAACAGATCCAGCCCGTCATCGACGCGATGGCGGCAGCAAAAACGATCCCTGCCGCGTTCGACGCGCGCCAGATGTTCCTGCAGGTTTAGCTTTGCGGGAGCGTGTGCGGTAACCGGACTAGCTATGTTCGCAAGACGTGCCTACAATTGAGCAAACCGTCACGCACTGGGCAGCGCGGATAACACCTTGAAACATTCCTTTCCGGCGGTTACCGGCACCAGGACTAGATCGCTCATCACTGAAGGCATTAGCGCCTCCTAGTCCCTGGGTGTGGGTAATTCGTAAGTTGCCGATGGACGTACAGCTATGCGATCCGTTCATCGCGTATTAATAAGTATCGTCGTCGTTATTGCCTGTCTACTTGTCGCAGCTACAAATGCCGGCGCCACGGTTGTGGGCCCCGGCTATGGGCCGACCGCATGGGAAACTGATTCAACTTATCCTTTTATGCAATATCACTGGTTCTGCGACAACTACCACATTGACGCGTTACTGCAGTATGAAAATACGAAGGCAGACACGCGCACAATTACCTGGGAAACCGAAGATGACCGCCAGCACACTGCAACAGGCACCATTTCGTTCCCGACTCCGATCTCCCAGCAGAAACGAATTGGAGTAGCATAGGCAACGAAAGAGCCCGCCGGTGATCAGACCGACGAGCTCGTGCCACCGAAAGGATGAGTTTCGATGACCGCTCCAGCCTACCACAATCCGCGCCGCCTCGGATACGCGCGCGTGAGCACCGAAGAACAGAACCTCGGGCTGCAAATCGATGCGTTGCGGGCCGCTGGCGCAGTCGAGGTCTTCGAAGAGAAGGCGTCGGGTCGCCTGGCGCGATCGGCCCGTCCTGGGCGACGTGCTGGCCCGTCTACAGGCTGGCGATGTGCTCGTCGTCTGGAAGATCGATCGCGTCGCGCGCAGCACGCGGCCGCGTTATATCTGAGAGCACGGCGTGGACCAACGCTCTATCACGGTGCGGAGGTCCGCCAGTCTAACGGGCTTGGCCAGATAGTCGTCCATGCCCGCCGCAAGACATGCCTCGCGATCTTCGGCGAATGCATTGGCGGTCATCGCCACGATGGGAATGTGGCCGCCGTATTCCCGTTCCGACTCGCGTATCTCTCGGGTCGCTGAGACCCCATCCATGTTGGGCATCTGACAATCCATGAAGATCAGCGCGTAGGGTGCTTGGCGAATTGCAGCGATGGCTTGGATTCCGTCAGAAACGAATGTGACCGGTACGCCCAGATCGTCGAATTGCAGCTTCAGAAGCTGCTGCAGACGGGCATTATCTTCGGCGACGAGCACCGGAGCACTGAGGTGCGGGGAAATCGCAATTGGACTTGCTGGTGCAAAAGAGCCACGGTCGGTATTTTTGTCGCCGACCGCTTTCGCAATTGCATCGAAAAGGTGGGATTGACGCAGCGGCTTGCGCAGTAGTGAGTCTTTGCCGATGGTGATGATTCGGGCCGGAAAGACGGCCCGCAGAACGTCGAGCGTATCGTCGACGGCGGCGACCCCGATGTCGTCCAAATCGACGATTAGGACCCACGTGGTACGATCGCCCGACTCAAGCGTCCGAACGACGTCTTCGCGGCTTTTCGCGCGGCAACACTCCATCGACCAGGATGTCATATAGCGTTCGATGATCTCAGCGAACATGTCATCGCCGGAAAGAATGAGGCCGGCGATCCCGTCCAGCGTCCTGCGTTGCAGGCTTTGCGGTTCCGCAGCGCGTTGGAAGCGCGCGGTGAACCAGAACGATGATCCGGTGCCGGGCTCGCTCTGAACCCCGATCTCTCCACCCATGAGTCCGACGAGGCGCTTTGAAATCGAGAGCCCCAAGCCTGTCCCGCCAACCTTCCGTGACGCCGCTTTGTCGGCTTGGGCGAACGGCTCGAATAAGTGAACGAGCCCCTCGGGCGCGATGCCGCTCCCCGTATCCTTCACCTCGAAGCGCGCTACGATCTCGCCGGGCAACGCTTCGTGCAGGAGAGCACGCGCGACAATACGGCCGCGTTCGGTGAATTTTACCGCGTTTCCGAGCAAGTTCAGCAAGATCTGCCGCAGCCGGTCGCCGTCACCGCGAATCGGCGGGATCATCGGGTCGACGTACGTGTAGACCGTGATGCCCTTCGCGCGAGCGAGTTGCGCAACCACCTCCGCCGCGCTCTCGAGGACCAATTCGACTTCGAGGTCCGCAAATTGGAGGTCGAGTTTTCCGGCTTCGATCTTCGAGAAGTCTAGGATGCTGTTGATCAACGCGAAAAGCGCCTCGACGGATTCGCCGATGGTTTGCACGCATATCTGCTCTCGTGCATCGAGGTTGCCTCGACTCAAGAGTTCCGATGCCCCGATGATCGCCGCGAGCGGTGTCCGTAACTCGTGGCTCATCGTCATGACGAATTGCGTCTTGAAGCGCGAGGCGCTCGCAAGCTTCTGATTGAGAACCTCTAGCTCGGCCGCACGTTGCTGAATCCCGACGTGCCGCAGGCGCAATTCATCAGCACGCTTGCGCTCCGCGATATCGGTAATTGCGGCGAGCGTGAAGCAGCCGGTGCCGGTTTTGATCGGATTGAGGCCGATCTCAATCGGCACTTCACTTCCGTCCTTGCGCCGCCCGTAAAGATCACGGCCGGCGCCCATGGGGCGCGCGAGCGGCGCATGGTCGAACGCTGCGCGCAACTCCGGATGCCCGCGGCGCAAGCGTTCGGGAACGAGAAGCTCGATCGACTCACCGAGTAGTTCGTCGCGCCTATATCCGAAGAGCTGTTCGGCCTGAGCATTAACTAGCGAGATACGGCCTCGTTCGTCGACGAGGACCTGCGCGTATGGCGATCCCTCGATGAGGGCTGAAAGAAGGTCCGTCCTTTGAGGTTCAACCGCTCGATGCAAGGCGGACGACAGTTCGGACACCAGGACGTCCAACGTTTCCCGCTGGCTGGGGTCCAGCTGCCCGTCCAGAAACGCGTGCAGACTCCCGAACGCAAGCGAAACCTCGTCGTTACCCGGCATCTCGTTACTTGATTACCTCTGCAACAGACCCGTAGGGACGAACGTCAAAGGCTACAGTGGCCCTGACAGGCTATACTGTACGGTGGGACCGTAACGCGGTCTGTATGAACCTGCGCGTAAAGGGCCCCTGAGGTCGCTGCTTTGCCGAAACCTAGAAGAAAACGCTCGCTGGGTGTGCCGCTCACCCCTTCCTCATTGCGGCACAATACGATCCTCATGGCAATTGGGGATTCGACCGCGGCGGCGGTGCTCAAGCGGGGTCTCCTCGTAAATCTCGCGCTGCGCCAGGAAATCTACGAGTCCGAACAACCGATCGATAAGGTCTACTTTCCAATAGATTGCGTGCTATCGGTCATCGCGCGAATGAAAGATGGCAGCCAAATTGAAGTCGGCACGATCGGTCGCGAAGGGGTGTCCGCCGTCCCGCTGTTGATGGGCGGCTCGAGTTCGGCCAACGCCTGCTTTTGCCAAGTCCATGGCAGCGCGATCGAACTTCCTGCCGCCGTGTTTCGCGAGTTGATGGCAGCCGATCCCGCGTTTCGGCAGCTTCTCGATCGCTATCTGCAAGCGTATGTCAACATGCTCGGCCAACTCGCTGCGTGTAACCGCTTACATACCGTTTATCAACGGTGCGCCCGCTGGCTTTTGATGACGCAGGACCGTGTGAACTCCGATGAGATACGGCTGACCCAGGAGTTTCTCGCTATCATGCTCGGCACCGGCCGATCCGGCGTGACCATCGCCGCCGGAACGCTGCAGGCCGCGGGCATCATAGAGTATTCGCGCGGCATCATCAAGATTCTCGATCGCGCGAACCTTGAAAATGCATCCTGCGAATGTTACGACGTTGCTCGCGAACAATTCGCCGAAACGCTGCGGCCGATCCCGAACGCTATATCGCCGCACTAATCGCGATCACGGCCG
>JBEKXE010000150.1:0-10695 GCA_049512335.1 Candidatus Lustribacter sp.
ATCGTGCTGTTGCTGGGGCCGGCGTTCCGCGGGCTCAACCCGGTGCTCGAAGAGAGCGCGCGCATGTCCGGCGCGAGCATGCTGGATTCGTTCCGCCGGGTCGTGTTGCCGCTGCTGACGCCGGCCTTGACGATGGCCGGCATCATCGCGCTGATCCGGAGCTTGGAAGGCTTCGAGGTCGAGCTGTTCCTCGGCGTGCCGGCCGGCATCCGCGTCTTCTCGACCAAGATCCAAGAACTGGTCGTCTACGAACCGCCGCGCTACGCGCCCGCGATGGCGTTGAGCGTGCCGTTCGTGATCCTCTTGATTGCGCTGGCGCTGTGGTACCAACGGGTCGTGCGCGGGCGTTCGTACGCGACGCTCACCGGCAAACTGGCGGCGGCGCCGGCCGTCGATCTGGGCCGCTGGCGCTGGCCGGCGACGATCTTGTGCGGCGGCTTCGTCACGCTGGCCGTAATCGTGCCGACCGCCACGCTGGTCGTCGGTTCGTTCATGGAGATCTTCGGCGTGACGAACGCGACCGGCGGTTTCGGGTTCACGCTCTCGCACTGGAGCACCGTGCTGCACGATCCGGTCTTTCTTTCGTCGTTCACCACCACGCTCGGCCTCGGCATCGCGACGGCAATTTGCGGCGTGCTGGTCTTCTCGCTGATCGCCTACACGATCTTGCGCACGCGCGCCAAGGCGCGCCAGCTCCTCGACGTCGCGGCCTGGCTGCCGTGGTCGATCCCGGGCATCTTGCTGAGCCTGTCGCTGCTGTGGATCTACCTCGGGTTCCCGATCCTCAATTTCCTGTACGGCTCGATCGCGGGACTGGTCGTCGCGATGCTGTTCACCGAAATGCCCGGCGGCGTCAACCTCATGAAGACCGGGATTAACCAGATCTCGCTCGAGCTCGAGGAGGCGGCGTTCACCTCGGGCGCGGGGTGGTGGGAACTCTACCGCCGCGTGCTGCTGCCGCTGCTCTCACCCACCGCGGCGACGGTGGCCTTATTCATCTTCGTCGGTTGCGTCAAGAACATCAGCACGATGATCCTCCTCGCTACGCCCACGACGCGGCCGCTTTCGCTGCTGACGCTCGACTACGCGACCAACGGTTCGATCGAGAACGGCGCGGTCGTCGGCGTGATTTCGGCCGCGCTGGCGATCGGCTTCGCGATCCTCGGCCGCCGCTTCAGCGCCCGCGCCGGCATCAAAAACCAAGCCTAGAGCCGTCCTTCGTCTTCGCTCGCCCCGCTCGGGATGACATGCCCCACCCTGTCATTCCGAGGGCGCGAACGACGTTGAGCGCCGTCGAGGAACGCGCCACGATCGTGCGCGACAGCCGGGGCAACTCCACGAGCGCCGTTTTCTAACACCACTGCTCGCGCCGGAGCCTGTGCCGAGCGCAGCGAGGTGCGCTCGCACTCGATCGCGATGGTGGTGGCGCATCCCTCGACAACGCTCGGGCTGACAAACCGTGGGCTCGCATCCAAGTCGCGATCTTGGCGGTCACGCCGCCTTCGATGCCGAGATATCCGTGGGAGCGAGCGGTCCGCACGGATCGTTCCCGGTGGCCGCGCTCGTCACGTCGATCCGCGTGACCTCAGCGCCTTTGGGAAAGCGCGCCATGAGCGGGGCGAGGCCGGACGGCGGCGAGACGGAACAGCTGAGCCTAGAGCGGAATGTTGCCGTGCTTGCGGCGGGGGCGCTCGACGCGCTTTCCGGCGAGCAGGTCGAGGGCGCGCGAAACGGCTTGCCGCGTTTTCGATGCTTCGATCACGTCGTCGACGTAACCGCGCTGCGCGGCGATGAACGGGTTGGCAAAGCGTTCCGTGTATTCCGCGACCAGTTCGGCCGTCTTCGCGTCGGGGTCGGCGGCGGCCGCGATCTCGCGCCGGAAGATCGTCTTCACCGCGCCGGCGGAGCCCATGACCGCGATTTCGGCGGTCGGCCAGGCGAAGTTGAAGTCGGCGCGGATGTGTTTGGACGACATCACGTCGTAGGCGCCGCCGTAGGCCTTGCGCGTGATGACGGTGATCTTCGGCACCGTCGCTTCGGCGAACGCGTAGAGCAGCTTCGCGCCGTGCTTGATGATGCCGCCGTACTCTTGCGCCGTTCCCGGTAAGAAGCCGGGCACGTCGACGAAGGTGAGCAACGGGATGTTGAAGGCGTCGCAGAAGCGCACGAAGCGCGCGGCCTTGCGCGAAGCGTCGATGTCGAGCACGCCGGCGAGGCGATTGGGCTGATTGGCCACGATGCCGACGCTGCGCCCGCCGACCCGCCCGAAGCCGGTGACGATGTTCGGCGCGAAGAGCGGTTGCAGCTCGAAGAAGTCACCGTCGTCGACCGTCGGCACGATGGCGTCGAGGATGTCGTAGGGTTTGTTGGCGGCGTCGGGGATGACGCCGTCGAGTTCGGGCGCGAGGCGCTGCGGGTCATCGTCGGTCGGGACGAGCGGAACGTCGTCGAGGTTGTTCTGCGGGATGAACGACAGCAGGCGGTGGACGTGATCGTTCATCGCGTCCTCGTCGGCCGCGACGAGGTCGCAGACGCCCGACTTGGTGGCGTGCGTCAGCGCGCCGCCCAGTTCTTCGAACGTCACGTCTTCGTTGGTGACGGTTTTGATGATCTCGGGCCCGGTGATGAACATCTGCGAGATGCCCTCGACCATGATCGTGAAGTCGGTGATCGCGGGCGAGTACACGGCGCCGCCGGCACAGGGGCCCGCGATCAGGCTGATCTGCGGGATCACGCCCGACGCCTGCACGTTGCGCCAGAAGATCTCGGCGTAACCTCCGAGGCTGACGACGCCTTCCTGAATGCGCGCGCCGCCCGAATCGTTGATGCCGATCATCGGCGCGCCGGTGCGCAGCGCCAAGTCCATCACCTTGCAGATCTTCTCGGCGAACACTTCGCCCAGCGAGCCGCCGAGCACGGTGAAGTCCTGCGCGAACAAGTACACATCGCGTCCGTCGATCGTCGCGCTGCCGGTGACGACGCCGTCGCCGAGAAACTGCCGCTCCTCCAAGCCGAACGCGGTCGAACGGTGGACCGCGAAGCGGTCGAGCTCGGCAAACGAACCCGGATCCACCAACGTGTCGATGCGCTCGCGGGCGGTGCGTTTGCCGCGCTCGTGCTGGCGCGTGTTGGCTTCTTCACCGGCCGGCGCGAGCGACTCCGTACGCATCGCTTCCAGGCGGCGGTACGCGTGGTCGTGCGGCGAATCGCTCCCGGCCGTCAGAGCAGCGTCACCAAATGCCGAGTTGGTTCTTCACGTCGTCGGAGGCCATCGTCTTGGGATCCCACGGCGGCGAGAAGGTCAGGTCGACTTTGCATTTCTCGACGCCGTCGAGCGACTCGACCTTGGACTGCACCGCTTGGGTGAACATCGGTCCCACGGGGCACATCGGCGACGTGAGGGTCATCACGACGGTCACGTCCTTGCCTTCGTCCTCGACCAGGACGTCGTAGACCAGGCCCAACTCGAGGATCCCCATGTGCAGCTCGGGGTCCTGGACCTCGGCCAGTGCTTCGCGGACGCTCTCTTGGGTAACCATATCGCTCCCTTCGAACCATGCGGGGCCATCCGCGGTTTCCGCGTACGACGAAAGCAGCACGTTTCCACAGGAGGACGGACAGTCATCCCCGGAGATGCCAAGGCGTACAGCAAACCGCCCGTCCATTCGCCAAAGGGCTAACGTTTGAAACCACTGCATCCCGATAATAGTTAAAGGAGAAACCCTCACTCACGGAGCGATTTTGGGAGTAGGGCAGGCAGGGAGCGAGACCATCGCTCGGGGAGTTCAAGAACCGTTATGTCGATGTGGGAACCGTTTACCGAGCGCGCGCGCCGGAGCATTGTTTTGGCGCAAGAAGAGGCGCAGCGTCTCGGTAACAATTATATCGGGACCGAGCATATTCTCTTGGGGATCATCTCCGAGGGCGAGAGCCTCGCGGCGAAAGTGCTCGAGACGCTCGGCGTCAATTTGTCGAAGGTGCGCCAAGAGGTCGAGGCGATCGTCGGCCGTGGCGGTCAGACCGTCCAACAGGAGATGGTCTTCACCCCGCGCGCCAAGCGCGTGATCGAGTTGGCCTTTGAAGAAGCCCGCCAGCTGAACCACAACTACATCGGCACCGAACATCTGCTCCTCGGCCTCATCCGCGAGGGTGAGGGCGTGGCCGCCCGCGTGCTGACGAACCTGGGGGTCGACCCGGCCAAGGTCCGCGTTCAGACGACCTCCCTGCTCGGCGCCGAGGGCCAGCCGCCCGCGCCCAAGGGCAAGTCCAAGACCCCGACCCTGGACGCCTACGGTCGCGACCTGACGGTCCTGGCCCGGGAGAACAAGCTCGACCCGGTCATCGGGCGGGCTCAGGAGATCGAGCGGGTCATCCAGATCCTCTCGCGGCGGACCAAGAACAACCCGGCCCTGATCGGCGAGCCCGGCGTCGGCAAGACGGCGATCGCCGAAGGCCTGGCCCAGCGCGTCATCAAGTCCGAGGTCCCCGAGCCGCTGCGCGACAAGCGCGTGATCACGCTCGACCTGGCGGGCCTCGTCGCCGGCACCAAGTACCGCGGCGAGTTCGAGGAGCGCATGAAGCGCGTCATGGACGAGATCCGCGGCGCGGCCGGCGAGATCATCCTGTTCATCGACGAGTTGCACACGCTGGTCGGCGCCGGCGCGGCCGAGGGCGCCATCGACGCCTCCAACATCATCAAGCCGGCGCTGGCGCGCGGCGAGCTGCAATGCATCGGCGCGACCACGCTCAACGAGTTCCGCAAGTACATCGAGAAGGACTCGGCGCTCGAGCGCCGCTTCCAGCCGGTCATGGTCGGGGAGCCGTCGGTCGACGAGACCGTCGAAATCCTCAAGGGCCTGCGCGAACGCTACGAAGCGCACCACAAGGTCGTCATCACCGACGAGGCCTTGGTGGCCGCGGCGAAGCTGGGCGACCGGTACATCAGCGATCGCTTCCTGCCCGACAAGGCCGTCGACTTGATCGACGAAGCGGCCTCGCGCGTGCGTTTGCAGGCGACGCTGCCGCCGCAATCGATCCGCGACGTGGACACCGAGATCCGCCGGGTCAAACAAGAGAAAGACTCGGTCGTCAAGTCGCAAGAATTCGAGAAGGCCGCGCAGATCCGCGACCGTGAGGAAAAGCTGCGGCTCGAGAAGCAGCGCCTCGAACAGGAATGGGCTGAGAAGAAGAAAGCGGACGCCGAAAAGGTTATCAAGGTAACCGAGGCCGACGTCGCTTACATCGTCAGCTCCTGGACCAAGATCCCGGTCGCCCGGCTCGAGCAGACGGAAACGACCAAGCTGCTCGGCATGGCCGAGTCGCTGCACAAGCGGATCGTCGGTCAAGAGGCGGCGGTCAACGTGGTCACGCGGGCGATCCGCCGTTCGCGCGCCGGCCTCAAGAACCCCAAGCGCCCGATCGGCTCGTTCATCTTCCTCGGACCGACCGGGGTCGGGAAAACTGAAGTCGCGCGTTCGCTGGCCGAGTATCTCTTCGACGACGCCGAGTCGATGGTCCGCATCGACATGTCGGAGTACATGGAGAAGTACGCGGTCTCGCGGCTCGTCGGCGCACCTCCCGGATACGTCGGCTACGAAGAGGGTGGCCAGCTGACCGAAGCCGTGCGGCGCCGTCCGTATGCGGTCGTGCTGCTCGATGAGATCGAGAAGGCGCATCCCGACGTGTTCAACTTGCTGCTGCAAGTGCTCGAAGACGGCCGTTTGACCGACTCTCAGGGCCGCGTCGTCGACTTCAAGAACGTCTTGATCATCATGACGTCCAACGTCGGCGCGACGGGCATGCAGACGACCAGCGACATCGGTTTCCGCCCGCAGAAAGAATCGGGCCAAACCGACGAGCAATCGTACGAGAAAATGAAGAACAAGGTCCTGGACGAGGTCAAGCACACGTTCCGGCCCGAGTTCCTCAACCGCGTCGACGAAGTCGTCGTCTTCCACCAGCTGACGCGTCCGCAGATCGAACAGATCGTCGGGCTCGAACTGGAAAAAGTCATCCGCGAAGTCAAGGCGCAAGACATGCACCTCGAGGTCACGGAAGACGCCAAGCAGCTGCTTGCCAAGAAGGGTTGGGATCCGCAGTTCGGAGCGCGTCCGCTCCGCCGCGCGATCCAGCGCGAGGTCGAGGACGAGCTGGCCGAAGAGATGCTCAAGGGCACCTTCGGTAACGGCGACCGCATCTTGGCCGAAGTGAACCCCGACAACCCGGACAAGCTGCGCTTCCAGAAGATCCCGCTGGTCGAACCGCCGGCGCAGCCGCTCCCCGAGATCCAGCCGGCATAGAGGATTCGCTTCAAGCGAATCCATCGCGTTCGGCCCCTGACGTTCTCCTTCAGCGGAGGATCACCCAGGGGCCGAGCCGCCGGCTTGCGCTCAACCTTAGCGAGTAAAGAGTGGCGGTAGCGGCGAATACCCCACGGTTGACTCCTTTTGCCCTGTGGCGATCGCGCTTGCCGGCGTCGATCGGAAATTGGTTTTCACGCGATTTGACCCGCGCCGCGCTCGAGCTTGCCGACGGTGGGCGCGTGAGCCTACGTTCGGTCGAGGGTGCGAAGATCGAGGCGACCGTCACCGACCGCGGCAGCGTGGCCTGCGGCGTCGAGTGGTCGAGCGGTACCGGACCGCAGGCGCTGCGCAGCGTGTGCACGTGCGGTTCGACCGGCGTGTGCGAGCACGTCGTCGCGACGCTCGAAACGGTCCGCCGGGCCGATGAGGCGCCGCTCCCGACCGATCCGGCCGACGCCGAAGTCGATCTGAGCTGGCTGCCGGCGATCGACCTCGAGCCGCCGCGCGCCCGTGCCCGTTCCGTCTGGCCGGTGATCTCCGCGCCCGACGGCAAAGCGCTTTCCGGCGCGCTCTATCTCGATACGCCACGGCTGCGCGGCGTGATCCGCGACGCCGAGTCGATCCTCGCGATGATGGAGTCGACGCCGCCCGACGACTGGGACAACGCCGACCGCGAGCTGATTCGCGACGAAGCCGTGCTGGAAGCGTTCGGTACGCGCGTCTCTCAACGCGCGCTCGCACGCGCCCTGTTCCGCCTCGCCCGCCACCCGCGCACACGTTTCGACGACGAGCCCAGCGCGAACCGTCATCCGGTCGAGCTGGCGCCGTTCGACATCGACGTGCGCGGCCTGCAGCTGCGCGCCGTGCGCGAAGGCGACCGCTTCGTGCCCGCGCTCGAACGCGGCAACGGCGAGCGGTTCACCCCGCGCGGCGCGCTGGTGGTCGACGGGCCGCCGTCGTGGATGGTCGTGAACCGTACGGCGTACCTGCTCGACGACAGCTTCGACGCGCGCCGCGTCGTTGCGGCGGCAGCCGCGCAGGTGCCGACCAACGGTGCCGGCAGCAACGGCAAGCATCCCTCGATCGGCACGATCGCGCGCGTCGCACCGTTCCTCTCCCCCGACGACCGGCGCCAGCTCGGCGTCGTTGACGCCGAAGCCCCCGCAACGCTGGCCCGCCTGCGCTGGGCCGACGGCGCGTTGATCGCGCGGCTGTCGTTCATCGACCGCAAGAGCGAAGCGACGGCGGCGTTCTCGGTGCACGGCGCGGTGGCGGCGACCAGCGGCCGCTTCGTGCGTTTTGCTCCCGCCACCGCACGCGCGTTCGCGCACCGCTTCCTCGACGCGGGTTTCGTCCCGCGCGGCGGCGACGCGTTCGCCCTGCACGACGTCGAGCGCGCCGCCACGTTCGTGCGCGAGGTGGTCGGTGACTGGGACGACGTCGACATCATCCTCGACGATTCGTTGACCGCCGTCGCCGCGGGCGAGGGGGCGATGAACGTCTCGATCTCGGCGCGCCCGTCCGACGCCGACGGCGAGCGCGACTGGTTCGAACTCAACGTCGACGTGTTCGTCGGCGACGGCACCGCGCTCACGCCCAAAGAGCTGGCCGCGCTGCTGCAGTCCAGCGGCCGCTACGCCGAGGTGCGGGGCAAACTCTTCGACGTGGAGGCGCTGCGGCAGCGCCGCACGCTCTTGGCGGAGCTCAACGACCGCCGCCGCACCGGCATGGCCGCGCTCGTCGCGCTGCACGACGAAATCCACGAGGCGTTCGGCGACGTCGCCCTGCCCGAGGAAGTCGAAACGCTGCGCGCGCGCTTGCGCAATTTCGGGGGCATCGAAGAGATCGAGCCTCCGGCGGTGCTCGCCAACACCCTGCGCGGCTACCAGCGCCGCGGTCTCGACTTCTTGCAGTATCTCGCGTCGTTCCGGTTCGGCGGCATTCTGGCCGACGAAATGGGTCTCGGCAAGACGCTCGAGATGATCACGTATCTCTTGCATCGCAAGGAGATGGAAGGTCCGGCCCCGTGTCTGGTCATCGCTCCGACGTCGGTGACGCACACCTGGGAAAACGAGATCGCGCGTTTTGCGCCGACGCTGACGACGCTGCGTTTGCAGTCGGGCGCGGATCGCGCGCAGCGCTACGGCGAGCTCGAGGACTACGACGTGATCATCACGTCGTACGCGCTGGCCCGGCTCGACGCCGAACAGCTCGAGCGCTTCAACTTCCGCACGCTGATTCTCGATGAGGCGCAAAACGCCAAGAACCCCAGCTCGCAGATCGCCAAGGTCGTGCGCAACCTGCGGGCCGAGCACCGTCTGGCGCTGACCGGTACGCCGGTCGAGAACTCGCTGCGCGACCTGTGGTCGATCTTCGCGTTCGTGGAGCCGGGATTGCTGGGTTCGGAGACGTCGTTCCGTCGGCGCTTCGAGAACCCGATCGCCGAGGGCGACGAGGTGGCCGCCCACCAACTTCGTTCGCGGCTCGAGCCGTTCGTGCTGCGGCGCACGAAGGAAGACGTCGCGCGCGAATTGCCCGAACGCACCGAGCAGGTGATCGAATGCGATCTCTCGCCGCTGCAGCGGCGGCTCTATCGCGGCATCGCAGAGGCGGCCCGGCGCGACGTGATCGCGCAGATCGGCGGCGAAAGCGGCATCGAGGGCGCGACCGTGCACGTGCTCGCCGCGCTCACGCGCTTGCGCCAAGTGTGCGCGCATCCCGGACTCATTCTGCCGGAGTACATCGACGAACCCGACGCGAGCGGCAAGTTCGATGCGTTCCTCGAGACCGTCGACGAAGTGCTCTCCGGCGGTCACAAAGTGCTGGTGTTCTCGGCCTTCGCTTCGATGCTCAAGATCATGCGCACCGCGTTGCAGAAGCGCGACATCTTGTTGGGCTACTTGGACGGCTCGACCAAGGACCGCGACCGCCAAGCCGAGGTGGAGCGCTTCATGTCGGCCGACGGCCCGCCGGTGTTCCTGTGTTCGCTCAAGGCCGGCGGCGTCGGCTTGACGCTCACCGCCGCCGACTACGTGATCCTCTACGATCCGTGGTGGAACCCGGCCGTGGAACGTCAGGCCATCGATCGCACGCACCGCATCGGACAGACCCGGCCGGTGACCGCGTACCGCATGGTTACCGCCGGCTCGGTGGAGGAGAAGATCCGCGCGCTCGCCGAGCGGAAGAGCGCGCTGTCGCGTTCGGTCATCAAAGCCGACAGCGCGATCGCGAAGTCGCTGACCAAGGACGATCTCGAATTTCTGTTCGCCGATCCGTCATGAAGCTTGTGCCGGCGTTCGCGCTCGCAGCCGCGCTGGCGGCCGGTGCCGGCACCCTCGCCGTCGCGGCCGGCGCGCCGCTGACGCCGATGAGCCCGGGCTTTCACCAGCTGCTGAAGTGTACGCCGCAGGGTTACGTGACGATCGACGTCGCGACGGCCGACCCGAAGGTCGCGCCGCATGCGTCGCTCGTTACGACGGCGATCGCGTCGGGGCCGTCGGTGACCAGAACGACGGCCGTGCGTGAGGCGGACGCGCAAGGCGATATCTACGCGCTCGGTTACGTGCTGCAACCGGGCGTCGTGAAGCGCTTCGCGCGGCGGCTTTTGCTGCCGGCCGCACCGCCCGCTGCCGGCGAGCGCAGCACGTATTTCAACCTCACCGGCATCGTGATCGACAAGCACTTCGAGGGCACGCAGCCCACGCGCGACGGCGCCGGCCGGCCCGCGACGGGCTACCTGTTCTCGGACTATCTGTCGGGCCGCAAGCTCAACGCGATCGTGTACGTGCCGGGCACCGGCGTCACCGAAGCCCGCTTTTTCGGCGCCGGCAGCGGCGGCGACGTGGTCTGCCGGCTCAATCACTGATCCGGCGGGAAACCGCTGCAACCCGGTCGCGGTTATGGCTTGGGCGATGCAAACCTCGACCCCGTCCATCACCGTCGTCCCCACCCAAGTCGCGCTCGAAGGCGGCGGCTTCCAGATCCGGCGTGCCTTTCCGGTCGCCGGCCTCTCGTACTTCGATCCGATCCTGTTGATCGACGAGATGGGGCCCGTAACGTACGGCCCGGGCGAGGGCATCGGCGCACCCGACCATCCGCACCGCGGCTTCGAAACGGTCACCTACGTGCTCGACGGTGCGATGGAACACGAGGACTCGCACGGTCACCGCGGTTCGCTCCGTCCCGGTGACGTGCAGTGGATGACGGCCGGCGCCGGCGTGATCCACTCCGAGATGCCGGCGAAAGAGATCATGGAGCACGGCGGCCGCGTGCACGGCTTCCAGATCTGGGTCAACCTGCCACGGGCGCAAAAGCTCGCCACGCCGCGCTATCAAGAATTTGCCGCCGAACAGCTGCCGATCGTCACCGGACCGGGAACGTGGGCGCGCGTCAT
>JBEKXE010000151.1:0-10647 GCA_049512335.1 Candidatus Lustribacter sp.
TACGTCACCGAAATCGTCCACGTCCAACGCTACATCCGGGCGGCGACCGATCAGTTGCAGCTCTATCGCCTCTTCGGCGACGTCACGAACGACATCATTTTGTTCGTTGACAGGAGCAACATGACGGTGGTCGACGCGAACGCAGCAGCTCTAGCGGCCTACGGCTACGCGCGTGCCGAACTCATCGGCATCCCGAGCGCGCTGCTTCACGCGTCCGCCGATCCCCTGGAGCTCGAGGCGATCAAACGGAGCGGCCCCGACGGCGCCCTGACGTACGAAGGGATGCACAAGCGATCCAACGGCGCCGCCTTCCCGGTAGAGGTATACGCTCGCGCGGTGGATTTCTCCGGGCGATCGTGGATCATCAAGACGATCCACGACGTCTCCGAGCGCCGGCACGCCGAAGCACAATTAGCACTGGCGCACGAGGAAACGCTCCAGGCAAATCGCGAGCTGGAACGCCACCGAGCCGAACTCGCCGCGGCGAAATACAAACTCGAGGAATACTCCGCAGCGCTCGAGGGCCGGGTGCGCGTCTCCGAAGAGAAGTATGCGCTGCTGATGGAGCGCTCGAACAGCCCGATCCTGCTCCTCGATCGCAACGGCATCATCCTCGAAGCGAATGAGGCGGCTAGCCGGATCATCGGGCGACCACTCGGGGAGATCGTCGGCCACCGGAACGACGAGTTCGTCCGCGTTCATTCGACCAAACCCTTCGAGCTTCGTTTAGCGGAGACGTTTGAATCCGGATCGATCCATCTCGACAACGTCGCTGTCAATCGCCTCGATGGGGTCGAGTTCAACGTCAGCGTCACGGCGACGCGGATTCGCATCGGCGAGCTCGATGTCTTGTACACGATCTGGCACGACGACACGGAGCGAGCCAAGCTCGAGGAAGCGCTGCGCCACGCGCAGCGTCTCGACGCCATGGGTCAACTCACGGGTGGCCTCGCTCACGACTTCAACAACCTCCTCGGGGTAATCATCGGCAATCTCGATATTGCGCTCGCACGCGATACCGGAAGCTCGAAGGACTTCCTCGATAGCGCGCTTGACGCAGCCGAGCGTGGCGCGAAACTGATCCAGCAATTGCTTGCCTTCGCACGCCGTCAGCCGTTGCAACCGCAGAACCTTTTGCTTAACGAACAACTCCCGCAGACGATCGAACTCCTCCGGCGCACCGTCGGTGCGAGCATCCTCTTGGAGGAGCACATCGAGCCCGAGACGTTGCCGGTCCTGGCCGACCCCACGCAACTCGAAGCGGCGATCGTCAACCTGGTCGTCAACGCGCGGGACGCGATGGCGGACGGCGGCTCGATCGTTATCGAGTGCCGAAACAGTGCCATCGACGAAGCCGACGTCGAGGGGGACGACGTCGTGCCGGGCAGGTACGTCGCGATCTCCGTCTCCGACACCGGCTGCGGGATGACGCCCGAGATCGCAGCCAAGGCCTTCGAGCCCTTTTTTTCGACGAAGGGCACTCACGGTACGGGTCTCGGCCTGAGCCAAGTGTTCGGCTTTGCGAAACAGTCCGGGGGCACCGTGAAACTCGCGAGCACCGTCGGCGCCGGCACCAGGGTCAACCTCTACTTGCCGGCAGCCGACGACGACATCGTAGCTGACGAGATCGCATCGGCGAACGGAACGCTCGACAGCTACCGCGGGAGTGAGGCGATCTTGCTGGTTGACGACAACGAGCAGATGCGCAACATTGCGGCATTGCAGATGCGCTCCCTCGGATATGACGTGACGACTGCGGACCCGCTCGAAGCGCTCGAATTGTTGCGCTCGGACGAGCGCGTCGATCTCCTCTTCACCGACGTGATCATGCCGGGGAGCATGGACGGCCGCGAGTTGGCGCGGCTCGCCCGCGAGGCGCGCCCGGGGCTGAAGATTCTCTTTACCTCAGGCTTCACCCAAGCCGTACTCGCACCCACGATCGACTTCGATTTCGGCGGGGCGCTACTCAGCAAACCTTATCGTATCAGTGAGCTGGCTCGACGACTGCGCGCCATGCTGGAGAGGACGTAGCGTGACCCAGGCAATTGAACGGCGGCTGCTCGCGATCGACGACGAGAAAGGTCTGCTCGCGATCATCTCCGAGGCTGGGACGCGGGTCGGGTATGCGGTGGAGGCGACGACGAGTCCGGAGTATTTCCTGACCAAGACGCGCGAGTGGCAGCCGACCTTAATCCTCATGGACCTGCAGATGCCGGAGGTCGATGGCGTCGAGTTGCTGCGGCGGCTCGCCGCCGAGGGCGTGTCGGTACCGATCGTGCTGATGAGCGGGGTCGACGACAAACTGCTGCGAACGGTCGAGGATCTCGGCGCGGAACTGGGGCTGAGCATGCGCGGTATGCTGACAAAGCCGATTCGCCTGCAGACGATCACCCGCACGCTCGAGGAACATGCGACGGAAAGTCCGCTGCGGCTCGTCGACGAACTGCGGGCCGCCATCGCTTCGGAGCAGCTCGTTCTGCACTATCAGCCGCTGGTGCAACTTCCCGGCCGCGGGCTCGCCGGCGTGGAGGCGCTCGTCCGCTGGAACCATCCCCAACGCGGGCTGCTCGGACCCGACCTTTTCATTCCGCTTGCCGAGGCCAACGGGCTGATCGACGAGCTGACCGCGTTCGTCCTACGCGCCGCAATCGCGCAGGCGGCACGCTGGGAAGCGCAGTCGTTCCCGCTCTCGGTCTCGATCAATCTCTCCGCGTTGAACTTGCTCGATCAAAGGTTTCCCGAGCACGTCGCGGCACTGTGCAGCGAACACGATTTGCCGCCGGGCCGCATTTGCTTGGAACTCACCGAGTCGGCAACCTCGCGGGACCCGAAGGCCCTCAAGGCGATCCTCTCGCGCTTACGGCTCAAGGGCTTTCGCCTTGCGATCGATGATTTCGGCATCGGCTACTCGTCGCTGATGCAGCTGCGTGCGCTGCCGTTCACCGAGATGAAGATCGATAAATCGTTCGTGAGCGACATGCTCCGCTCCGAAGACGCCTCTATCATCGTCGACGCTATTCTGGCGTTGGCCGGGGCGTTTCGGATGTCGGTCATCGCCGAAGGAATCGAGACGGAGCCGCAGCTCGACGAGCTCGTTCGACGCCACTGCGGGATGGGCCAGGGCTATCTGTTCGCCAAGCCGGGCGCGGCCGAAGAGATCGAGAGCCGGTTCGACCGGGTCGAACCGTGGCCGAAGCACCAAGGTGCATCGTGAGCCAGCACGTCGTCATCGTCGACGATAACGATCTCAGCCTCAAGCTGCTGTGCCAAATCGCGACCGAGATCGCCGGCACGATCGTTCACCCGTTCCGCTCGTCGAACGAAGCGCTGGACTGGTGCTTCGGTAAGGACGTCGACTGCTTTGTCTTGGATCAAAACATGCCGCCGCCGAACGGCGTGCAGATGACGTGGGCGCTCCGGAACGTCGAGGCCTTCGCGCTGGTCCCGATCATCATCGTCACCGGGGAAACGGATCGCAAGATACGCTATTCAGCGCTCGATGCCGGCGCCAACGATTATATCCTCAAACCGGTCGATTACCGCGAGCTGCTTGCGCGGCTGACGACCTTTCTGGCATTGCGAGCGGCACAAAGGCAGCTTTCGATGCAAGTCGGTTCGCTCGAAGCCTCCCTGATCGATGCCGAAGAGCGCACGCGCCGGCACGCCGAGCGCCTGGAGGCGCTCTGGCAGATCGCCAACAACCCGAGCCTGCAAGACGACGAGCTGCTGCTCGCAATGCTGCGCCAGGGCGCGGCAGCGATTCGTTCGGGACAGACGTTCCTCGGACTGATAGGGCGCATCGACGGCGCCGAAGTCGTCACGGAGGCGGTGGCCCAGCTCGACGGTGACGGGGATTCGACGGCCGAAAATGCCGTGATCGTCGGCCTGCGCGTGCCGCTCGAAGACACGTTCACCGTACAGGCGCTGAACGCGGGCGGCACGCAATCGTGGAACGATCTGCTCACCGTCGAAGATCGCGAAAAGTACCATGCGCAAGCGCAGGGCTGGCGCGCGGTGATCACGACGACGTTCTCCGTGGCGGGTTCCGTGTACGGCCTGACGTTCGGCTCGACCGAACCGGCGCTCAAGCCCTTTGGGCCCCAGGACTACGCCTACGTTCAGGTTCTCGCTTCGTTCTTTGCGACCCATTTCCAGCATCGCTGGCATGCCGAGCGGCTCAGCCATCAGCTGCAAAACGATCTACTGACCGATCTTCCCAACCGCAACCGATTCCGATCGCTCGGGCGCTTGGCGTTCAGGGCGGGCGAACTCGCGGCGATCGCGGTCGTCGATGTGGACGGATTTCACCGGATCAACCAAACCTACGGCCACATGATCGGCGATGCCGTGCTGGTCGAAGTCGGCGCAGCGCTCGCGGCTGCGGCCCGCGACGATGAGATCGTGGCGCGCGTCGGCGGCGACTCGTTCGGCGTCTTCATTCCCTCGGCAGCGTCGCGCGCAGTTGTGGCGGGGCGCGTGGTCGCGTTCGGCGCGGTGTTCGAGCGGCCGATGGGAATCGGCGACCGCGAAGGCAAAGATTCCGTTCCGGTATCCGCCGTTGCCGGCGTCGCCCTGGCGCCGCAGGATGCAGCGACCTTCGACGAACTGTTGCTGTGCGCCGAGGCGCGGACCGGCAGCCCCGACCGTCTGCGCTTTCCTGCAACCGGGCCGTGATGGAGTTCGTGATCGTCGAGTTGGATGGTCAGCGCTACGGCCTGCGCGCGGACGCGGTGCATGAGGTCGTGCGGGCGGCCACGATCACGCCGCTGCCCAACGCTCCGGTCCTGGTCGAGGGCATCATCAACGTGCGTGGGGCGGTGATCGCCGTGCTGGACATCCGCCGGCGCTTCGGCCTTCCCGCACGCGCCCTAGATCCGTCGCAGTACTTCATCCTCGCGCGTGCGGGTGACCGCGATGTCGCGTTACGGGTCGATCGGGCCGTCGACTTGGTCTCGCTGGACCCCGCCGAGGTCGACCGGGCCGAACCGATCCTCAGCCGCAGCCGGCACGTTGCCGGGATCGCGAAGCTGGGTGACGGCCTCGTTCTCATCCACGATCTCGCAACGTTTCTCTCGGCGGCCGAGGCCGCGGCCGTCGACGATGCTCTGGAGGCTGGTGACGTGTCGGAAGCACGAGCGTGATCGAGCGTCCGTGGTCCGATTCGAAGTTCGAAGCCCTGGCTGCAATCGCTACCGCGCGCACCGGGCTCGTCTTCCCACCGGCGCGCCGCTCGGCCGTCGAGCGGGGGATGTCGAAAGCGATGGCGCGCGCCGGAGTGCCGGACCTCGACGCGTACGGAGCGCTTCTGGCAAGCGAGGGCGCGGCGCTTGACGATCTGGTCACGGAATTAACCGTCGACGAAACGTACTTCTTTCGCGAACCGCGCCACTTCGATTTTGTACGCGAGGTGGTTCTTCCGGAGGTTCTCGAGCGGCGTGGACCCATGCACGCCGTGCGGGCGTGGAGTGCCGGTTGCTCCACGGGAGAAGAGGCGTATTCGCTGTCGATCCTATTCGACGACGCGCAGCTGCCGGTGCCGCCGTATCTCCTCGCGACCGACATCTCCCGAACATCGTTGCAGACGGCGCGAGCCGCAATCTACGGCGAGTGGTCCTTTCGCGGCGTTCCCGAAGCGACGCTCGAACGCTGTTTTCACCGCGTGCATGGAGCGCACGATGTGCCTCGCGGCGCCCGCTACGCGCTCGCCGCGAAGTTCCGCAAACGGGTGACGTTCGACTATCTGAACTTGGCGCACGATCCCTATCCCGCGCTGGAGACCGGAACCTGGGGGATGGACGTCATCTTGTGCCGCAACGTTTTGATCTACTTCGACCGGCGGACCGTTGCACGCGTAGCGGAGCATCTCCGGCGATGCCTCGCCGACGGCGGGTGGATCGTTACGGCGTCGTCGGACCCCATACTCTCGGACTACACCGACCTCGAGCGCACGCTCACGCCCTGGGGCCTCTTTTACCGGCGCGGCCCGGCGCCGGCGTTCTTCGTTCCTCGGCCCGAGCCGGAACCAAACCGCGCCCTAGCACTGCAGGACCTCGAGAAGAGGCTGCCCCCGCTCGTCCTCCAGGTCGCCGTCCCGGAGCAAGCTTTTCCCCTCGCGCTCGCCGAGGCGGCCACGAACGGTGGCATCTTAGCGCCGAGCACCGTCACTGCTGTGGCGCAAGCCGCAATGGCGGCCGGCGCGTACCGAGACGCTGTCGAGTCGTTGCGGGATCTCGGGGCAGACCCGACGGCCAGTGCGCTGTTCGTGCGGGCTCTGGCCAACGTCGAGGTGGCCGAGGCAGAGCGGGCATGTGCCGATGCTGTCGAGCGACATCCGTTGTCGGTAGAACTGCATTACCTTCACGCGGTGTTGCTCATGGCGCTGGCGCGATACGGTGACGCGATTCGTGCGGCCCGGAGGGTAGTGTATCTCGATGGTGCCTGCGAGATCGGCTACTTCACGCTGGGTGTCTTGTTGCGGCGTACCGGCGATCTCGCCGGCGCGCGGCGTGCGTACCGCAACGCGCGGGACTTGCTGGTCGTGCAGCCGGCCGATGCGCTGGTGCCGCTTTCAAACGGCGAGCAGGCCGGCCAGCTCGCCCAACTTGCAGCGACGGAGTTGGAGATGCTGAGCGATACGCCGACCTGGGTGTCGCAATGATCGACAAACGGGCGATTCTCGACGAGCGGGCGCGCCGATTGGCGGCGCCCATCAGCGACGCCACGATCGCGACCGAAGTGCTCGAGGTCGCGACGTTCACCCTCTCCGGCGAGCGTTATGCGATCGAGACGCGCTACGTCCGGGAGATCGTTGCGCTCGCAGACTTCACGCCCGTGCCCGGCGGTCCGAGCGTTCTTTTCGGTGTCGTCAATCTGCGGGGCGACGTTCTTGCGGTCTTCGATCTCCGCTCGCTGCTCGGCCTGGGCCAGGGGACCATTTCGGATTTGTACCGCGTAATCGTGCTGGGGACCGAGCGCGCGGAGTTCGGCGTGCTGGCGGACGCGGTCCACGAGGTGACGAGGTTCCCGGCGGCGGCCTTGTTCGATCTCTCCGGCACCGATGACCACCACCGATACGTGCGCGGCGTGACAACGGAGGCGTTGGCGGTGCTCGACGGCCAGCTCGTATTGAACGATACCCGGTTCTCCATCGACGATGGACGGTAGCACCTGTTTGAAGAGGATAACGGTATGACCACGATCTTTGCAGCGATCAAGAATTGGTTCACCGGGGAAGACATCGTTCGGGCACTGGTTGCTGCTATCGTCATCGGTCCGATTGCGTTGCTCATCGTCGGAGCCCTCGCTCTCACGAACACGAAGACGTTAATCGATGCTGAGAGCTTCGTCGATCATCAGATCGATATCCGCTCGTCGATCAGGGAAACGAACATAGGGATCCTCGGCGCGGAAAGCGCGCAACGCGGCTACCTTCTCCTCGGCGACGCGGCCTATCTTGCGCCATACGATGCAGCGGCAACGGAAGCGGCGACGAATGCCGATGCCTTCGTCAGCTTGACCGTGAACGATCCGGGGCTACACGTTCGGGCCATAGCGGTGCGCTCGCTCGTACGCAAAAAACTTGACGAATTAAGACAGACGATCGCGCTTCGGCAGACACGTGGTGCCGGTGCTGCGCTGGCGGTCGTGCGGACCAATCGCGGCAAGATCATCATGGATCAGATCGTCGCACAGAGCTCCTCCGCCATAGACGAGGTAGATCGCGCTCACTCGATTGCCCGTGCCGCGGATGCAAGGTCTGCTGCTCAGAGCATTAACGCGATCATATTCGGCACGCTCTTTGCAATCGTGGTACTGGCTGTCTTAGGTTTCGTGCTCATCCGTGGAGTGCGGGAGAGCATCGCCGCACGCAACGCGGGAGAGGCCGAGCGCGCGCGGATCATCGAGACGGTGCGCGAAGTGGTGAATCGGCTCACGCCGGCGAGCTCGGAGCTCCTGGCCGCCTCTATCCAGCAGTCGTCCGCCGTACAAGAGCAGGCCGCATCCGTCGCCGAGACCTTGAGTACGGTCGATGAAATCACGCAGATGGCGCAGCAATCAGCCGACCGCACACGCGAGGTGGCTGACGCTTCGAAGCAGGCGACTGAGGTCGGGCTGGGCGGCCAGCAGGTGGTCGCACAGTCGATCACCGGCATGAAAGCGGTGACCGAGTCGGCGGGTGTCGCGGCGCGGAGCGTCACGGCTCTCGCGGAGCGGGCGCAGGCGATCGGCGAGATCATCGCCAGCGTGAACGAGATCGCGGATCAGACGAACCTGCTTGCGCTCAACGCCGCCATCGAGGCATCGCGTGCCGGCGAGCACGGCCGGGGCTTCTCGGTCGTCGCGGCGGAGGTCAAAGCCCTGGCGGAGCAGTCGAAAACGGCGACCGTGGAAGTGCGGAAGATCCTGAGTGAGATCCAGCGAGCGATGGGTGGAGCCGTCGCCTCGACGACCGAGGTCGGGAAGGGGATCACCAGCACCTTGGACGTGGTGAACCAAGCGGGTGTGGCGATCGACAAATTAGCGAACCTCTTGACGGAGGCCTCGACTGCGGCCGCGTACGTTTCGGCGTCGAATAGCCAGCAAGCCACCGGCATTGCGCAGATCAATCAGGCGATGCGAGACATCAATCTGGGGGCGACACAGATCACCTCGGCGACGAGCCAGGCTAAAGGGGCGGCCGAAGAACTGAACGATCTCGCGAGCAAGCTCAACGAGCTGCTCCAGCGCTACGCCGCATAGCGCGATGGACCAGGCCGCGCTGCACGGGCGTCTGATCGGCACGCTCCATCGGTTTGTTGACGAGTGGATGGAAGACACAGTAGTGCACCATGTTTGAAGGGACAATCGTGTGACCAAAATCTCCACCGCAATCAAGGGTTTGTTCGTCGGGGAAGATATCGTTGGCAAACTCGTGCTCGCCATGGCAATCGGTCCGATTGCCCTGCTCGTCGTCGGAGCCATCTCGTTCACGAATACACGAACGCTCATCGACGCAGAAAGCGCCTTCAACCATCAGATCGACATCCGATCGTCGATCAAGACGCTTGGGGAGGGGATGCTGGGAGCGGAGAGCGCGCAACGCGGCTACCTCCTAACCGGGAACCTCACCTACCTCGCGCCGTTCGACGCCGCGGCAACGACCGCAAACGAGAACGCTGATGCCTTCGTCCGCCTAACCGCGAACGACCCGGGGCAACAAGCCCGCGCCCTGTCGCTGCGCTCGCTGGTGCGCGCCAAGCTTGCTGAATTGAAAGAGACGATCGCGCTTCGACGGACGCGCGGCGCCGCTGCGGCCTTAGCGGTGGTAGAGACCAATCGCGGCAAGACGATCATGGATCAGATCAACGCCCAGAGCAACGCCGCCATTGCCGAAGTCGACCGCGTTCGCTCGAATGCCAATGCCGCGGACGAACGGTCTTCGGCTCAGAGTATCAATGCGATCGAACTCGGCACCATTCTTGCCGTCGCGATTCTGGCCGTCTTGGGCTTCGTGCTGATCCGCGGGACGCGAAAAACCATCAGCGCACGCGACGCCGGAGATGCGGAGCGCGCGCGGCTGCTCGCGAAGACGGCGGAAGACGAAGCGCGGCTGCGGTTGACCTTGAATTCGACTGCCGACGGAATCATCACGATCGATGCGCAGGGAACCGTGTTATCGGTCAACTCGGCGGCCGAGCAGATGTTCAACTATCGTGAAGACGAAATGGTCGGCCAGAACGTCAAGATGCTCATGACGACCGAGCACAGAGAGGGGCACGACGGCTACCTCGAACGGTATCACCGTACGGGTGAAGCGCATATCATCGGGAGAGAGCGGGAGACCGAAGGAAAGGCGAAGGACGGACGCGTCTTCCCGATCGCGCTACGCGTGCGCGAAATGTCGTCCCAGGCTGGGAAAATGTATATCGGGACGATACAAGACATCACCGCACGTAAAGCCGAGGAAGCGGAGCGCGAGCGGCTCGTTAAGACGATCCGCGAAGTGGTAGGCCGGCTCACGTCGGCGAGTTCGGAGCTCCTCGCTTCCTCCATCCAGCAATCTGCGGCCGTACAGGAACAGGCCGCCTCCGTTGCAGAGACCGTGAGCACGGTCGACGAAGTCACGCAGATGGCGCAGCAGTCCGCCGACCGCACGCGTGACGTCGCCGACGCGTCGAAGCTCGCGAGCGAGGTCGGTCTGGACGGCCAGCAGGTAGTCGCGCAGTCGATCGCCGGCATGAAAGCGGTGACCGAGTCGGCGGGAGTTGCGGCGCGGAGCGTGACGGCCCTGGCGGAGCGAGCGCAAGCGATCGGCGAGATCATCGCTACCGTGAACGAGATCGCGGACCAGACGAACCTGCTCGCGCTCAACGCCGCGATCGAAGCATCGCGTGCAGGCGAACACGGCAGGGGCTTTTCGGTTGTCGCCACCGAGGTCAAAGCCTTGGCGGACCAGTCGAAAACGGCGACTGGGGAGGTGCGAAAAATCCTCGGCGAGATCCAGCGGGCGATGGGCGGGGCCGTGTCGTCGACGACCGAGGTCGGGAAGGGAATCACCAGCACGTTGGACGTGGTGAACCAAGCGGGTTCGGCGATCGACAAACTCGCGAATCTCCTCACGGATGCGGCGACCGCTGCGGCGTACGTTTCGGCGTCGAACAGCCAACA
>JBEKXE010000152.1:0-10625 GCA_049512335.1 Candidatus Lustribacter sp.
GCGCGGCCGGCCGGCGGCGGCGCATCCCAGTTGCTCTCGCTGCGCAGCCGCTGTAGCACGTCGACCATGCGCTGCTCGCCGGTGTTGGCGAGACGGAAGGCGATCGGGTCCTTGCCGACTCCGTGTGCGATCAGGTCGAGATGCGACTCGACCGCGAAGAGAATTTGCGTTTCGCCGGGCGCGCGCACGTGCCCGCCCGGCACCGTGTTCGTGTACACGCTCATCATCTCGAAGCTGAAGCTGGGAATCCGGTACGGAAGCGCGGGGAAAGCGTGCACCGCGGGCAGGATCGTCGGAATCGGTTTGCCGGCGCCGTACGCGCCGCCGTTGAAGACGATACGTCCCGTCATCGCGAGGATCGTGCCGTCGGCCGCGACCGCGGTCTTCAGCGCGACGGTCGACGCGTGGCGCACGTTGGTCGAACGCATGTCGTCGAGATAGCTGCGCACCGCCTTGATCGGCCGCCCGGTCGCGCGGGCCAGAAAATAGCACGCGAACTCGTCGACCGAGAGGCCCTTGGCACCGAAATCGCCGCCGATGTACGCCGGTTCGACGACGATCGACTCGGCCGGAACGCCGGTCGCGATCGACAATTGCGTGCGTAGCGCGAACGGCGACTTGTTGGTCGAGATGACGTGCACGATCCCGCGCTCGTCGATCCACACCATCGTGGCGCGCGGTTCGATCGCGGCGCCGAAATAGCGCGGCGTCGAGAAGCGGTGCTCGAAGACGCGGTGCGCGCCGGCGAAGGCCGCGTCGACCTCGCCGTGCGTTTCGCTCAGGTAGCCCTGCATGTTGGGATGCGGTACCGGCCGCCGTTTGCCGGGAATGATGAACGGATAGCGTTCGGCATGCGGGTGCAGCACCGGGGCGCCGGGCGCGATCGCTTCTTCGGGATCGAAGATCGCCGGCAGCTCTTCGTATTGCACGTCGACCGCCTGCGCCGCGGCTTGCGCGCCCGCGCGCGTTTCGGCTGCGACGGCGATCACGTATTGACCGATGAAGTGCACGACGTCGGTCGCCAGGACCGGCCAGTCGAACAGCGCGCGCCCGAGGAAGTGTTCGCCGATGTCGGCGCCGGAAAGCACCGCGTGGACGCCCGGCATCTCGCGCGCGGCCCGTGCATCGACCGAAACGATACGGGCGTGCGGGAGCGGGCTCGTCACGAACGCCGCCCACAACATCCCGGGCCGCTGCGCGTCGGCCGAATACGCCGCGGCGCCGCTGACCTTGGCCCGCCCTTCGACGCGTACTTCGTCCGTTGCGAAGGGTTTGTTGCGGATCCGAGTGGGCGCGCTTACCGTCATTGCAAACGCGCCGTTCGACGCGGGAACTTCCGGTCCCGCGGCGAGAACGACGCAGCATGAGCAACCGTAAGAGCATCCACGTCGAAGGATTCAGTCACGGCCACAATCCGATTCCGGCCGCCTCGCGCGTCGGCAACATCGTGATGACCGGCGGAATCTCGGGGCAAGACCCGGCGACGGGTAAGGTCCCCGAAGATCAAAAGGCCCAGGTCGCCTTGGCCTTCGCCAACCTCGAGAAGATCATGAAGGGCGCGGGTGCGTCGCTCGACGACATCGTCAAGCTCGGCGTCGTGGTGAAGACGTTCGACCTGCGCGACGAGATCAACGTCCAGTGGCTCAAGTACTTCCCCGACGAGCATTCGCGTCCGGCGCGCCACGTCACGAAGTACGACCATTTCGGCGGAACGACGGCGCTCCAACTGGAGGCCGTCGCCGTCATCACCTAAGCGGCTCCGTCGACCTTCGCCACCCGCGGGTAGGCGGCCACCGGCGCGACCGGAGAAACGGCCGGCGTCGCCGGTAGGCCGTACGCCGGCGTCAGCGCGATGGGGCCGGCAAGCAGCGCGACCACGCCGTACGACTGCCCGGGCCGACCGTCATGTTTGGGCGCCTCGTCGTGGGACTAGTTGCTTGTATTGTCGTCCGTCATACCAGTACGTATACCCAGGTTTCCGGCTTCCCTCGCGAAGGACGACCCATGCGCATCGTCACGCTCGAGGAACACGTCTCGTTTCGCCGCTTCAGTTCCGAGGTGCCGCCGGCCGCGACGGCCAGGCGCGGCTATCTCGGACCGCAATGGGCCGGGCCCCGCACCGAGCCGCTCGACGACACCGAAGACCTCCGGCTGAAGTCGATGGACGAAGCCGGCATCACCGTCCAGGTGCTGTCGGTCGTCGGACCGGGTGCCGACCTGCTGCCGCCGGACGCCGGGCCCGGCTTCGCGCGCCGCTACAACGACGATCTGGCCCGCATCGTCGGCGCTCACCCCGACCGCTACTCGGCGTTCGCGCACTTACCGCTGACCGCGCCCGATGCCGCGGCCGCCGAGCTCGAACGCACCGTGCGCGAGCACGGCTTCTGCGGTGCGCTGATCAACGGCGTGACCGACGACCGCTTTCTCGACGATCCGAGGTTCGAGCCGGTGCTCGCGCGCGCCGAAGCGCTGGACGTTCCGCTCTACGTACATCCCGGCATTCCGCCCGAGAGCGTGCGCAAAGCCTATTATGACGGCTTCGACCCGCGTCTCTCGTTCGCGTTCTCGACGGCCGGTTTCGGTTGGCACGCGGAGTGCGCGGTCCACATCCTGCGCTTGGTGCTCTCCGGCGCGCTCGACCGGCACCCCAAACTCAAGTTGATCATCGGACATTTCGGCGAGGGTCTCCCGACGATGATCGACCGCTGTGACGAAGTGCTCAACCAATTCCGCAAGGATGCGCCGCGCACGATCGGCCAGACGATCCTCGATCAGGTGACGATCACGGCCAGCGGCTTTTTCTGGTATGCGCCGTTCGTCGCCGCGCTGCACACGTTCGGCGTCGACCGGATCCTGTTTTCGGTCGATTACCCGTTCGCTTCGAATCGCGTCGGACGCGATTTCCTCGATGCGCTGCCGCTCGCGCCGAGCGACAAGCTGAAGATCGCGCACGGCAACGCCGATCGCATCCTGAAACTGAAGGCGTAGACGGCGGCTCGGACCCTGGGAAACACTCCGCTGCGAAAATCGTCAGGGGCCGAACGCGAAGGATTCGCTTGAAGCGAATCCTCTGCGGCCGATGAAGAGCACCATCAGCGCCGCGATCACGCACAGAATTCCCGAGAGCATGAAGGCGGAGTCGTAGCTGCCGGTGTTGGTGCGCAGCACGCCCGCGATGTAGGCGATCGCGCTCGCGCCGAGCTGGTGCCCGGTGAAGATCCAGCCGAACATCATCGGCGCGCGCAGCCGGCCGAAGCGGTTGGTCGTGAGCCGTAACGTCGGCGGCACGGTCGCGATCCAGTCCAAGCCGTAGAATACCGCGAAAACCGGCAAGCCGATGCTTGCGATGCCGAACGCCGACGGCAGATACATCAGCGAGAGCCCGCGCAAACCGTAATACCAGAAGAGCAGCCAGCGTGCGCTGTAGCGGTCCGACAGCCAGCCCGACGCCGTCGTGCCGATCAGGTCGAACACGCCCATCGCGGCGAGCAGCCCGGCCGCCTGCACTTCGGGGATGCCGTGGTCCCCGCAAGCCGGAACGAGATGCGTGCCGATCAGTCCGTTGGTGCTCGCGCCGCAGATGAAGAAGCTGCCGCCGAGCAGCCAGAAGTCGCGCGTGCGCAGCCCGTCGCGCAGCGCGACGATCGTGTTGACGAACGGGTTGCCGGTCGAACGCTGGGGCGCCACGACCGCGGTTGCGCCGACCATGGCGAGCTTCATGTCGCTGGGGTACTCGCGCAGGATCAGGAGCGCGAGCGGCGCCAGCAGCGCGCACACCGCGGCGATGAAGAGCACTTCAGCGCGCCAGCCGGCGTGCGTGATCAGCAAACCGAAAAGCGGCAGAAAGACGAGCTGACCGGTCGCGTTGCTGGCGGTCAAAATGCCCATGACCGTGCCGCGATTCGTCTCGAACCAGCGGCTGACGATCGTGGCGCCGGCGACCAAGCTGATGCTGCCCGCGCCGACCCCGACCAAACCGCCCCACAACACCAAGAATTCCCACGGCTGCGTCATGAAGACCGACGCGGCCGCGGCCAGGGCCATCAGCGCGAGCGCACCCGCGATCGTGCGCCGCAAGCCGAAGCGTTCGAACACGCCGGCCGCAAACGGTCCGATCAGTCCGAACAGCAGCAGGTTGAGCGCGATCGCGGCCGAGATCGTCGCGGTCGTCCAGTGGAACTCGCTTTGCAACGGCTGGATCAGCATCGTCGGCGACGAGCGCACGCCGGCCGCCGCGATCAGCAATACGAAGGCGAGCGCCACAACGATGTAGGCGTAGTGGAGGCGGGGCGGGGACGGCATGATTACCTGTGGGCGCGCCGTTTGGGGGGAACGTAGGAAAACGCCGCCCGATCCCAGCCCGCAGCCGAAACGCAGAGCGCGTAGATCGCATCGAGAAATGCGATCAGCTCGGCGGCGGGATCGGCGGCGGTGCGAACGGCGTCGTAGGGCAGCACCCACTCTTTGATTGCGTCCGACCAGGCGGCGGTTGCCGGTGCGATCGGCAGCTGCGGGGCGTTCGGCGGCTGCGGGTAGACGTAGCCGTAGAAGAACGGCGCATGCGCGTCGTCGCCGAAATACAGGCCGGCGTTCATCATCTCCGTGTCGAGGTCGTACTTCATCAGGTAGCCGCGATCGGCCGGCGGATCGACGTGTTTGCCGTTGAAGAGCAGCAACGCGACGTCCAGCGCGCCCCACCACAGTTGGATGCCGGTGCGGCCGAAGAAGTGCGCGCGCCAACGTTCGAAGGTCCCGGCGGTAGCCGTCGTGGCGTGAAACCAGCGCTGCACGGCGGCCGGATCGTACGGTGCCGGTCGCCGGTCGGTGTCGAACGGGGTGACGTCGGGAACTTCTTGCGGGATCGGCAGCAGCGTCACGCCGATCTCGAGCGCCTGCAGCGCAGCCAGCAGGTCGGCGTAGATCTCGGCAATCGTGCGCGCCGGCACGAGCGCGACGCGCCGCGCACGCCCGTCGCTGCGCTCGAGGATCAGCTCGGAGGAAAACACGTCGAGCGAGCCTTGCAGCGCGCCCGACTCCAAAGGCATCGTTCCCGTCGTGACGCCGCGCGCGGTGAGATACAGTGCGGTGAACATCCACTCCGGCTGCGACGGCGAAAGCGCGACCCGCAGCTTGCCGAGCATCTGGGTGACCATGTGCACGGTGCGCTTCGTCGGAGCCCAGGCCGCGACCGCGAGGTCCGGCCACACCATGTCGTCGATCATTATCCGGCCTCCTCAGCGGCGGCGGCGCGGACCAAAGTCGCGCGGGCGCGGCGCGCGCCGCACCGGCTTCGGTACGGCGCGCCGTTTGCCGGGACCCTTCCCGCGTTCGAGCAGCGCCGAGTGGATGTCGTCGTCGAGGCTCTCGCGGATCAGCGCGACCTCCTCGCGGTTGGCGTAGACGTCGGGAAAGCGTTGCGCGAGCCACAAATAGAGCATCGCCAGACGCGAGCGGTCTTCGTAGAGCAGCAGCCGGTCGCGGGCGCGGCCGCCGTTCATCAGCTCGCGCCCCGACACGCTGCCGTACGCGGCATGTTGGGCCGCCCAATCGGCCAAGACCGCGAGGCTGTTGCCGCGGGTCGTGACCGGCGCGCGGCTGTACGTGCAACGCACCTTGAACGGCAGCGACAGAAAACCGTCGGCCAGCTCGAGCGCGACCGACACTTCGATCGGATCGGTCAGGTCGGCGATGCGCAGATCCTCATCGCCGTCGCGCAGCACGCGCGTTTGGAAGAACTGCAAGAGCCGGCTGATGCGCGTCGTGCCGATGATCGCGGCGAGCCGTTCGAGATGATCGTCGGTCGGCGAAATCCAGATCGGGCCGTGCGGCGCCGCCGGCGCGTGACCTTCGAGGCTGCGTCGCAACAACGCGATGTGGCGCGGGTTGAGGGCGGCGACCTGGCCGTCTTCATGGATCCCGAAGCGGCCGGCGCGGCCGGCGATCTGCCGGATCTCGTACGGCGTGAGCAAGCGATCCGCGACGCCGTCGAACTTCTCGATGGCGGAGAAGATCAACCGGCGGATCGGCAGGTTCAGCCCGAGGCCGATCGCGTCGGTTGCGATCAGCACGTCGGCGCTGCCCTCGCGGAAGCGTTCCGCCTCGCGCCGCCGCACCGCCGGCGAGAGCGAGCCGTAGATCGCGGCCGACGTCAGACCGATCTTCGCGACGGCACCTTGCAACTCGACCACGGCCTTGCGCGAGAACGCCACCAGCGCATCGCCGCGCCGCAGCTGCGGCAGCCCGATCGCGCCGACGACGCGCAAGGGGTTCTTGCGCTCGAACGAACGCACGGTTAGCGGCACGCCCAACCGGTCGGCGAGCCGGCGTGCGGCCTGCAAGCCTTCGGCCGAGCCGCACAGGACGACGCGCTGCGCGCGGATGCCGGCCAGCGCCAGCGTCCAGGCCCAACCGCGCTGCGCGTCTTCGAGCATCTGCACTTCATCGACGACCGCGACCTCGACCCGGCGCTGCAGATCGGCCATCTCGACGGTCGAACTCACGTAGCGGGCGGCCGGATTGAGGATGCGTTCTTCGCCGGTGATCAGCGAGGCCGGCGCACCGAGGTCGTTGAGGCGCTCGAAGACTTCCAGTGCCAACAGGCGCAGCGGCGCGAGATACACGCCGCTTTCGGCGCCGCGCAAGATTTCGAGCGCGGCATGCGTCTTGCCGGAATTCGTCGGTCCGACGAAATATTCGAACGAGCGCCGTTCGGTCGTGAAGCTCTCGAGGTAGAAGCGCAGCCCGAGCGCCGCATCGACGCGCCGGTCGACCCGTTCGTTCTCGAGCGACTGATAGGTCTGCACGAGGCCGCGGCGCGCCTCTTCGAGCGCGCTGAAGAAGGACGAGCGTTCGAAAACCAAGCATTGCTCGACGTCGTCGGGTTCGCTCAGAATCTTCAGGGCGGCGCGTTCCATCGCCAGACGAAACTGGTCGACGGTGGGGTCGACGATCACGGCGACGGCCGCATCCCCGGCCTGCGCGGTCATCTCTTCGGGCAACGGTATCGGTACGCGGCCGCGAATCACGCACGTGCGCGGACCGAACGTCAGAACGCGTTCGCACCGGACTTCGGCGGTCGTGTTGCCGACGATCTTCCAGCCCAGCGCGTCGGCCGTTTTGCGGCGCAGCGCGCGCTCGGAGATCACGATTGGTTCGGCGTAGGTTGCTTGCCCTTACGTTCTACGATGTTGAGTGAGGCGCGCGCGGCGATGTCGTCGATCGACTCGAGCGCCGCCTTCTTGGGGTCGTTCGAGGGGCCGCGGTACCCGGACGTCAGCTCTTGCTCGTACTGGAGCGCCTGGGTGAGTTCGTCGGCTGCACTGCTGAACGAGCCGGGTCCCGAGGACGGCGCCGCCGGCGCCGGCGCTTTGGAGATTGCCGGCGCAGGTGAGGAACTTGTCTTCCCAACCTTGTCGATGGCCACGGGAGATGTATTCCCTACCAGGAGGTGCGGGTCATCGTGGCCGTCGGAACAGCCCTCGGCTGCGCCTGCGCCTAGCGCAGCGCTTCGGCGACGGCGGCCAGCACGGTGGAAAACGACGGCTCGCCGGCGTGGAAGAGCCGCATCGTCGGATACCACGGCGTCGTGCTCGCGGTGGGCGACCAGCGCCAATCGGGACGCCACGGCAACACCAGCCAAACCGGAACGCCGAGTGCGCCGGCCAGGTGTGCGACGCTGGTGTCGGCGGAGATGACGAGGTCGAGCTGCGCGACGATCGCCGCGGTGTCGGCCATGTCGCGGATTGCTTCGGCCGGCCGCAGTAACGCGAGGTCCGGCGGCGCCGGGTCGGCCGCGCGCGCTCCAACCTGAAGGGCGACGTACTGCACGTTCGGCACCGTCGCTAGCGGAGCGAACGCGGCGAGCGGGATCGAGCGCCGGCGGTCGTTCTCGTGCAGCGGGTTGCCGGCCCAGGCGATGCCGACGCGCCGAACGCCCGCGGGACCCGCCAGACGCGTCGCCCAACGCCGCCTTCGCGCCGCATCGGCGACGAGATACGGCAGGCCGGACGTTCCGGGAGTGCCCTCTTCGCCGCACAAACGGGCCAGCGTCATCACGCGTGCGAACGCATCGAAGCGTTCGCGCGGCGCGCCGTCGAAGGGAAAGATTTCCGCGATTCCCGGGAACGGCCGCAGCAGCTCCGTCATCGCGGGCGGGCACTCGAGCAGCACCTCCGCCGCGCGCTCGCGCAAGCGCGGGACGTAGCGCAGCATCTGGATGAGATCGCCCAGCCCCTGATGGTGCACGAGCAGTAAGCGCCGGCCGTCGAGCGGTTCGCCGTTCCATTCGGTCAGATCGGGAAACCGCCGCTGGAATTGCACGCGCTCGGCGAGCCAGTGACATTCGAGTTCCGGCCACGCCGCCGGATAGTCGCCGTGCCAGGCGCGAAGGGTGCCCAAGCACGCGTGCGCTTCGCGGTCGTTCGGTTCGATCGCGATCGCGCGCGCGGCGGCGTCGAGCGCGCCGGCACGATCGCCCTGACGTTCGCGCACCAGTGCCAGCGTGATCAGCGCCAGCACGGCCGGGTGTCCGTTCGGGTCGAGCCGGATCGCTGCTTCGCAGTCGGCCGCGGCTTCCTCCGAGCGCCCGAATTCATCGTACGCCGCCGCGCGGTAGACGTAGAGCATCGGGTTGTCCGGTTGCAGCGTGAGACCGATGCGGACCGCGTCGATCGTCGTCGCATGTGCGCCGTGCGCGTTGCAGAAGCGCGCCGCGTCGACGTAATCCAGCGTTTGCCACATGTTAGCGGCCCGTTTTCAGTGGCCGGTCCAGTTGGCGGGGCGCTTTTCGAAGAACGCCGTCATCCCTTCGCGGAAGTCGTTGCTCATGTAGCAGCTGACGATCAGGTCGCGGTCGTCCGCGCCGCGGCCGTCACGTGCGATTCGGCGCAGTGCTTCCTTGGTGGCGCGGATCGTGAGCGGAGCGTTTCCGGCGATCGCCTCGGCGATCTCGCCGGCGCGCTCGAGCAGTCCGTCTTCGGTCTGGAGCACTTCGTTGAGAAAACGGAGTTCGTACGCGCGCCGTGCGTCGATCAGCGCTGCCAGGTAGACCATCTCCTTGACGGCGGTCGCTCCGACGGTGTCGACGAGCCGCGCGTAGTTGGGAATCGAGAGGCAGTTGCCGAGCGTTCGCGCGACCGGAAAACCGAAACGCGCGCCCGGCGTCGCGATGCGCAGGTCGCAGGCGGCGGCAATCGCCATCCCGGCGCCGGTGCACGCGCCGCGCACCGCGGCGATCAGCGGAACGCGCACCGCTTCGAGCCGGTCGATGGCGCCGCCCATCCGGCGCTCGTACGCCAGCGCGTCGTCCGGTTGGCTGAAGACCTCGAACTCGGAGATGTCGGTGCCCGACACGAAGGCCCGCTCGCCGGCGCCCGTCAGCACGACGGCGCGAAGCCCCTCGTCGGCGTCGATCGCGTCGCACAGCGCGACCAGGCGTTCGTACATCGCGAGCTTCATCGCGTTGCGGGCTTGCGGCCGGTTGAAGGTAATCCACAGAACGCGGCCGCGGCGTTCGGTGAGGATGTCGCCGTCGCTCACGAGGGCGTCAGGTTTCCGGCGACGACGCCGCGCACGCCCAAGTCCGCGATTTCCGCCGGCGAGAGACCGAGCTCGCCGAGCACTTCCGCGGTGTGTTCGCCGAGCACCGGGCCGGCGCGCTCCATGCGCACCGGCGATTCGGAGAATCGCAGCGGCGAGCCGATGACGCGGACCGGCCCGAGCGTGGCGTGCGGGACGTCGGAGAAGAAATTGCGCGCGAGCAAGTGCGGGTCGTTGAACACCTGGCCGTAATCTTGGAGCATCTCGCACGGAACCCCGGCGGCCTGCAACTCGTCGACCCATTCACGGCTCGACCGGCCGGCGGCTACCGCTTCGATCAACGGCACGAGCTCGCTCAAATGCTCGCGCCGCAACGGAGCTTGGCTGAAGCGCGGATCGTCGACCAGCGATTCGAGGCCCAGCACCGTGCAGAACGCGGACCACGTCTTCGGCGTCGTCGCGCCGGCGACGAAATAGCCGTCGGAACTGCGCAAGGCTTGATACGGCGCCGTCGCTTGGTGCGCCGATCCGTGCCGGCGCGGAATTTCTCCCGACCCGAAGTACAATCCCGATTCCCACACCGCGAAGCTCACGCCGGCTTCGAACAGCGACACGTCGATGAGTTGGCCGCGTCCCGTTTGCTCCCGTACGTGCAAGGCCGAAACCGCACCCAGCGCCCCGTAGAGGGCGCAGGCCAGATCGCACATCGGCACCCCGGCCTTGACCGGCGGCCGTCCCTCCTCGCCGGTGATGCTCATCAAGCCGCACATCGCTTGCGCCATGATGTCGAGTCCGGCATGCATCGCGTACGGACCGTCTTGGCCCCAGCCCGACGCGGCCACGTAGATCAGCCGTGGATTCTCGGCCGACAGAACCGGATAGTCCAAACCGAGCGCGCGCATCGTGCCGGGCCGCAGGTTCTCGACCACGATGTCGGCGCGAGCGGCAAGAGTGCGAAAGAGCGCATTCCCCGCCGGGTCCTTGAGATCGACGGCGAGGCTGCGCTTGTTCCGGTTGAGGCGAATGAAGTTCGAGCTCTCGCCGTCCAGAAACGGGCCCGTGTTCCGGACGACGTCGCCGCCGTCGGG
>JBEKXE010000153.1:0-10519 GCA_049512335.1 Candidatus Lustribacter sp.
GATCGCGTCCCACGCTTCCCATCGCCGTCGTCATTCCGGCATACAATCGCGCACGGCATGTCGCCTCGGCCCTCAAAAGCGTTCTTGCCCAGACGCGAGCGCCCGCCGAGATTATCGTCGTCGACGACGGGTCGACGGATGACACTGCCGCCGTGGCAGAGTCATTTGGCGCAAGCGTTCTGCGGCAGTCGAATGCCGGCGTCTCGGCCGCGCGCAACGCCGGCGTGCGCATTGCGAGGAGTCCATGGATCGCTTTTCTCGATTCCGATGATTTGTGGGCAGTGAATAAACTCGAGGTGCAGTGGGAAGTGTTGGAAGCCTGTCCCGAAACAGGAATGGTCTTTTCGGACTTCAGTTACTTCGACGACGCCACGGGCGAAACGATGGGCACGACAAAGCTACTGAGGGAAGCGCACTATGCCGACGTCGCGCGACAACGCATCGGTTCGGCTTCATTTTCATGCGAGCCGAATTCATTTGGGAGAGCACTCGTTCAGGGTCTGTTCACCTCGGTCGAGACGATGATCGTCCGGCGCGACCTGCTGCTTTCGCTCGGTATATTCGATGCCCATCTCCGAACTGCTGAGGACTGGGAGCTGTTCCTGCGGCTTGCGGTTGCAACGACGGCGAGCGTGGTCGAGATGCCGCTGGTCCACGCACGGCGCATGCACTCGCCACGGCTGACGGAAGATGTCCCGGGTTCGTATCGCGCGTATGCCGATATTGCGGCGCGCATCGAAAAGCATCCCAGCCGGTATCCAGTCGGCGCGCTCGAGGTTTTTCGCAGCCGTCTTCCCGTATGGCTGGCGCAGGCGGGGTCGCTGCGATTCCGTTCCGGAGATTTCCGCGAGGCTGCGCGAGACTATCGAGATGCGCTTCGCTATCGCGTGACGCCGGGAGTCGTGACCGGGGCAATGGCTTCGTTCGTTTTGGCGCTGCTCAGTACGTTGCTGCCTGGCGAATTGCCGGCGGCTGCGTGCCGGTACGCCCGCTCTTGGGTTGTTGGTCCCTTGACGACAGCGGCGCCCGCCTCTATCCTTCAGGCCTCGGCATGTGCCGAGCGAAACGGAGCGCAAGAGTCGTGAGCGAACATGTACGGTCCGATCTTGGTGGTGTTGTCCAAAGTTTTCAAAGCGCCGGTCACGTGCGGCTAGACGCCTTTTTCGAGCCCGATGAAATCGCCCGGCTCGCCGACGCGCTCTTTCGGGCACGCGAAAACCGGACGGACGTCGCCGACGGCGACTCGTTTGCGCGTAATGTGTTCCTCTCGCAGAGCTCAGCGGACGTCGCCACGTTCGTCATGGATCCGCGCATCGGTGAACTGGCGGCGGCACTGCTGGGGTGCCGGCGGATCCGCTTCATGCAAGACGTCCTGCACGAGGTACCCGACCAACGGCATACGCCGTGGCATCGCGATTCGGAGTTCTGGTCGTTTTCCGGAGCCGGGGCGTTGACGATCTGGATCCCCTTACAGGACACGCCACTGACGATGAGTCCGCTACGGTACGCTACGGGTTCCCATCTCGTGACGGATACGCGACCACTGCGCCCGCTCCAAACGGCGTGTATTCCGCTCCGCTACCGCGTGAGTTCCTCGCCACTTCGCCTAGGTGACGCCGCCGTGCACCATTACGAGACGCTACACGGCGCCGCTCGCAACCACGCCGGCGGCAGGCCGCGCCGCGCCCTCGCGGTTCATCTCATCGACGCCGACGCGCTAGTCCGCACGGCGCGCTTTCCGCGTCAGGCCAACCATGCCGCTCGGTGCGGTTGGGATCGCATTCAGGACGGCGGCCGGTTTACCGACGAGGTCGCGCCGCTCATCTAGCGCACCAGTGCCAGATCAGCGATTTAGATCATTTTCGTGTGTCTCGCCCTTCAGTCACCTCGAGAAGGGCCCGCTCCTGGACAAGCTTTACAACATCACGTGCCCCCCCGGCGGCGCCGCCGAAACCGGAAACCGAAGAGACGGCCTCACCGTCCGCGAAGCCGTTGATTTTCGGGAGCGGCCTCGCCGGCGAAGCGCCCGTGGAGGAGCCGGCAGCCGAGGAACCACCGCCGCAAGTCGAACCCGAAACGTGGTCCGTTAGGTGCCGGGTTTGAGGATGCCCGGCGCGAGCAGCGTGCGCGGGTCGAACGGGGCGTCGAGCACTTTGTAGCGGACGGCGACGTCGATCATCGGCATCAGATCTTTGGGATCGACGTAGTCGGCGCTCTGCGCGCGCGGTGCGTCGCCGATATCGGCGACCTCGAGCTTCGCGAACGAGGCGTAGAGGGCGAGGGTGTCGGCGTGATGCGTGTTGGCGTAGCGCGATGCGTCGCGAATCGCTCGGCCGTAATTCAGCACGACGTCGGGGTGGGCTTGCGCGAAGGCTGCCGTCGTGACGATCGCGGCGAACAGAAAGCGGGGGCCGATCGCATCGTACGGATCCCCGAGGCTGCGTACGTCGCCGGCCTTCAGCGCTTGCACGTAGCGCGGGGTGGTGACCGTCGAGGCGGAGATGCGCCCCGCCGCGAGTGCGGCCGGAATGGCGGACGGCGGCAGTTCGACCGACTGCACGTTGGCCGAGTTGCCGCCGTTGGCGTCGATCCAGGCCATCGTCGCGACCCAGTTGAGATCGCGCAGGGCGGGCGATGCGATGGTGGTGCCGGCGAAGTCGCGGCCGGTACGATAGGCCGAATCTTTCTTCACCAGCAGCGCCGCGTACTGACCCGACGGCGTCGACACGGCCAACGGTGCGATGATCTGTAGCGGCACGTTACGCTGATGCGCGGACAGGATCGGCAGCATGCTCGAGCCGACGATGTCGGCCGAGCCGCCTGCGACGGCCGCGAGCGCGACCGCGCCGCTCGGCGCCGCGTCGACGAGCACGTCGAGGCCGTATTTGCGAAACAACCCGCTTTGCGCGGCGTACAGCGTCGGCGTCGCATCGTCGCCCTCCGCCATCATCACGCGCACCGCCGGTAGCGCTTGCCCGAACGCGGACTCGGCGCGGGCGGCGGCGAGCGCGGCCGACGCAGCGGCCATCCCGCGCACGAACTGCGGCCGGTTCATACGCGCGCCGCCTCGCTCGACGGCAGTTGCGCGAGCTCGTGCTCTTCGATGCGCCGGTGCAGGTCTTTCACCAACTCGAGAGCCGGACCGAAGCCGTCGGCATCGTCGCTCGCATAGCCCTTGTGATACATCCGGCGATACTTCATGCGCAGCGCTCGATCGGAACGGTCCTCTTCGGGATTGTGGCCCATGCCGTGTAAGACCGGCGGGGACTCGGCGAACACGTTCATCGGCGTCTTGCCCGCCTCGACCAGAGCGATCTGCTCTTCGAGCTGGCGGCGCAGCAGCACGACCGGGATGTCGGTGCGGCCGAGCAGCTCCTCCGAGCGGTCGACGATATCGCCTTGCGCCGTCCACATCATCGCGTCTTGCGCCAGCACGTAATCCAGGATCGGGCTCCCGTCGGCGTGTTTGGTCGGCGGGGAGTACCACGGGATGACGGCTTGCTGCGGCACCTCGATTTCGGGCGGCGCCGCGTAGCACTGATAACAGAAGTGCAGCGTGTGCGTGTCGTCGATCGGCACGCGAATCTGAAACTCGCTGCGCGGCGAACCGCAGATGCCGGTCTGCGTGTAGAACGGGAACATCACGGTCGAATGGTCGGAGACCCGATCGGCGTCGGCGCCGAGCTCTTTGGAGTAGACGACGCCCTTGCGGATGCCGTACCGGGTCGGCTCGGCAAAGATGTCTTTGACGCCGACGCCCATGCGCAGCCGGACGTGGATCGTGTGATCGAACGCTTCGGCGCGTTCGGCCTGATTTTCACGCTCGAGCGCGTATTGGAAGAGGCGGCCGTGCGTCCAGACGCTGTGCAACGGATCGCCGGTGTTCTCTTGACACTGCAGCCAATTACAGTCCAGCACGTTGACCGCGATCTGACGGATCGCGTTCGGCCACACGAACAAATCCCAGCGCGGCAGCGCCGGCGCGGGCAGCGGGCCGAGGTACGCAAACACGAGGCCGCCCAGTTCTTGCACCGGATAGCCGGTGAGCTTCTGCTGCGGCGAACGCTTGGGATCCGCTTCGAGCGGCCGTTCGATGCAGGTGCCCGTTTCATCGAAGAGCCAGCCGTGATACGGGCAGCGCAAGCCGCACTCGTCGGGAATGCCGAACTGCAAGTCGACCCGGCGGTGCAGACAGCGATCGCCGATCAAGCCGAGCTTCCCGCCGCGCATCTGGTAGAGCACGAGGTCTTCGCCGAGGATGCGCACTTTCTTGACCGGATTCTCGAGCAGCTGCGCCAGCGGTGCGATCGGAATCCAATACCGCCGCATCAGCTCGCCGCACGGCGTGCCGCGGCCGACCTGCGTCAGCCGTTCGTTCATCGCTTTGGTTAGCACAATGCACCTCGGGAAGGGGAGCTTGGGAATCCGGCCGCCCGCCGGCGTTCGATCTCCGCCAGCGTCGACGCGGGTAACGGTCCGCACGCTTCGGCCGCCACTGCGGCTTCGACGTGTGCGACTTCCGATACCCCGATCAACACGGTCGATACGGCCGGGTTGCTCAAGGCAAATCGGATCGCGGTTTCGGTGAGCGAGCCGTTCTCGCGCAGCGGATCGAGCGAGCGCGCGCGCTCGGCTTCGCGCGCGTACTCCGGCTTCGCGCGTTCGCGCGAATTGTCGGCCAGCAGACCCGCTTCCAGCACGCGCAAATTGGAGATCCCCATGCCGCGGGCGGCGGCCCGGGCGGCGACGCCGCCGTAGTCGCGTTCGCCGCTCTCGCCGCCGCGGATGAACGCGGTTTGGTTGAGCATGCTGTAGTGCACGAGCATCGTGTCGAACATGCCGCTGTCGATCAGCACCTCGAGTCCCGCCGTCTCGCCGCCGTACGAGCAGCATCCGAACCAGTCCGCCCAGCCGCGCTGCTTGGCGATCCGGAAGCCGGCTACGACGCCGTTCGGTCCGAGGATATCGTCGATGGTGAGCATCGCGCCCACACCGAGGTCCGATTTCGCCGAGCGCTGCCGTGCGACGCGATTGTGCAGGTGCACGACGTTGACGTGCTCGCGCCCCAGCCGGCGCAGGCTCGCTTCGATCGACGCGACCGTGGCGCCGGCGATATCGTCCAGGTCGCCGAGTTCGAGCGCCACTTTGGTTGCGACGGTGACGTTCGCGCCGAGCACGCGCAACGCGCGGCCGAGCGACGTCTCCGAGCGGCCGGCGCCGTAGATCGGCGCGGTGTCGAAATACGTGATCCCGGCGTCGAGCGCGGAGCGTACGGCGCCGACTTGCGCGTCGGGCGCACCGTCGATCATCAGGCGCGCGCCGGTGCCGCAACCGAACCCGATCTCGGAGACGTGCAGCCCCGTGGCGCCGAGCAAGCGCGTTTTCACAACCGGCGACGTTATCTGCCGGGCCGCGCAAACCCCGTTCCGGCGGGGGTTTTTCCGGGCGGCGTCGGACTCTCGCCCATGGGCATTGCAAAACTCGGCCACGTCGGCATCCACTGCGGCGACCTCGACGTCGAGAAGGCGTTCTACCGCGACGTTCTCGGCTTGACCGTCACCGACGAAGACCCGCAGGCCGGTATGGTCTTTCTGAGCGCACAACCCGAACACGAACATCACGAGCTCGTGCTGATGCGCGGGCGCGACGTGCCGCGCGAAGGGTTGATGCTGCAGCAGATCTCGTTCCGCTGCAACACCCTCGGCGACGTGCTGCAATTCTACTCGCGCTTCAAAGCGCACCGCGTGCCGTTCGACATGGTCGTGACGCACGGCAACGCGATCGGCATCTACTTCTACGATCCCGAAGGCAACCGGTGCGAGGTGTATTGGCCGACCGGTCTCGCGGCGCGCCAACCGTTCCTCGATGCGATCGACTTGCAGCAGCCGCCCGACGTCATCCTCGCGCGTGTGAACGAGCTGGTGGAGAAGTACGGCTCGACCGGCTACGTCGACACGTCGATGCTGGCCGCGCAGAACATCAGCTAGCCTCCGCGCATGACGGTCGGGGTAGCCGAAAAGCGGCGCCGGCTGCGAGCGAGCCTCGCGAGCGGGCCGATCGTCGTGGCGCCGGGATGCGCCGATCCGATCACGGCGCGGCTGGTCGAACGGGCCGGTTGCGCCGCCGTGCACGCATCGGGCAGCGTGATGCACCGCGTCAACGGTTATGCCGACGTCGGCCTCCTGACGTTGACCGAAATGGCGGCGCGAACCACCGCGATGGCCGCGGCGGTGAACATTCCGGTGATTGCCGACGGCGAAGAGGGATTCGGCAGCAGCCTGCACGTCGCGCGAACGATCGAGGAGTTCGAACGAACCGGTGCCGCGGCGATTCACATCGAGGACTCGACGATCCCGAAGCGGCCCCTGCACATGGGCTTCGCCGAGTCGACGATCTCGCGTGCGGAGATGGTCGACAAGATTCGCGCGGCGGTCAAAGCGCGCACGGATCCCGACTTTCTGATCATCGCGCGTTCGCAGATGCCGAGCGACTTCGACGAGATGAAAGCGCGCCTGTACGAATGCCTCGAAGCCGGTGCGGATGCGTTTTGGCTCGTGCTGCGTGAACCCGAGCGCATCCGTGAGCTGTGCACCGCTTTTGCCGGCAAGCCCGGCATCGGCGTCCCGCCCGCCGGCATGACGATCGGTGAATACGAATCCTGCGGTGCCCGCTGCGCGCTGATTCCGCAGGCGCTGTCGATCGCGGCGCTACATGCGCAAGCCGAACTCCTCAAGGAGATGCTCGACTCCGGAACGCCCGAAACGTATCTCGCGCGCCAGAGCGGCATCAAGGCGATTACCGAGTTCTACGTCCGCCAAGGCGTCGACGAAGCGTGACTCACTTCGCCAAGGGTACCCACGTTTGCAGATCTTTGTCCCAGCGTTGCAGCAGGACGCCTTGCCCGGTCAGGCCGCGCTGCGGTGATGCGGGGAAATCGTAGCGGCCGAAGACGCCCGGGTAGCCGCGCAACGACATGAGGCCGTCGTGGAGTTGCGCCGCCGTCCCGTTGGGGCCGATCTTGCGCAGCATGTAAACGACGATCATGGCCGGGTCCCAAGCGAGCGCGGAGATGAAATCCGCATGCGCCGTGCTCGAGGGCGGAAACGCGCGCAAGAACGTTTCGACGGCCTTCTTGACGTCCGGATCCTTGACGCCCGCCGAGCTGAGCGGCGGCCCCGCAAAGACGACGTCTTTCAAAATGATGTCCTTCTCCGCGGTGAGCTGGCCCCACGACATGCTGCCGGAAGACGGGAACACCGGCAGATCGTCGAGGCCCAGTGTCTGCATGCCGCGGAAGACGGTTCCCAGCGCGGTCCCGGTGGTGTACGAGATCAGCAGTTGCGGGTTCGTCTCCTTGATGTGCGCGAGCTGCGCGCTGACCGAGATGTCCGTCGGGTTGAAGTGTTCGAAGGCCACGAACGACACGTCGTTGACGTTCTCCGGCGCCTGCGCGGCGTCGCGCAGCAGCTGATCCGTTTCTTGGCCCGTCGCATCGGTCGGGCTCAGCACGGCGATGCGTTCGATCTTCATCTGGCGGAAGCGGCTCATCGCAACGGCGAGCGCGTCGCGCGTCGCATAGGCCGTCGAGAAGACCCAGCTGCCCGGTACGGTCGGCAGCGAGTTGCTCAGGCAGTACACTACCGGACCGTTCGTCAGCAGCGGCACGTTGGCGCGGCAACCCGCCAGCGGGCCGCCGTCGATCACGACGACCGGATGGGTAGCCAACGCCGCGCTCATGAGTTGCACGTCCACTTGGGGGCTCGACTGATTGTCCTCGACGATGAACTTGAGCGGCCGTCCGTTGATGCCGCCGGACGCGTTCGTGAGCGCTTCGACCTTATGCAGCGCGTCCTGTTCGCCCGCGCCGAGGAACGCGGCGTTGCCGGTCATCGAGAGCAACGCGTAGACTTCCAGCGGCGCTCCGGTGGCCGCCGGCAGCCCCGGTTGCGGCAACGCGCCGATGAGCAAAGCCAAACCGAGGACGACCGCGAGGCGAGACGTGCGCGCCACGTACCGCGCACCGCAGCGGCCGCCCTGCCGTCGTCCGGGCGTGCGGTGGAAAGGGTATGCGGAGCGTCACCCGAAGCGATTTTGACGCGCAAGCGGGGAGACGAACATGCTGCAGACCTCTGCTGTTCCGGACGCCGCAGAACAGGCCATCGCGACGACGCGTGGCGTTCATCATCTCGAGCTCAACACCGACGACATGAAGGTGACGGCGGAGTTCTACACCGACGTGCTCGGGATGCCGCTGATTTACGCATCACGCGTGCCGGCGGGCCTTGGAACCGGCCCCGGCAATCGCGGCAATCCGCCGTTCGAAAACATTCGCCACTATTTCTTCGACATGGGGAACGACAGCATCGTCGGGTTTTTCGAGATTCCGAAGGGCGCGAAACCGAGGGGCGACCGGGACGCGATCGGCACGATGCAGCACGTTTCGTTTGCGGTGAACAGCGAGAGTGCCGAAACGTTGATGCGCCGGTTGAAAGCGCACGGCGTCCCGCTGCAGGGCCCGGTCGAGGCGGCACCCGGCTTGATGTCGGTCTACTTTTACGACCCCAACGGCATTCGGCTGGAGTTCAGCTGGCGGCCGTTGGACGGCGAGGACATCCACGTCCTCGACCTGATGCGGGTCTACCGCAAGAGCTCGATGGACGAGCTGCGCACGTTGCACGACGACCCCGCGTGGGTCGAGCGCATGAGCGCGGCGATGTCGGACTAGCCGTCGTCGAGCGCGCGCCGGATCGTGGCGGCGAGGCCCCAGGCCTCGCCGGCGGATCCGAGCGCGACCTCGCACCCGAGCGCGGTCAGGTCGGCCGCGAGGCGCGTCGCGGCGCCCGGCACGGCGGTCAGCCGGTCGAGCTCGGCGCGGGCCGCCGCCCGATGGCCGGGACCGGTCTCGCGCCGGTAGGCGGCTAGGGCCGCGGCGACCGAGCCGTACTGCGCGGCGAACTCCGCGTTGAGGTAGGCACCGAAGAGCTGGCGCAGCTCGGGATAGACCGGGTTGTCCACGTGGATCATGGTTGGCGATGTCCTCGGGCATCGACCTCGGCGGGCCGGGTGTCAGGATAGGTGGTGAGGACGCGGTAGCCCTCGGGGAACGTGGCGTCTTTGATGAGGACCACGGTCGCGGTGCGGCCCGGTAGCAGCGCCGGGCGGCCCGCCTCGAGGTCCGCGCGGGTCGTCGTCGTGCCCACCGTTTGGCCAACGTCGACCCGATCGAGCGCGATCTTGAGCCGCTCGGGGTCGTTCAGGAAGGCGCCGATGGCGCGCTGATTGGCCGGGTTGGCGATCGTCCGGTCGGTGGCGACCTGCGCCAGGGGTTCGGTCGCGTAGCCGCCGGCGGCCCGGATCTGCGGCTGGGCCTCGAGCCGCCGCACGTTGGCCGCCAGATCGTTGCCGACGTGCTCGGTCAACCCGTGGGTCTGGCCGTGCTCGAACGGGTCGGCGGATTCGATCGCGCGCAGGTCTTGGCTCGGGTAGGCGAGCGGGGCGCCGTCGACGATGCGGACCTGATGGAGGCCCGCAGCGATCCGGGCCGCCGCGGACGGCGTGGTCTTGAGGGCGATCGCCGGGCCGGCCGGCGTGTGGCGGAGGATGCCCGGCGGCGGTGCCTGCAGGCCGCCGGCTGCCGACCCACGCGACGGGGCGATGACATCGCCCGTGAGTCCCGCCGTCCCAGGACCGTTGGACAAACGGATAACACTGGCGGCCCACAAGCGGGCCGGCGGCCGGTCCAGGGCGGCGACCGGCCGGATCATGGCCTGCTTTCCATCGTGGGTCGATCACGACGGCGAGCCCCGCGGCAAGGGCAGCGGCCGGGTTGGAACCTACCATTTGGGGTACAAACCGAAGGTGGAACGCGTGAGCAAGCTCACTCGTTATACAAGTGGATAAGAAATCCGCAGATTGCCGCTCGGCGGCCTTGCAATTGGCCAGCAGTAGCGCTAAGATGAGTGAGGTCTTATCCAAACGGACAACGACCTCAGGAGAAAATGATGAACTTCGATCAATGGATCGACTCGGTAAACGATCAAGTCCACGCCCGCCTCGGTCGTCAAGTCCGCACCGAAGAGCTTTCGTGGGATTCCGCGCACTGGGTGTGCGCCGATCACGACGTCGTCGCTTCGCTCGATGAGAACGAAACGGCCGCGACGATCGCCTTCGACAACGGCGAACGCATGACGGTCGCTTTCCAGCAGCCCTCGGGCGCGCCGGAAGTCGTCGGGCAGGCAATCGCTCAGCACCTGCGCTAGACCCGCTTCCTCAAAGGGATAGGCAAAACGGCCGACTTCGCCCTCCAACGGGCGGATGCGACCGTTTTCTAGTTTTCAGGCCCTCGCGCTAACCACGTGGCCGATGCGGCGAGGGTAGCGCCGGCGTACGCTGTAGTCGTGTACAACGCCCCGACGCCCACCACGTTCGCTGCCGCCGCCGCCCCGCTGTTCTCGAACTTCGGCGACGACCTCACGCTCTGGCGCGACGGCAACGTTGTGCATTGGTCGTACGACGGCCA
>JBEKXE010000154.1:0-10470 GCA_049512335.1 Candidatus Lustribacter sp.
CTCGACCTGATCGCACACGGAGTCGGCAAGGACCCGATCGCCTTCCGTCTCGCCAACACCGGCGAGCAGCGCATGGTCGACGTGCTACAGCGGCTGCGCAGCGAGAGCAACTGGGATGCGCCGCCGGCGCCCGGACGCGCGCGCGGGATGTCCGCCTTCAAGCGCCACGTCGGCGCCGGAAAAACGAACGTCAAGCTGATCGCGCGTGCCGGCGGGATGCTCGACGTCGAGACGGGCCTCGCCGACCAAGGCGGCGGCAACCTGACCGCGGTGCAGCGCGTGTTGAGCGCGCAGCTCGGCGTGCCGCTCGACCGGATACGCCTGTTCCACAAAGGCACCGACGTTGCGGGTGAGGATCCCGGTGCGGGCGGCAGCCGCGCCACGCACATCATCGGCAACGCAGCGTTGAACGCGCTCGAGAAGCTGAACGACGCCTTGCGCGCCGCCGGGTGGGACGGGACGCCGGGCGCCTGGCCCCCCGCGGTCGACGCGCTCGCGCGCGCGTCGACGCCGGCGGAGTTTCACGGCAGCTACGACAGCGCCGCGGTTCCGGGGGCCGGCGATGCGAACAACTACGCGGCCTACGCCGTCGAGGTTGCGGTCGACCGGGGAACCGGCGTCGTCGACATCACGCAGGTCACGTTCGTCGGCGACACCGGAACGATGATCAACCCGGTCGCGTATCGCGGTCAGGTCGACGGCGGGTTCATGTTCGGCTTCGGACACGCGATGACCGAGGAGCTGGTCGTCGAGGACGGGCGCATCGTCAACCTCTCGCTGGCCGACTACAAGCTGCCCAGCATGCGCGACATCCCGCCGTTTCGCGCGGTGCTGCTCGACGACGAAGCCGGACCGGGGCCGTTCGGCGCGAAGAGCGCGGGCGAGTTGAACACCGGCGGCTTCCCGCCGGCGGTCGCCAACGCCGTCGCGGCCGCCTGCGGCGTCCGCATCACCGAGCTGCCGATCACCGCCGAGCGTATCCACCACCTGCTGGCGCAGCAACCGTAGCGCCGGCCGCGGCCGTTACTTGGTGCGCGCGACCGTTTCGGCGAAGCTTTCGTCGACGGCGGTTTTGAGGTCCGGAGCCTTGTCGACCTGGCCGGATTTCACGTACTGCTGCATCTGCCAGCGCAGGCCGTAGCGGCCCTCGACGTCGACGAGCATCTTTTCCGGGGCGACCGCGAGACCGATCTTGGTGTAGAGCGCGGGGTCGTCGATCGGAATGTACTTCTGGTAGAGCTGCGCGATCGCCGCGCGTCCGGCCGGCGTCGCCAGGTGCGCGCGCAGATACATGTTGGCCGCCGAGAAGGCGCGCATGAAGCGCAGGCCGAGCGGGCGGTCGGTCTTGCCCAAACGCTTGCCGTACATGATGACGGCCTGCACGTACCCCGGCATCAGCGTCGAGAGTGCGGCGACCTTCATCGCGGTGCCGGCCGCGGCGAGCATCGTCGCATACGGATCGATCGTCACCGCGATGTCGATCGCGTGATTGTAGAGCGCGGCGTTCATGTCGGGCAGCGGCATCTCGACGATGTTCACGTCGCCCGGCGCAACCTTCAGCGTGCTGAGATAGGCATCGGCGAAGAGCTCGGTCATCTGGCCGCGCGCGGTGATCGCGATCGTGAGACCCTTCGCGTCGACGTTCCTGAAGAGTCCTTCGGGAGCCAAATCCTTGCGCACCATGATGAAAGCCGAATCGGCCGACGGGCTGTCCTTTCCCGAGGCCCAGTAATCGGCTACGATCGTCGCGTCGACGCCGAGCGCGAGCGCGTTGAACAGCGCCGCTCCGGGCGACGTCGTGCCGACGTCGATCTGCCCCGTCGAGAGCGCGGGCACCAGCTCCGCGCCGGATCTGAAAAAGACCGGTTTGGCATCGATCCCTTGGGCGGCGAAATAGCCTTGATCGATGCCGACGAACAGCGCGGTCGGCAAGCGCAGCATCCCGACCTTCACCTCGTCGGCCGCCGCGGCCGCGCGCGGGGCGAGCGCGACGCACGCGGTGGCGGGCAAACTCAGCGCGAGAAAGCCCCGGCGCTTCATTTCGGATGGACGAAGCTGTTGTCGACCGCGGACTTGAGATCGGGCACTTTCTTGACCAAGCCTTGCTCCACGTATTGATCCATTTGCCAGCGCAGCGCGTACTTTCCGTCGACGTCGACCGCGAGGTCGGGCGGACCGGCCGGCAATCCGGTTTCGAGGTACACCGACGGATCGTCGAGCGGGATGTACTTCTGATAGATGCGCTCGAGCTCGGCGCGCCCCGCGCGCGTGGCCAGATCGCGCAGCACGAACGCGTTGGCCTTCTGGTAGGCGCGCATGAAGCGGATGCCGATGTCGCGGCGCTGAGTGACGATGCGGTTGCCGTACATGAGCACGGCCTGCACGTAGCCCGGCATCAGCGACGCGATGCCGGCCGCTTTCACGCTGGCGCCGCTGCGCGCGCCGAGCGTCGGATACGGTTCGATCGACGAGGCCAGGTCGATGGCGTGGTTGCGCATCGCGGCTTCCATCTCGGGAAACGGCAGCTCGACCACGTGCACGTCGGACAGGCTGAGACCGCCGCTCTGCAGGTACGCGGCCGCGAACAGCTCGGTCATCTGGCCGTGCGCGGTGATCGCAAAGGTCAATCCCTTGGCGTCGCGCGGCTTGAACGCTCCGTCGGGGTCCAGATCCTTGCGCACGTCGATGAAGGCGTAGTCGTTCGCGCCGGCGACGCGCGGCGCGACCCAGCAGCCGGCGACGATCTTGGCGTCGACGCCGATCGCCAGCGCGTTGAACAGCGACGCGCCCGGCGAGGCCAGCGCGACGTCGATCTTTCCGGTCGCGAGCTCCGGCACGATCTCGGCCCCGTTCTGCGAGAACACGGGCGTGACGTTGAGGCCCTCGGCCGCGAAAAATCCTTGATCGAGCGCGACGAAGACCGGCGTCGGCAAACGCACCATGCCGATGCTGATGTCGTCGGCCGCGCGCGCGGCCGCGCACGCCGCGGCCAAGCACCCCACGAGGGCTGCGAGCAGAACGATATTACGCAAATGCCATCCGTTTCCGATAGTCGGCTTCGATCACGTCGCGGAACTGCGCCACCAGTTGATCGAGCGTGCCCTGCGCGATGCGGACGCCGATCACCGCATCGAACAGTTGTCCCGCGACGCCGCCCGGAGCGTCGTACGTCCCGGCGAGCACCAGCTCGCACGTCGCCGCGTCGATCGCGCTTGCGTTGAGCGTTCCGGTAAAGCTCGGAAAGAGGGTGGCGTCGGGCTCCCAGCAGATGTTCAGCTCGGCTTCGGCGTTGGGCTTGGCGACGTACTCGACCCGCACCGCCACCGCACGCTCCAGCGTCAGGCCGGCCATTTGGGTCAGCGTGTAGCGCATGGGCAAGATCGAATCGCCGTGCGCGCCGACGAGATCGCGCACGTACGTGTTGAGGAAGGCCAGCGCGAAGCCGGCCGGCGCCTTGACTGAGATCGATGAGGACAACTCGCGCACAGCCTTCCTTCGTTGGGCACGGAGCAGGCCGGTCCTACCGCAAACGGCAAATGCCGCCGCTCGATGACTACCGCGGCCGCCGGCACGGCCAAGCCATTTTTCCGCGCCGACCACATCGGGAGTCTGCTGCGGCCCCCCGAGCTGCTGGCCGCGCGCGACGCGTTCGGGCGCGGCGAGCTCGACGCGGCACGGCTGCGGTCGGTCGAAGACGCGGCCATTCGCGACGTGGTCGCGGGCCAGGAGCGGGTGGGCCTCGAGATCGTCACCGACGGCGAGTTCCGGCGCGAGAACTGGTACGCCGACTTCATCGGCCGGTTGGCCGGCGTCGAGATTCGCGCCGCCGAGCAGAACCCGGCCTTCGCGGCCGATCCCGGCAACGCGGTGCACTACGTCCCGAAGAACGTCGTGACGGTCGCGCTGCTGCGGCGCCCCGAGCCGATCCTCGTGCGCGATTTCGCGTTTCTCGCCGCCACGACCACGCGCGCCGCGAAGATCACGCTCCCCTCGCCGTCGCGCTTGCACTTTCACGGCGGCCGCAGCGTGGTCTCGAGCACGGTTTACCCGGACATCGAGGACTTCTTCGCCGACGTCGGGCGCGCGTACCGGGCCGAGATCGCCGACCTGGAAGCGGCCGGTTGCCGCTACATCCAGATCGACGACCCGCTCTTCTCCTACTTCATCTCCGACCGCCTGCGGGCCGAGATCGTGGCCAACGGCGAGCGTCCCGAAGCGCGCTTGGCGCGCTACGTGCGGTTGATCAACGACTGCATCGCCGCACGTCGCGCCGGCACGGCGATCGGGATTCACATCTGCCGCGGCAACGCGCGCTCGGCGTGGATCGCCGAAGGCGGGTACGAGCGGATCGCCGAGCAGCTGTTCGGCAGCCTCGAGGGCGATCATTTCCTGCTCGAGTACGACGACGACCGCTCGGGCGACTTCGCACCGCTGCGCTTCATCCCGGCCGGCAAGCGCGTGGTGCTGGGGCTGGTGACCTCGAAACGCGGGGCGCTCGAAGAGCGCAGCACGCTGCTGCGGCGCGTCGAAGACGCGACCCGATACGTTCCGCTCGAAAACCTCGCGATCAGCCCGCAGTGCGGTTTCGCCAGCGTCGTCGAGGGCAATCTGATCACCCCGGACGACCAATGGGCCAAACTGCGGCGCGTCGTCGACGTCAGCCACGAGATCTGGGGATAGCTTCCCCCCTGTCATTCCGAGCGGAGCGCCGAACGGCGCGGAGGTCGAGGAACGCGCCACGATCGACGCCACTGCGTGCGAGCGCGAAGGCGCGAGCAGTGAAGTAAGAAAAATAAACACAACCACTGCTCGCGCCTTCGCGCTCGCACGCTGATCGCCGAGACGTTCTCGCATTCCTCGACTCCGCGCCGTTCGGCGCTCCGCTCGGAATGACAGGGCTGGCGGGGCTGCCGTCCGGTGACGTTTTTGCCGGCCAGAACGCTTGCCATGGTAGGAAATTTTGCCGGGCGTAAGAGGAATATGCGGTATGGACACCCTCGCGATTCTCGTCGGCGGCGGTCCGGCGCCCGGCATCAACGGCGTCATCGCCTCGGCCACGATCGAGGCCATCAACAACGGGCTGCGCGTCATCGGCCTCTACGACGGCTACCGGCACATCGCGCAAGGCGACATCTCGAAGGTGCGGGAGCTGACGATCGAAGAGGTGTCGCGCATCCACTTCACCGGCGGCTCGATCCTGCGCACCTCGCGGACGAACCCGGCCAAGGATCAAGCCACGCTCGACCGCTGCTTGCGCTCGCTGCGCCAACTCGGCGTACGCTACCTCGTGTGCATCGGCGGCGACGATACGACCTACGGCGCGACGCAGATCGCCGAGCTCACGCGCGGCGCCATCGGCGTCGCGACCGTGCCGAAGACGATCGACAACGATCTGCCCCTGCCCGACAACGCTCCGACGTTCGGTTTCGAAACCGCCCGCGCGGTCGGCACCAACATCGTCGAGAGCCTGATGGAGGACGCGCGCACGACGGCGCGCTGGTACCTGTGCGTCAGCATGGGCCGCAAATCGGGCTCGCTGGCGCTGGGCATGTGCAAGGCCGCCGGCGCGACGCTGGCGGTGATCCCCGAAGAATTCTCCGATGAGGCCTTCGATCTGCGGCTGGTCGCCGATACGATCGTGGGTTCGATCGTCAAGCGCCGCGCCTCGGGGCACGATCACGGCGTGGCGGTCGTGGCGGAAGGAATCGCCGAACGGCTGACCGCCGAAGAGATCGAGCATTTCGAGGGCGTCTCGCGCGACGCGTACGGCCACGTGCGGCTGGCCGACGTCCCGCTGGGAGCGGTGCTGCGCGACGCGGTGCGCAAGCGGCTGGAAGAGCTCGGCGTCGACATGACGGTCGTCAACAAAGACATCGGCTACGAGCTTAGATGCGCGAAGCCCGTGCCATTCGACGTCGAGTACACGCGCACGCTCGGTTACGGCGCCGTGCGCTACTTGCTGCGCGGCGGCAGCGGCGCGCTGATCGCGCTGACCGGCGGGCGCGTGACGCCGGTGACGCTGGCCGACCTGCAAGACCCGGCCACCGGCCGCGTGCGCGTCCGGATGGTCGACGTCACCACCGAAGCCTACGAGGTCGCGCGTTCGTACATGATCCGCCTCGAGCCCGGGGATCTCACCGAGCCGCGACTCTCGCAGCTCGCGGCCCAAACCACGCTCTCGCCCGAGGACTTCAGCGAAGCGTTCAAAGCCGTCTGCGTGCGCTGAGCGTCAGCGCGTGTGCGCGCAGGCCTGAGCCTGTTGCGCGCGCGTGGTCGCATTGGCCACGCTGCCGCCGTTCTTGTTCAGCGGGATCGAGATGAACGGTTTTGCCTGCGACTGGCCGTTGATCGGGTTCGCGGCGGTCTGAGCGCGGTTGGCCATCACCGCACCGTTACAGGCCCGCCCGTGCAAGGGGTGGGGCGTGCCCCGGGCATTGGGGTTGTTGAGGAAGCCCCCCGAGGCGTGCGGCTGCGGCGTCTGGGCCGCCGCCGGTGCGACGAACGCCAACGCGGCGAGGACGGAGAGCAGCAGGGCAAATTGCGTCATGATATTCTCCTTGTTCTCCGTTTATCGAAAGACCACTGTGCGCGGGCCGTTCGGCAGGACCCGTTGCGCCACGTGGAACTTCACCGCCTTCGCCAGGACCCGGCACTCGATGTCGCGCCCGATGGCGACGAAGTCGGCGACCGCGGCGGCGTGGTCGACGCGTTCGACGTCCTGTTCGATGATCGGACCTTCGTCGAGGTCGCTGGTCACGTAGTGCGCGGTGGCGCCGATCAGCTTCACACCGCGCGCGTAGGCCTGCGCGTAGGGGTTCGCACCCTTGAAGCTCGGCAAGAACGAGTGGTGGATGTTGATCGCGCGGCCGGTCAGCTGCCGGCACGTCGCATCCGACAGAATGCGCATGTAGCGGGCCAGGACCAGCAGGTCGACGCGCTCGCGCGCGACGATCTCGAGCAACGCGGCTTCCGCCGCAGGTTGCGTCTCCGGCGAGACGGGGATGTAGTGGAACGGGATCGCGTACGATTCCGCGAGGCGCGCGAAGTCGCGGTGATTCGAGATGATGGCCGGGATCTCGACCGGCAGATCGCCCGAACCGGAGCGGTAGAGCAGGTCGTTCAGACAATGCCCGTAGCGCGACACCATGATCGCGACGCGCTGCTTGACCGCCAAGTCGCGGATCTCGTGGGTCATCCCGAAACGCTCCGCCACCGGCGCGAACGCGGCGCGCAACGCTGCTGCGGTCAGCTCACCCGCCGCTCCGGGCGGGCACGTGAACGCGACGCGCATGAAGAAACGGTGCGTGTCCGGATCGCCGAACTGCGCGCTGTCGACGATGTTGCAGCCGTGATCGACCAAAAACCCGGAGACCGCGTGCACGATGCCCACCGTGTCCTCGCACGACAGGGTCAGAACGAACTCGCCCATCACGCGTTCCCGCCGGTCAGCAGTTGCAGCGCGCGGTCGAGTTGCGGATCGTGTCCCGGCACGCCGATCTGCGAGCCGGCCGGTTCGTCGACGACGACGTCGGGCTCGAGCCCGGTGTGGTCGATGAACCGCCCGGCCGCGGTGTAGTAGCGCGCCGTCGTCAGTTTGAGCGCCGATCCGTCGGGCAGACCGAACATCGTTTGCGCGACCCCTTTGCCGAAGGTGCGGACGCCGACCAGCGTGCCGGCATGGCGATCCTGAATGGCGCCCGCGACGAGCTCCGAGCCGGAGGCGGAGTCGTGGTCGACGAGCACCGCCAGCGGCAGCGCGGGCACGGCGTCGCCGTCGGCCGGCGAGACGCGCCGTTTTCCGTCGCGGCCTTCGTTGGCCACGATCGGACCGTCGGGGATGAAGTCCGATGCGACGTGCACGGCCGCGCTTTCGTAGCCGCCGCCGTCGCCGCGCAGGTCGAAGACGTAGGCTTTGGCACCCGCCTTTGCCAGCACCAGCAGCGCGTCGCGCACCTTCGTTCCGGCGTCTTGCGCGAACGAGCGCAGCGCGACGTAACCGACGCCGTGCGGCAACAGACGTTGCGTGACGTCGGGCGGCGTGACCGCAGCGCGCACGATCGCGAGCGGTGCGTCGAGCGGCGCGCCGTTGCGGGCGATCGACACGTGCACGGTCGAACCGATCGGGCCGCGGATCAGTGCCTCGATGCGCCCATTGTCCAGGCCGCTCAGACTCGTGCCGTCGACGGCGGTGAGCTCGTCACCGGCCAGCAGTCCGGCCTTGGCCGCCGGACTGCCGTCGAACACGTCGTCGGCGAGCCACGCTTTCCGCGCGTCGTCGTATGCGAGTTGTACGCCGATGCCGCCGAACGACGTGCCGTCGATCGCCGCGTTGAAGCCCTTCACCTCGGTGGCGGTAAAGAACACCGAGTACGGATCGTGCAGCGCCGAAACCTCACCGCGGATCGCCGCGTAGACGAGATTGCGCGCGTCGGTGCGCGAACCGTAGCGTTGCAGCGCGAGCGCCATCTGCCGGTCGATCGCCGGCACGGCACCGCGGCCGTCGGCCTGCGCGTGCATCGCCGCGACCTGCGGGTTCGCGATCCCGCGCGAACGCAGATACGCGATCAGCCCGACGCGCGCGCCGTCGAGCAGCAGTTGCGGAGCAACCGCATGCTGGTACTGATCGGAGATCGTCGTGTAGCTGAAATCGGTCTCGATGAGATCGAGCACGCTCACGCCGGCGGCGGCCGCGGCCGGGCGGCCGGGCGGACCGGCAAGCAGGGCGCTCGCGACGAGCACGGCGAGCAGCGTACGGAAGGTGCGGGAGGTCATCCTCATGAGAACGGACGTCACGCCTGGGCCGTTCGGCGTAAGACGGCCAAGGTTTCTTCGGCGCAGCGATCCCACGAAAACGTCGCAGCGCGCGCCAGCCCCGCGGCGCGCAGTTCCGCCCGCCGGGCCGCGTCGCCGGTGAGCCCCGCCAACGCCGCGCTCCACGCCAGGACGTCGTGCGGATCGTCGATCCAGGCGCAGCCGTCGCCGCCGACTTCCTCGAGGGACGGCGTGCGCGAGGCGACCACGGGCGTGCCGCACGCCATCGCTTCGAGCAGCGGCAGCCCGAAACACTCGTAGAGCGACGGGACCGCGACGAGCGCCGCCCCGCGATACCAGCCGGCCAGCACCGCCGGCTCCACGACGCCCAACGCGACCACCCGCTCGTCGGACGGCGGCCCGTTGCCCGCGACGACCAGTGCCGTCTCCGCGTTCGGAAACGCTTGCACGTGCGCGGCCAACAGTGTCGGAAGGTTCTTGAACGGCTCGAGCGTGCCGACGTAGAGCACGTAGGGGCGGCCGTCCCCCAGCGCGTTCGCGTTGCCCTGCGGCGCGAAGACGTCGCGCTCCACGCCGAGATAGGTGACCGTTTGCCGTTCCGCCGGCACGCCGAGATAGCGCGTCACCTCGCTGACGGTGTAGCGCGAATTGGCGAGGAACGCGGCCGCGGTCGCGGCGGAGCGCAGCCACGGACTCTGTTCGTTGCGGCGCTTGCGCGGATCCGGCGCCGGATAACGGAACGGCGCCGCGTCGTGAAACGTCACGACCGACGGCACGCGCGCGCTGAAGAACGTGCCGTTCCACGGATGCCAGACCACGTCGGCATCGCGCGGCGCATGCTGACCGAAGGGGCCGCGTTTGACCAGCGTCACCCGCACGTCGTCGCGCTGCGCGAAGCGCGCCAGCAGCGCGCGGACGTAGCGCGCGATGCCGCGCCAGTCGTGCGCGAGGTCGCGCTCGTCGACGGCCACGTGCAGCGGAGCGCTCACGCTGCGGCGGCGCGCAGTACGTCGAGCGTGAGCCGCGCGCAGCGTTCCCAGGTGAACGCGGCCGCCTGCGCCGGGCCGCGCGCGCCGAGTTCGGCCAGCGCGCCGGGCGTGCGCGAGAGCCGCCGGAACGTGAAGGCCCACTCTTCGAGATCGTCCGGATCGTCGATCCAGGCCGTCACGTCGCCGCCGACTTCGGGCAGGGCGGCCGCGCGCGAAGCGATCACCGGCGCACCACAGGCCAGCGCCTCCAGCAGCGGCAACCCGAAGCCCTCGTCGATCGACGGAACCGCGACGAACAGCGCGCCGCGATAGTAGGCTGCCAGTTGCTCGTCGGTGCCCGCGTCGAGCACGACGGACGCCGGCGGCAGCACCTCCGGCGGACGCGTGAAGGCGAGCGCGACGTCCGCAGTCGGGAACGCCGCTTGCCAAGCGGCGACCAGCATCCGGACGTTCTTGCGCATGTCGTGCGCGCCGACGTGCAACACGTACGGCCGGCCGTCGGACAGTGTGCCGCGTTCGCCGCCGGGGCTGAACGGCGCGCTCACGCCCAACGGCGCGACCGCGATCCGTTCCGGCGCTACGCCCAGGCGCAACGCGATCTCACCGGCCATGTAGTGCGAGTCGGCGACGATCGTGCGCGCGCGTTCGGCGGTGCGGCGCAGCGGCGCCTGCTCCCGCTCGCGCACCTTGAAGCCCTCGGCCGGGAAGA
>JBEKXE010000155.1:0-10400 GCA_049512335.1 Candidatus Lustribacter sp.
CGGCTGGGCTTACACGGAGTTTGGCGCGATCACGCAGCTGATGGCGATCGCCTGGGCCCAGAAGATGGGCTGGAAACCCGACCGCGACATCTCGCTACTCGCCGACGGCACCGCGTTCGACGTGCTCAAGAGCGGCCGCGAGGACGCGTTCGTCGGCGATGAGATCACCCAAGCGATGGCGGCCCAGCTCGGCTACCGTGATCTGGTCGATCTGTCGACCTACCACATTCCGCTGGCCGGTTCGGGGGTCAACGCCTCGCGCAGCTGGCTACGCGATCACCACGACGTCGCCGCGCGCTTCATCAAGGCCACCGTCGACGCGATCGCGCTGGTGAAAACCAACAAGGCCGTCGCCTTCGCCTCGCTGGCGAAGTGGTACGGCATCACCGACCCCTGCGCAGCAAGAACAGATGTACGCGCAGGTCGCCGGTCTGCCGCGCAAGCCGTACTCCTCCGTCGACGGCATCAAAGAAGTGATGGCGATCTATCGCTACCGCGAAATGCACATCCACAAACCGGAAGACTTCTACGACGCGAGCTTCGTCCACGACCTCGACCAAAGCGGCTACATCGACTCGCTCTATAAGTAGCTCGCGCCTCCCGGCCGAGTCGTGGTCTCGGAATTATCGCGGGCGTTGCCAATTCACCGTCACCCCAAGCGTTGCCAATTCGCTGTCACCCCGAGCGTTGTCGAGGGGTGCGCCGCGATCCGCGTACCGGAGGGCAGAGCAATGCCACAGCCGGTATCTTGAGCGACGCAGCGTGCCCTGCGGTAATCGCTGAACGCTCGCCAATGATGCGTTGCCCGCGGCCTGCGGTATGAGCGCGAACGGCTCATCCCTCGACAACGCTCGGGATGACAGTGCGATTACCGCGGGGGTTCGACGATCATCTCGTGGGCGTCGAAACGATTCGGGATGATGGCGTAGCGGGCGAGTAGATCGATCACGGGTTGGATGTCTTCGGCGGCGATGCGCGTGCCGTTGGTCATGCGCGGGAAGTGCTGCGCTTGATCGAGCGTGATGCCGCTCCAGGTTGCGAGCAGCGGCGCGGTTTCCGCGTGGTGCGAGTTCGTGTAGACCGCCGTCGTTGCGATCAGGCGCTGGAAAGCGGCGATCGCATCGCGGTGCTGCTGCGCGAAATCGGTGGTGGTGAACCAGCCCGAGAGCATGAAGCGCGGAGCGATCGCCGAGTAGAACGGCGCCAGCATGCGTGCGGTGCCCGACGCGAGCGCATCGGCAAAGAACGGGTTGATGATGCCCGCCGCCGCGATCCGACCGGCGTTGAGCGCGGCCAGTTGCGAGGCCACCGGAATCTCGACGAACTGCAGCGTTTTGGAATCGCCGCCGTTCTGATCGGTCCAAGCGCGCGCGGCGGTCGTGTTGAGATCGCCCAGCGCCGGCACCGCCACGGTCTTGCCGTTCAGGTCACGCGCGGTCTTGATCGGCGAGTCGGCGGCCACGATCAGCGCCCCGTCGGGAATCGCCGGGTTGTACATCGAGCCGGGCGCGATCCATACGAACGGCAACCCCTTGGCGTGCGCCGTGACGATGGACACGACGCTCGACTTCCCGATGTCGACCGACGCGCCGGAGACGGCCGCCGCTACGGCGGCCCCGCTGGTCGCGCGCGTCAGTTCAATGTCGAGTCCGGCGCGGCGCAGCGCCCCCGACTGCTGCGCGTAGAGCACCGGCATCGTGTCGTCGGCCGGCGAGGATGACAACCGCAACACCGTGAGGCTGGGCGACGCCGTTTGCGCTTCGGCTCGTGCTCCGGCGGCGAGCACGCCGGCGAGCGTGGTGAGCGCCGCGCGGCGCGTCAGGTCCATCATGTCCAACTCCTCCGCATGAAAGCGCGGCTACATCGACTCGCTCTATAAGTAGGCGGCTAGAGGTTGAACGTCCCGGTCTCGTTCAGCGTGCACGCTTGGCTGACGTACGATCCCGCAACCACGCCTCCGGAAAGCGTTCCGTTGAGGATCAACGGGCAACCGGGGTTGGTCGACGGCGTCAAGAGGTAATAGGAAATCGACGACGGCCCGGTCACGATACCATACGCGAGCCCGTTCGAGTTGTTGTAGCCCGGCGCCGTCGCGAAAGCGTCGCTGTAGCTGCCTGTGAGGTAGACATTGTATTGCGTGAGCGTCAGCGACATCGTCCCGCCCGCAGGCACCAAGCTGTTCGTGACCGTGCCCGAATAGGTACCGACCGTCGGTATCGTGAAAGCGGTGGCGGTGAACGTTGCCGTGTCGGTGTCGCTGCAACCGGTTGCCACGTACGATCCGCTCATCGAGGTCGTACCGCCGAGCGTCGCGCTGACGGTCAGATTGCACTCGCCATCGGTATCCGAGACGGCCGTGCCCGAGAGGGTTCCGGCGGCGAGGGTTCCGGTGAACGAGCCGCCGTTCAGCCACTCGCTCGTGGTGTAGACCATCCCCCACGTTCCGTTGACCGTCGAACCGCTTTGTGTGTAGGCGATCGTGAAGGTGCCGGAACCCAAAACCGAATCGGTCACCGGACCGGCAAAAGCGACGGCGTTGGCGCTCGAGTAGGGCGTCGCAACCGCCGTCGGGGTGGTCGACACGGTGCCGCCGCCGCCGCAGCCTGCAAGCACGACCATCGCCCCAACTAAGGTGAGGCTCCACGCCAATCGGGAGCAGCGCATTCGTTGCTTCATAGTGGATAGCTAGCAAACTCCACTGAGAAGCGGCTTGGGGACATCCATAAACTCCTCACCTGGCGTACGTAGGGCATGAAACCAAAGAACTCCCCCGAATGAGCCCCGTGGGAGGGACTACGACGATGTATCGGATGGAAAGAATCACGCCCTTGATCGGCCCCACGGTTGAGGGTCCGCTGGGCGTCAAGATGTTGCCGCGGACGTGGCTCAAGAGCGTCCTCTCGGCGGCGGGACTGCTGCCGGAGGGCTATTTCGACAACGACAAGGGGTTCAATCACCGCGTCGTCGACGTGCTCGGCCTGGAACCGGAAGCGTTCTTCGGGTACTTGGCGACGATGCCGACGTATCCGCAAGCGGAAGAGTACGTCCGGAAGAACGCCAAGAGACTCGATCCGGCGACGATTGCGGCTTTGAACGACGGCATCGTCACGTACGACCGGCCCGAGGAAGCCGCCGCCGCGGTGCGGGCGCTCACGGGAATCTCGGACGCGAGCGTCCGTAACAGCCAGCTCTTGCTCTGCTACGACGACTGGCACGCCCTGCACACGACGCTGGTCGCGCATCGCGCCGAAGGCATCGAACCGCAGGTGCCGATGGTGAGTTCGGGTCAAGTCGGGTTGGCCGGAATCCCGCATCTGCCGCGCATGTGGATCAAGGCGCTGTTGAACGCGGTGGGCGCGCTGCATCCCGAATGGAAGACCGGCACCGTCTGCGGCTTCGACAAGAAGATCGCCGAAACGATCGGCCTCGATCTCGTCGCCGCGGTCGCGTACGTCAACGCCGAACTGCCGAACTACTTGCAGTTCGAGGGTTGGGTGCTCGACCACATCCCCAAGCCGGACGCCGCGACCAAAGCCGCCTGGGTCTCGAGCGTCGCCGCGATGCAGAAAACCGAAGACATGGCGGCCGCGGAGTGCAAGGAGTGCGGCGTGGCCGGCGCCGGACTGCGCGGCACGGTCTTGCTCAACGACATGGTCGACTGGAAATACATGCACGACCGCGTCGCGGGCAGCCGGGCCGCCGGCGTCGCCTAACCGGCGCTGAGAACTCGGATCTCGGGCAGCGCGAGTGGAACCGGCGTCCACCCGCGCTGCGCTTCGTTCGAAACGTAGAGCATCTCGCTGGTGCCGGCGTAGAAGCGCCGCCGGCGTGGATCGACTTCGATCGCCTCGAACATGTCGAGCGACGGCAGCGGCAACCCGTCGGACACCGGCGTCCAGGTCGCGCCCTCGTCCTCGCTGACGATCAGCGCCGCACCGGCCCCCTCCGCTCGCGCGGTCCAGCGCGGCGGCACGCCGTGCGCGACGCCGGCCAGCACGACCGGACGGCTGCCGCCGAGCACGGCGATCGGTATGCCGTACGATTGCGGAACCTCGGCGCTGATGCACGTCCAGGTGCGCCCGCGATCGGCGCTCTTGTAGAGCGGGTGCCCGTGCGGATAGGGCGGTTTGATGCGGTGCTCGGGCGTCGGATGCGGATACTCGCCGCCGCCGCCGCAGATCGCGAACAGTACGTTCGGATCGCCGGGATGCTGGACGATCTTATGAACGTCGGGATCGACGTCGATCGTGACGGCCTCCCAATGCGCGCCGCCGTCATCGGTGCGCAACACGCCGCCGATCTGCACCGCCGCGCAGATGCACTCCGGGTTCTCGCGGTCGATCATGATATCGCGGATGTGGGAATCCATCGTGCCGGGATATTGCCATTTGCGTTCCACCCGCAGCTCGGCCACCCGCGCATCTTCATGCCAGGTCGCGCCGCCGTCGCGGCTGCAAAAAATCCCGGCCGGTTCGGTGCCGGCGTAGATCAGCGCCGGATCGGACGGCGCAACCGCAACCGCGCGGACGGCGGTGGGCAACGTTCCCACGCCGAGCGGCGTCACCGTTCGGGACGCAACGTGGATGCGAACCAACCCGGCCTCGCGGCTCGACGCGAGCACCGTGCCCGACGCTTCGCGCACGACGTGGTTGATCTCCGCGCCGTCGAGAAAGCCGGCCGCGACGTTCCACGTGCCGCCGTCTTCCGCGACGACGAATAGGCCGGTCCCGGTCCCCACCAACAGCTCCGTCATGGGCGGCGCTTCGCGCTACTCGCGGTGCGACCCCTCGCCCGCGGTGAGCGTGGTGTAGTAGCGCCACACCGCGGCGGCGCGCTCGCCCGGGCGGCCGGCGACGCCCTCCGTATAGCGTCCGGCATCGCTGCGGGCGCGGAAGTACGCTTTGTCCTCTTCCGAGATCGGTTCCGGATCGCCGAGCAGCGTCGCCTCGTAGTTGATCGTCGCCAGATCGTTGAGGAAGATCGCGTCGAGCGCGGCTTCTTCGACGCTCTCGCTCGCGGCCGTGATGCCGTGCCCGCGCATCAAGCAGACCGGCTTCGAACCCATCGCGCGCACGAGGTCTTCGCCCAGCGCCGGCGTCGTGATCGTGATGCTGCGCTCGTAGGTGGGGATGCCCTCGAGCGCCAGCCGCAAGCCCGACGGATCGAACCCTCCGTAGAGCGGCAGCAACGGCTTCTTGCAAATGGTGAACAGCACGACGGTCTTGGGGTGGATGTGCACGACGCCGTTCACCTCGGGCCGCGCGCGGTAGATCGACGTATGGATGAAGACTTCGCTCGGCGCGAGGAGTCCCGGCGGCGCGCCGATCGCGCGTCCGTCCAGATCGACCTCGATCACTTCCTCGACGGTCGTGTAGCGCACGCCCAACTCGCCGGGCCCGCGCGCGCGGATGAACAGCCGGTTGGTTCCGGGCAGCCTCGCGCTCACGTGGCCGGTGGCGGCTTTGGTGAGGTTGAGCGTGCCGAGGACGCGGCACGCTTGCGCGACCCGTTCGCGCAGGTCGTAGATCTCGTCTTTCATTCCGTTCCTATCTCTCGAGCAAGCTGGGCGCAAAAATCTCTTCGAGACCGACCAGGCGTGTGGCCAAACCCTGTTCGTAATCGTAGCGCGCGATCGTTTCGAGCTCACGCCGGTTCGCGACGATCCCGTAGGGCACCGGATCGCGTGCGAGCTGCGCCACCGCCGCGGCATCGAGCAGGCCGGTCGCGACGTAGGGTTCCAGCCGTTCGTCGCGTTCGCGGCGTTGCATTTCCTTGACGCGCACGAACGTGTCGTAGATGCTCTCGGCAATCCAGGGATGGCGCTCGAGCAAGGAACGCCGCACGACCGTCGTGTGGTTGATCGGGAACAGCCCCGTCTTGGCGTAATAGCGCTTGGCTTCGGCCAGCGGATCGGGAAAGAGCCTGCGAACGTCGGCCCGGGCGTGCAAGTCGATGCGGCTACGGTCGATCAGGTTCGCATCGCGCAGATACAAGAGCGTCGCGTCGAGCTCGCCGTCGACCATCATTTGGCCCATGTTGGTCGTGGACGGGATGTAGTGCAGCTCGACGCCGGGCGGCGGCGTGAAACCGGTCGCGCCGCCGTGGCTTGCTTCCGGCGGCCGTTCCATGTACCACACCACGTCTTCGGGCCGCACGCCGAATTCGTCGCCCAAAATTCCCCGGCTCCACACGGCCGACGTCTGCTGGTATTCGGGGACGCCGACGCGCTTGCCGCGCAGATCCGCCGGCGTCTCGATACCGGCGGCGCGACGTACGAGCACGCCGGTGTGAAAAAAACGGCGCGACGTGAAGATCGGTAACGCAACCCAGTCGGTCGGGCCTTTGGCCGTCGAGATGATCAGGGACGAGATCGACAACTCCGAAATGTCGAACTCGGCAAACTTCAGTTGCCGCCAGTACATCTCGGAGGCGTGCACGTCGGTCGCCAGCAAGCGGATTCCCGCGGGCTGCACGCGACCGTCGATGACCGGGTAGGCGGCTTCGTTCGGCGTGAACGCCGCGCTGAGTTCGAGTTCGGGCGTGGTGGATGCGGTCATCGTTCCTTCAGTCAGTGCCAGATGATGTCGCGGACGTCCAATGGTCCGGCAAGCACCTTATAGCGCACGGCGGCGTCGATCAGGGGCTGCAGCATTCCCGGGTCGAGCGTCGCGGCATGGCGCTCGTGGGCGCGCGTCGTCGACAGGCGCAGGTATTTGCGCAGCACGGCGGCGGCGGCTTCGGGGTTTTTTACGGCCCAGTTCGCGCCTTGGTTCAAGACCGTCGCGAACTTGCGAACGGTGTCGGGGTTGCCGTTGGCCCACGCGCGCGACGCGAACCACGCGGTGATCATGAAGCGCTTCGCGATCCCGCTGTTGACGCTCGCGAACCGGCGCACGCGCCCGCTCTCGATCCCGGTCGTGTAGCCGGGATCGGCGACGATTGCGGCATCGACGCGGCCTTGGGCGATCGCATCGACCATCGTGAGGTTGGGAATTTCCACGAAGCGCAGCGTCCGCGAGTCGCCGCCGTTTTTGTCGACCCACGTCTCGGCGGCGATCTGATCGACCGAATGCAGCGTGTTGACGGCGATGGTCTTGCCGCTGAGGTCTTTGGCCGTCTGCAGCGGGGAGTTCGTGGCGACGATCATGCCGCTGATCAGCGGCTGCAAGGTCTCGTCGTCCATCGTGCCCGGAGCGACGAGCACGACGTCGATGCCGCGCAAGTGCGCGTTTGCCAGCGGCACCGGATTGCCGGCCCCGATCTGGATCGCTCCGGCGGCGATCCCGGCGACGATCGATTCGCCGCCTTGAAACTGTTCGATGTCGACGTTGAGTCCGGCGCGGTTGAAGAGGCCGAGCTCTTGTGCGTAATACACGTCGGCCTGCGCTTCGAACGCGCTGACCGCCACGCGGACGAGCGGCGTCTCCTGAGCGCCGGCACTCGCGGCGAGGGTCGCGGCCAGCGCGAGCGCGAGGGCTAGGCGGTCGAGTCGCGGCGTGGGACGTGCACTTCGCCGGCCGGCGGCGTGTCGGCCGAGGACTTGATGCGCTTCTGAAAGAGCATGTTCATGAACATGTACATCGGCTTCGTCTTCATGACGAGCGTGCGCGCCGGCTTGGTCTTACTGCGATTGGAATGCTGGTGCACGCAATTGTTGTGCACGATGACGATGTCGCCCGCTTCCCACTCGTAGTGGATGCCGTCGTGCTCCTCGACACCCTCGCCGTCGAGTATGTAGAACACGGCTTCGTTCACGTGGCCGTGCTTGTTCGAAAACCCGCCGGGCGCGTACTCTTGCAGATGGATGTGCAGCGTTTGGCCCAGCCCGACGCCGGGTGAGATGTAGTCCATGTTCCAATGCTGCGGGCCGCCGCTGAATTCGATCTCGGCTCCCTTGCGGACGCGAGGGCGCGCGCGCAATTGCCGCAGCTCTTCTTTGAGATTGTACTCGCCGGTGATGGCACGTACGAAAACGCGGTCTTCGGCCATGGCCGTACCTTCGCCGGAGGCGAAGGTTTCCTTCCGCTCGAAAAGCCCGCGTCATGGCTGAGATGCAAGATGGCCCCTGGGGCGAGTATCGGGCCTGGCTCCAGGGCGGCGAAACCGGCGAGTACTACGAGCACCTGCTCCACGACGCGACCACGGCTCCGGAGCGCAACGCCCGGAAGGCCAAGGTCATCAAGCCGGTGCGTCAGCCGTGGGAGAACGCTCCGCACGGGCTGATCAAGCATCTCGTCAATGAAGAGATGAACACGCGCGCCGAGACGCTCGACGCGTACATGCTCGTCATCCCGCCGGGCAGCAAGTCGGGCAAGATCCGGCAGCTCGCCGAGCAGGCGGTATACGTCGTCGAAGGCCGCGGGTACGACCTGCACATCGACTGCGAGCTCGATTTCATCGACGACGAGAAGTACAGCTGGGTGCCGCAGGACGAAATCCAGCGCTTCGACTGGGAAGCCGGCGATACGGTGTACATTCCGCCCAACACGATCAACCAGCACTTCAACGCCGATCCGGAACGAATCGCGCGCATCATCATCTGCACCAACCGGATCTACAAACAGTCCGGGCTGAACGACCTCGAGCAGATCGAGAACGCGCCGGAATACGTGCCGGGCGAGAAGCTGACGGCGGAACGGCTGCGGCACTACCTCAAAGCGAAAGCCCGCGTGTAGCATGATCACCGATAGCGAGAATCAGCGCCTCGCCGGCGTCGCGGCCGGAACGCCCGGCGGCGAGTTGCTGCGGCGCTACTGGTACCCGATCGCGACCGCGGGCGAGCTGCGCGACCGTTGGACGAAGCGCGTGCGCTTGCTGGGCGAAGACCTCGTGCTCTTCCGCGACCGCAGCGGACGGCTCGGCCTGATCGGCGAGAGCTGCCCGCACCGCCGCGCCTCGCTCTACTACGGGATCCCCGCGCTCGACGGCATTCGCTGTCCCTATCACGGCTGGAAGTTCGACGGCACCGGCGCCTGCCTCGAACAGCCCAACGAACCCGAAGGCAGCTCGTTCAAGGACAAAGTCAACATCGGCGGCTATTCGGTCGCCGAGCTGGGCGGAATGATCTGGGGCTATCTCGGTCCGCAGCCCGCACCGCTGATTCCCAAGCTCGACGGCTTCGTCGTGGAGCCCGCGATCCGTCAGGTGGGCTACACGCTCGTGCCTTGCAACTGGTTGCAAATCATGGAGAACTCATGCGATCCCGTGCACACGGAATGGCTGCACGGGCATCTGCAAGAGTTCGTCGAGGAAGTGCGCGACGGCGTCAAGCGAAAATTTCCGATCTCGCGCCATCACGTCAAAATCGCGTTCGACGAGTTCGAGTACGGTCTCTACAAGCGCCGGCTCTACGAAGGGCAGTCGGAGGATGCCGACGATTGGAAGGTCGGCCATCCGGTCTTCTTCCCCAACACGCTCGCGGTCGGATCGAGCCGCGGCGGCTCGCGTACGTACGCGTTCCAGATTCGCGTGCCGCTCGACGACATGACGACCATGCACTATTGGTACACCGCCTTTACGGTGGACGGCGTCGACATCCCGCAAAACCTGCTCGAGGACGTCGTCCTGTTCGAGGTTCCGTGCTACCAAGAGAACGGCGATTTCCTGGTCGAGATGCTCGACGCGCAAGATGTCATGGCGTGGGTCACGCAGGGCCCGGTTGCCAAACGCGAACTGGAGCGGCTCGGCACCACCGATCGCGGCGTGATCATGTTCCGCAAGATGCTCGAACGCGAGATCGATCGCGTCGCCGCGGGGGAGGATCCGATGGGCGTTATCCGCGATCCCGAGCGCAACAAGATCATCGAGCTGCACACCGAGCATGACAAGGGCATGCTCGCCGACGGGATCCGCAGCCGGATGTCGCGCACGCAGGCGCGCTTCTCGCCGTATTTCGAGGGTCTGGTCGAACTGCTCACCGCGGCGCAAATCAAGGCGGGCGCCGAACGGCCGCTGGTGACCGCGCACTAACGCGCCGTGGACGCCACACTCACCCGCACGACGGGCACGACCGGGACGGTTCACTGGATCGATCACTACGTGACGAACAGTGAAGACATTCCGCGGTGGGCGGCGTTCCACACCAAGGTCATGGGCGCGGTGACGCTCGCCGATCCGAGCGGTAAGCTGCCGGGCGTGTTCCAGCAAGTCGGCAAAATCCGGCACGGCGCGTTCCGCTCGCACCGCCCGATACCGCTGACGCGGGGCGTCGGCAAAGGGCTGCCGCGCTACGGCTACTACATCGAAAAAGGCGCGATCGACGCCCACCTGCGCCGGCTCGAAGCGGCCGAAGCGCCGCACAGCGAGCCGATTCGGACGTCGGCGTTCGGCGAAGCCGGGACGGCGATCTACTGGCAAGATCCCGACGGCAATCAATTCGAATTCTGGGCGCCCGACGTGCT
>JBEKXE010000156.1:0-10312 GCA_049512335.1 Candidatus Lustribacter sp.
GAAGCGATGTCCGTGACTTGCTTGGTCCGCGTATTGTAAGCCGTCAAAAATCCGGAAGACTTTCCGTTCACGAAGTACAGGCCTTTTCCCGCAGGATCGGGCATCGGCCAGGTATCCGGGCCAGTTCCCAGCGTAACCTGTTCCAATTTTTTGTCGGCCAATCCGTACTTCCAAATGTTGGTCAGGCCGTTTAGCGTGCGGCTGAAAAGGATCGTGTTCCCCGGATCGGCCCACACCACGCTTGCCGCGATGCCCGGGATCTCGTCCAAATCGGTCGCGGTCTTCTTGGCGACGTCAAGTTCGTGCGCGCGGAAACCCTCACGCGAAGAAACCGGGTCCGCCGTGATTACCAGCAGACGGGCGCCATCGGCGTAGGGCAAGATGCGAGTGACGGGCAGCGTGGCGGCGCCGACCGCGTCGCTGCATTTCACCTCCGCGGTGCTCGATGCGATCGCCCGCCGCGGCGTCGAGATCGTCCGGCTGACGCTCGACGTGGGGATCGGGACGTTCCGGCCGATGCGCGCCGGACCCATCGAGGCGCACCACATGCATGCCGAACGCTACGCGATCGGCCCCGAAACGGCGGCCGCGGTCAACCGCGCCCGGGCCGAAGGCCGCCGCATCGTGGCGGCCGGTACGACCGTCGTGCGGGCCCTCGAAGGGGCCGCCCGGGCCGACGGGACCATCCATCCCGGGGCCGCCGAGACGGACCTGTTCATCACACCGGGCTTCCGGTTCCGGGTCGTGGACGCGTTGCTGACGAACTTCCACCTGCCGCAGTCCACCCTACTGGTGTTGGTGACCGCGTTCATCGGATACGACCGGACACGCGCCGCCTACGACGCCGCTATCGCCCGGGCTTACCGATTCTTTTCCTTCGGCGACGCGATGTTCGCAGAGCGCGAAGACTCAAAGAAGAAGAAAGACGATCATGGGTGACACCCCGATCCTCGAGATCTCGCGACTCGAAGAGATCTTCGAAGACGATACGGCCGGGATCGCGGACCTGCTCGAAGCCGCAATGGGGACCGGGGCCGCCAACCAGGCGACGCTGCGCGACGCGGTGGCACGCCGGCAGTTGGACGAGGTGATGCGCGCCGCGCACGCGATCAAGGGCAGCACCGCCAACATCGGCGGCAACGAGGTCGCCGCGCTGGCCGCGCGGATCGAAGACGCGGCCCGGGCGCAGACCTGGGACGGGATCGAGCCCGCCACAATCGAACTCGACCAGGCTTACGAGCGCTTGCGCGAAGCCGTTCGCGCGTATCGAGCGGGACTATCGTGAATTCGAACGCCAACAGCGCCACCCCGAATAAAGTTCTCGTCGTCGACGACGTCCAGACCAACCTGACGGTTTTCGCCAAGGTCGTCGGTCAAATTCCGGAAACCGAAGCGGTCTGTTTCACGTCGGCCAAAGAAGCGCTGCAGTGGGCGAGCCAGAACGAGTGCGTGCTGATCATCGTCGACCAGAGCATGCCCGAGCTGAGCGGCATCGAGTTCATCGACGAAGTACGCGGGCGCGGCAACAGCTACACGCCGATCGTGATGATCACCGGTCACTCGGAGAAAGAGCTGCAGCGCGAAGCGCTCAAACGCGGCGCTTCGGCGTTCTTGGGCAAGCCGGTCGACCCGGTGTCGTTCGTCAGTCTGGCCCGCAACCTGATCCAGTTGCGCGGCGCGCGGCTGGAGACGATGGCCAAAGCCGGCGCCGCCCACGCCGATCAGCAGTCGGCCACCGAGGCGCTCTTCGCGCAAGAACGCAACACGCTCGATGCGCTGGTGAAGATCATCGACTTGCGCGACCCGCGCACCGGCGATCACTGCCGGCGCGTCGCGCTGTTTTCCGAAGCGATCGCGAGCAAGATGGGGCTCTCGATGATCGAGGTCACGCAACTGGCGCAAGCCGCGCGGATCCACGACATCGGGAAGGTCTCGATGCCCGACCGCATCCTCAACAAGCCGTCGCGCTTGTTGGGTGAGGAACGCGAAGCGGCGAAGCGCCACGTCGCCGACGGCACGCAGTTCCTGGCCGGCTTCACCACGCCGCTGCTGCGCGCCGCCGCCGATATCGTGCACTCGCATCACGAACGCTTCGACGGAACGGGTTACCCGGCGAAGCTCGCCGGTCCGGCCATTCCGCTCTCCGCGCGCATCGTTGCGGTGGCCGACACGTTCTCGGCGCTGACGTCGCGCCGGCCGTGGCGCGAGGCCGCCTCGGTCAGCATCGCGGTCGAACAGATCGAGAAAGAATCGGGCTTCGGTTTCGAGCCGAAGATCGTCGGGGCGTTTCGCGACGTCATGCCCGAACTGCTCGACATCCGGGCCGAAGTCCCCGACCTCGTTCCGGCGGCGCGCTAGCTAGCGTTTTCAGGCCGCCCGACGCGCGTGCGGGCGTTGGTGTACCAGACCATGCCCGGCGCTGCGTCGCGTTGCTTGCGCACGTATTTGCGCTCGGTGAAATCGACCTCGACGCGCGGTGTGGCGTGCGCGCGGCTGTGCAGCGCGGCGTAATCGGCCGCGCAGTCGAGGTCTTCCGCGGCGGGCTCGGCTCCCGGCGGCGGCTGCAGCACCACGTGCGAACCCGGAATTCCGCGGGCGTGGAACCACAGATCACCGGGGCGCGCGATGCGGAACGTGACCTCGACGTTTTCGCGCGGCGAACGGCCGACGAAGATGCGCGCGCCGGACGGGCGCTCGATGCGCAGCGGCGCGCGCGCGCCGCGGGCGGCGGTTCGCGCGGGCGCAGTTTTGCGGCCCTCCAGCCGGTCGAGCTCGGCGCTGATCTCGGCCAGCGTCGTGGCGTCGCCGCGTTCGGTCTCGAACGCAAAGTCCTCGAGCGCGGCACGCTTGGCTTCCAGCGCGGCGAGGCGGCGTTCGAGATGCGGCAGCGCGTCGGCGGCTTTGCGGTAGCGCGTGAAATAGCGCGCCGCATTCGCCTTGGCGTCGAGCAGCGGGTCGAGCGCGATCTCGCGCGCATCCTCGCCCGGCGGGAGAAAGCTCGTCGCACCGGGCGCGATCGCCTGACCGTAGGTGTGGAGCGCATCGCCCGCGGCACGCAGCGCGTCGCGGCCGGCGGCGTCGTCGCGCCGGGCGGCGACCTGCGCGATCTCGGCTTGCGCGTCGCGCAGGCGCTTCGCGATGCGGGCGCGCAACGCGGTGCGCCGCCGTTCACCCGCATCGCTGGCGCGCCGTCCGGCGCTCGTCGCGCGGGCTTCGGCAAAGAGCGGCAGCAGCGCGGGCGCGGTGCTCGCTTCCAGCGCGGCGTATTGGGTCAAGGGCACGACGTGGACGGCGATCAGTTTGCCGGCGTCCCGATAGACGTGCACGGGCGCGGCGCCGTCCGCCGCGGCGGTTGCCGCGGCCAGCAGTTCCGCGGCGGCTTCCGGCGCGGTGCGGCCGGCGGCGGCCAGCGCGTCCGCCAGCAGTTTCGGCAACCGCGGTGCCGCCAGCGGCGGCGGCCGGTACGGTCCCCCCACACCGACGCTTCGGGTCTCGTTTTCGGCCGGCGAGAACTGCTTGGCCGCCGCGATCACGAGGCCGTCGCGCAGCAAGACCAGGTTGCCGAAGCGGGGGATCAGCTCGGCCACCAGCTTGACGCCGCTGGTCACGCCGAAACGCGAGGTCGTGCCGAAGTCCATGACGAGCACCCGGTCGCCCGGACGGCTCCGCACCTCGCCGACGCGCAGCCCGCGCAGCACGGTCGCCAGCGAGCGCGACCAGCCGGGGTCACCGGCGATCGAGAGCTCCAGCGGTTCGAGCGAGAGCAGCGGCGGGGAGCCGAAGATGTCGATGGCCAGAGTCACCTCGCCGCTGCGGCGCCCGCCGAGGCGAATGCCGAAGCGGCCGTCCTCGAGCAGGCCGGCATCGCCGACGCGGGCGCCGCGCAGCTCGCGTTCCAGCTCGACGGCAGCGCGCCTGATCAAGATCCAATCGGTGACCACCGTCCGGCGGTTCACAGAGGGCTCCCAACGTTCCCTTAAGAACTCACGTTGGTTGCTTGGGCGCTTTTGCGGCGCCGTGCAGCCTTCGAGGAGGAGTAGCGTTCTAACCGGGCCGGGTCTGCTGTTCGTCGTGTCGGGGCCCTCCGGGGCCGGAAAGGACACGCTCGTCGAAGGGCTGCGGGCACGCCACGACCGCCTCAAATACTCGGTTTCCGCCACGACGCGCACGCCGCGTCCGGGCGAACGGGAAGGGATCGAGTACTTCTTCGTAACGCGCGAAGCGTTCGAGCAGCGGCTCGCCGAGGGCGGCTTCATCGAACACCGGCTCTACAACGACAACTACTACGGCACGCCGCGCTCGTTCATCAACGAGGCCCTGTTGGACGGCTACGACGTGATCATGAAACCCGAAGTCAACGGCGCGATCGCCATCAAGGAACGGTTCCCCGAAGCCGTCTTGGTCTTCATCGTGCCGGACCGCTTCTCGCTCTTGCAAACCCGCCTGGAGGCGCGCCGGACGGAAACCAACGACGTCATCGCCCGGCGCCTGGCGATCGCCCACGAAGAACTCCGCTACGTGCGCTTGTTCGACTACCTGCTCGTCAACGAAGAAGCCCATCCCGACGTGGCCGTCGACGACCTCGAAGCCATCGTCCGCGCCGAACGCATGCGCATCTACCGCTACCCCGACACCCGCATCAAGGAAATCGAAGAAAATTAGCATGGAACACACAAAAACGGCCCCAGTCTCGATGATTCGGGCTCCGAAGGAGACCGAATCCCGGTGAGTGATTCAGTATTCGGCGATCTCGACGGTCTGCTCGCGCACGTCGACTCGAAATTCTCGCTCGTCAACGTCGTGACGAAGCGCGCCAAACAGCTCAACAACGGCGCTCCCCCGCTGACCGACCGCGTCAATGCCAACAAGCCCGTCTCGACCGCCTTCAGTGAAGTGCGGGAAGGACGCATACCTTACAAGCGCACGCGCGAGGGTATCAAGTAACCCATCCGGACTGCGGAGCCTTCTAGCAACCATGTGCGGCATCGTGGGTTACATCGGGGAACGCGACAGCGTTCCGGTCATCATGGATGCGCTCAGCCGCCTGGAATACCGGGGTTACGATTCGGCCGGGATCGCCGTGATCGACGATGCCGGCATCTTGGCGGGTTCGAAGGCCGAAGGCAAGCTGGCTCGCTTGGCCGAGCGGCTGGCCAGCGGCGAAACGCCGTTGCACGGCCACGTCGGCGTCGGGCATACGCGCTGGGCCACGCACGGTAAGCCCTCCGATGAAAACGCCCATCCCCATCTGGACTGTTCGGGGAAGATCGCCGTCGTGCACAACGGGATCATCGAGAACTACTCCGCGCTGCGAGCGGAGCTGATCGGCCAAGGTCATACGTTTCGCAGCGAGACCGACACCGAGGTGCTGGCCCACCTGATCGAGCGCTATTACGACGGCGACCTCGTCGCCGCGGTGCGCCGCACGCTATCCGAGGTGCAAGGCGCGTTCGCGCTCGGCGTCATCTCCTCGAACGCACCGGACCGCTTGGTCTTCGCCCGCAACGGCGCCTCGCCGCTGGTCGTGGGCCTGGGCGAGGGCGAGATGTTCGTCGCCTCCGACATCCCGGCGATCCTGCAGTACACGCGCAAGGTGATCGTGCTGGAGGAGGGCGAGGTCGTGGAAGTGCGCCGCGACGGCTACAACCTCACGGCCTTCGACGGCAAGCCGATCGACCGCGAAGTGCGTCAGATCTCGTGGGAAGCCTCGTCGGCCGAGAAGAGCGGCTTCAAGCACTTCATGCTCAAGGAGATCTTCGAGCAGCCGAACGTGATCAAGGAAACGTTGGCCGGCCGGATCGACGAGTCGTGCGACGTGCAGCTCGGGACGGAATTGCGGATCGAAGACATCGTGCTGCGCGCGATGACGAAGATTTCGATTACGGGCTGCGGTACCGCCTACCACGCCGGAATGGTCGGCATGTATTTGATGCGCGCCCTGTGCAAGATTCCGGTCGAAATGGAACTGGCGTCGGAGTTTCGCTACGGCGACCGTGCGATGGACCCGCGCACGCTGACGATCGCGATGTCGCAGTCCGGCGAGACCGCCGACACGATCGAAGCGGTCAAGATCGCGCTCGAAGCGGGCGCCCCGGTCATCGGCATCTGCAACGTCGTCGGCTCGCACCTCGCGCGTATCGCCGACGGTACGCTGTTCACCCGCGGCGGCCCCGAGATCTCGGTTGCCGCAACGAAAACGTACGTCTCGCAGGCGATCGCCGCGACGCTGTTGGCCCTCTACCTCGCGCGCGTGCGCAAGTCCGCGCCGCTCGAACGGTTGCGCGAAATCGCCGAAGGCACGCGCCTGTTGCCGGCCGCGATCGACGTTGTGCTCAACACCAGCGACGCGGTGAAGAAGGTCGCCCGTAAGGTGCGGCGTGCCAAATCGGTGCTCTTCCTCGGCCGTTACGTCAATTTTCCGACCGCGCTCGAAGGCGCGCTCAAGCTCAAGGAGATCTCGTACATTCACGCTGAGGGGTATGCTGCCGGCGAGATGAAGCACGGCCCGATCGCGCTGCTCGATCCGCGCACCCCCGTCGTCGGCATCGTGACCGACGGTCGCGTGCGGGAGAAGATGCTCTCCAATCTCTCCGAAGCCAAAGCGCGTGAAGCGCCGCTGATCGTGGTCGCGAATTACGGCGACGACGAAGCGGCGGCGATTGCCGATCACGTCCTGTGGGTCCCGAAAGTCGACGAGCTGCTCTCGCCGATCGTCAACGTGGTCCCGCTGCAGCTGCTGGCCTATCACATCGCCGACATCGAGGGCAAAGACGTCGACCAGCCGCGCAACCTCGCCAAAACCGTGACGGTCGAATAACCATGCGGCCTGACGGGCGAGCTCCGGATGCGTTGCGGCCGGTAACGATCCAACCCGATTTCATGCCCAACGCCGAAGGCAGCGTGCTGATCAGCGTCGGCGAGACGCGCGTCATCTGTGCGGCCTCGTTCGAGGAGCGGGTGCCGCCGTGGTTGCGGGGGCGCGGCAGCGGTTGGGTCACCGCCGAGTACAGCATGCTGCCGCGAGCGACGGTCGAACGGACGCAGCGCGAGGCGAGCCGCGGCAAAATCGGCGGACGCACGCACGAGATCCAGCGCCTGATCGGGCGCGCGCTGCGCGCGACGGTCGACATGGCAAAGCTCGGCGAACGCATGATCACGATCGACTGCGACGTGATCGGCGCCGACGGCGGAACGCGCACCGCGTCGATCACGGGCGCCTGGGTCGCGCTGGCGCTCGCGTTGCGCAAACACTTCGACCCCGCCGACGCCAAGACGTGGCCGCTGACCGGGCAGATCGCGGCGGTCTCGGTCGGCATCGTCGACGGCACGCCGGTACTCGACCTTCCGTACGTCGAGGACAGCACGGCCGAAGTCGACATGAACGTCGCGATGACGGCGGCCGGCGGCTTCGTCGAGCTGCAAGGGACGGCCGAGGGCAAACCCTTCGACCGCGCCCAGCTCGACGTATTGCTGGCGCTCGCCGAGGGCGGCATTCGGCGGCTCTTCGACGTGCAGCGCGACGTGCTCGGCTCCCGTGTCTGAAGCGTCGTTTCGCGAGCTGGCCGCTCGCGTCGCGACGTTCCACATCACGGACCGCGCGATGTTGCGCGCCCAGCGCACGTTCGAGGCGGCGTTGCGTGCCGGCGAACCGTCGGCCGCCGAACGGCAAGCGTATCTCGCTGCCACGCGCGCGTACTTCACCGGGTTCGCGCACGACGCGCAGGCCCAGCTGACCGGCGTCGACCGCGAGCTGGCCACGCTCTTCCAGCGTCAGTACAACCTCGTCGCCGAACGCGGCGTGGCCGAGAAGCGATTCGAGGCGGTGCAGGGCGTCCTCGCATCGCTTGCGGAACTCGCGACGTCATGAGTGTGCTCGAAGACCTCGGTCGCGAGACGACCGAGTTCTTCTCGTATGCGGGTGGTGCGGCACTGCTGCTCGCCGACAGCGCGGCGTTCGTCGGCAAGCTGCGCGTGCGCATCCGCGAGACGATCGATCAAGCCTTTCGTTTGGGCGTTCAGTCGTCGGGCATCGTGCTCCTGACCTCGCTCGCCACCGGCATGGTCTTCTCATTGGAGGCCGCCAACCAAGCCGTGTCTTACGGCCTGGGTAACTTCGTCGGCGCCGGGGTGGCCTTCACGATGGCCCGCGAGCTCGGTCCGATGCTCACCGGCGTCGTGGTCGCCGGCCGTTCCGGGGCCGCGATCTCGGCCGAGCTCGGCTCGATGGTCGTGACCGAGCAGATCGAGGCGCTGCAGTCGCTGGGCCTTTCGCCGGTCCGGATGCTGGTCGTACCGCGGCTGCTCGCGCTGGTCGTCATGTTGCCGCTGTTGACGGTGTTCGCCGATCTGGTGAGCATCGTCGGCGGGGCCTACATCGCCAACGTCTTCGCCCACATCAGCAACGAGTCGTTCTTCGATTCCGTGCGTTCCGGCGTACCGTTCATCGACGTCATGAAGGGCCTCTTGAAAGCGGCCGTGTTCGGCGTGATCATCGCGATCATCGGTTCGTATAGCGGCCTGAAGACTCGCGGCGGTGCCGCCGGCGTCGGGCGGGCAACGACCTCGGCGGTCGTCATCGCGATCATCTTGATCTTCGTGTTCAACTTCGCGCTCTCATACGTTCTCTTTCCGCAATGACGGCCGAACTCGCGCCGGCGTCCAAGCCCAAGCTGTACGCGCGCCTCGACGCCGTCGGCGTCCACTACGGCCCGAAGGTCGTGATCCAAAACCTCTCGCTGGACATCGTCGAGGGCGCGATCACCTGCATCATCGGTCTTTCCGGTGCCGGCAAGTCGACGATCTTGCGCCTGATCAACGGCCTCCGCCGGCCCGACGGAGGCCGCGTGCTGCTCGGCGACCGTGACATCTCGGCGTTGTCCGAGCGCGAGTTGATACCGATTCGCGAGACGATCGGCTTCGCGTTTCAGGGCGCCGCGCTGTTCGATTCCCTGACGGTCTACGAGAACGTGGCGCTGCCGCTGCGCGAGCGCACCAAGCTCGCCGAATCCGCGATCCACGCGCGGGTGGAAGAAACGCTCGAGAGCGTCGGTCTCTCGACCGTTCTCGACCGCTATCCGGCCGAACTCTCGGGCGGCATGGTCAAGCGCGCCGGGTTCGCTCGCGCCGTGATCGCGAACCCCCACTGCGTACTCTACGACGAGCCCACGACCGGCCTCGACCCGATCATCACCCACGTCCTGACCGATCTGATCATACGGCTGCGCGCCCGCCTGAACGGCACCGCCGTCGTCGTGTCGCACGATCTGGAAAGCATTTTCATGATGGCCGACTACGTTGCCATGCTGTTCGAAGGTGCCATCATCGCGTATGGCACAGTCGACGAGATCAAGGCATCGTTGAATCCGATCGTGCAGCAGTTTCTGCAAGGGAGTGAAGTGGGGCCGATTCCGATATGAACAGACAAGCCGCCGTCGGCCTCTTCACGATCCTCGGATTGGTGGGGCTTTTCGCCATTTTCTTGTTCATCGCCAACGTCGGCACCGGCGGCCGCTACGAGACGGCCGTGCACTTCAAGTCGGCGGCCGGACTGCACAAGGGTGCGCTGGTGTACGAAAGCGGCGTCATCGTCGGCGTGGTCGATCAAACCCGGCTATTGCCCGAGGACTTCACCGTCGACGTCATCATGGGCATCAACAACAACGTCGATGTTCCGCGCGATTCACGGTTTTTAATCGCCGCGCCGCTGACCGGCGACGCCACGGTCGAGATCGTGCCGCCGGAGCCGCCGTCGCGGTCGCCGGGTGTGCTCGGGCCGACGCCGCAGCCGGCGCCGGTCGCGCTCTTGCCGCGTCAAGTGCTGCCGATCGAACAGCAGCCGCAGGGCACGAATCCCGCCACGATCGGGGACCTGCTCGAGGAGGGCCAGGGGGAAGTGCACCGCCTCGACCAGGTGCTGGCCGAGCTGGAAGTGAGCGAGCCGCGGCTGCTGAGCTCGCTGCAGTCGGCGATCGACAACGCGAACTCGCTCACCAGCGTGGGCAGCCGGCGGCTGTACCGCTTGGCCGACCGGCTCGATGCGATGACGTCGACGCTGCAAGTCGCGCTGGACGCGGGCAGCAAGAACCTCGTCGACATCACGGGCCAGCTCGACACGACGGTGCACCGGAACAGCGACAACGTCAACACGATGCTCTCGATGCTCGCGAAGTCTTCGGTGGCGTTGAACCAAACCGTCGATCAAGTGCGCGACCTCTCGTCCAACCCGCAGCTGCACCAGAACCTCCTCGATACCACGCGGGGGCTCGCGCAAACGGCGACCACGATCGGCCAGATCACGCAAGATTTGCGCAAG
>JBEKXE010000157.1:0-10295 GCA_049512335.1 Candidatus Lustribacter sp.
GTGTCCGTGCTTCCGCCCACCGTCCAGGCTGGTGGTGCCGGGGTCTTCGCGACCCCGGCCCAATATACAAGCGTTGTCGAGGGATGCGCCGTAAGCTCCGCGATCGAGCAGTGGAGTTGGTGCCCTAGGTACCGTAGAAGCAGCGGCCGCAGGTTTGGATGTAGCGGACGGTGCCCTCGATCGCGACTTGTTCGCCTTCGGTGATGCGTTCACCGCGGTCGTCGATGCGCACGTTCATCGTCGCTTTGCGCCCGCACGCGCAGATGTTCTTGAGCTCTTCGATGTCGTCGGCGAGGGTGAGCAAGTACGCGGCGCCGGGAAAGGGTTCGCCGAGGAAGTCGCTGCGGATGCCGTAGCAGATGACCGGCAGGTCGGCGACGTGCGCGAGCTTGTGCAGTTGCCGCACCTGTTCGGGGTCGAGGAACTGCGCTTCGTCGATCAGCACGCAAGCGACCGGCTTCACGGTCGTGGCCAGGTACTCGCGCATCCCTTCTTCCACGACTTGGTTGTCGTCGAGGAAGAGTTCCTTACGGTCTTTCAGGCGTTCGTAGAAGTTCGTCCAGCGTGTGAATACCAGCGCTTTGCGGGCCACGCCCAGCCGTGAGGCGATGTTGGCGTGGCCGAACCGGTTGTCCAAGTCGGAGGTGAAGAGCACGACGTTCATGCCCTGCTCCTCGTAGTTGTGCGCCACTTGGAGCAGGGCAATCGATTTGCCGGCGTTCATCGCCGAGTAGCGGAAGTAGAGCTTGGCCAACGCGCGAGCTTAGATCGACGCCGGAGCGCGAGTCTCCGCCGGCACGCCGCCGTCGTCGTCGGTCGACGCCGGGCCGTGCCGGTTCGGCCGGAAGCGGTCCTCGATCGATGCGATGATGACGTAGAGCGTCGGCGTGATGAACAGGTTGAGGATGGTCGAGCAGATCATGCCGCCGAAGACGACGGTGCCGAGCGAGTTCCGCGCCGCACTGCCCGCACCGGTGGCGAAGACGAGCGGCGTCACGCCGAAGACGAACGCGATCGAGGTCATCAGGATCGGGCGCAACCGCGTCTCGGCCGCGCGCTGCGCCGCTTCGCGAATCGGCACGCCGGCCGCGCGGAGCTGGTTGGCGAACTGCACGATCAGGATCGCGTTCTTGCTGGCCAGGCCGATCAGCATGACGTAGCCGACCTGCGCGAACACGTCCGAGATGCCGCCGCCCGGGCGCACCTTGATGCCGATGAACGCGCCGAGCAAGGCCAGCGGAACGGCGAGCAAGATGATCAGCGGATCGGCGAACGACTCGTACTGCGCGGCGAGCACCAGGAACACGAACACGATGCCGAGCGCGAAGATCAGCGCCGCCGCGCCGCCGCTCTCGATCTGTTCGAGCGCGATCCCGCTCCACTCATACGACATGCCGGCCGGGAGGTGCGCGGCGAAGCGTTGCATCGTATCGATCGCTTCGCCCGAGCCGTGACCGGGCGCTGCCGACCCGGAGATCGAGATCGAGCGGAAGAGGTTGTAGTGCGTGATCGTCGGTGCGGCTTGAATCTTGCTGACCGTCACGAGCCCGCTGAGCGGAATCGGCGCGGTCGGGGTCGCGACGCCGTTCACCAGCGTCGTCCCGTTGACGTAGATATTTTGCAGGTCGGTGATGCGCGAGCGGTACGGCTGATCGGCTTCGACGTACACCCGATAGGAATGCCCGCCGAAATCGAAATCGTTCACGTAGACCGAGCCGAGATAGACCTGCATCGTGTTGTAGATGTCGGCCACGTTGACGCCTAGCGCCTGCGCCTTGTTCCGATCGACGTCGACGTTGACGACCGGGGAATTGTTGGTGAAGAGCGTGTAGACGCTCGTGAGGCCGCTGTTGGGCGCGTACGCTTGCCCGATGATCCCATAGGCCGCACCGAGCAGCGGGCCCAGCCCGTTGTTGCCGCGGTCCTCGAGCTCGAAGTCGAAACCGCCCTGGAAACCGAGTCCCGGAATGGCGGGCGGGTTGACCGCAAACGCTTGGATGCCCATCGGGTTGAGGTAGAGCTGCGGGCCCAGCCGCGCGAGAACGGCATTCAGCGTGTGCGAGGATCCCGGACGCTGGTCCCACGGCTTGAGCAGCACGAACATCAGGATCTTGTTCGAGCCGGTCCCGGTGAAGCCGAATCCCGCCACGTCGAAGATATTGAGGACTTCCGGCTGGCGCGCGATGATCGCTTCGAGCATCCGCTGCGCCCGGTGCGCGTAGTCGATCGACACGCCCTCGGGCCCCTGTGCGCTGACGAGGAAGTAGCCCTGGTCTTCGTCCGGGATGAAGCCCGTCGGCGTCTTGATGAAGAACAGTCCGGTAATCGCCAGCAGCACGAGAAAGCACGCGAACGTGATGCGCGGCCGGCGCAAAACGCCCGGCAGCCAGTTATGGTAGGTTTTGCGCGTTGCGGAGATCGCCCGGTTGACGGGCCGGAAGAACTTCGACTTCTTCTCGTCCTTGATGTTGGCGAGGAAAATCGACGAGAGCACCGGCGTCAGCGTCAGCGCGTTGAACAGCGAAATCGTGATCGCGCAGGCGATCGTTAGGGCGAACTGCTTGTAGAGCTGGCCGGTCGTCCCCGGGAAGAACGCCACCGGAACGAACACCGCCAGCAGCACCAGCGACGACGCGACCACCGCGCCCGATATCTCGCTCATCGCCTCGCGCGCACCCTCGTACGCGTTCATGCCTTTTTCTTGAATGAACCGCGCGATGTTCTCGATCACGACGATGGCATCGTCCACCACGAGCCCGGTGGCGAGGGTGAGCCCGAACAGGGTCAGCGTGTTGATCGAGAACCCCAGCACCTTCATCAAGAAGAACGTGCCGAGCAGCGAGATCGGAATCGTGAGCGACGGGATGAGCGTCGTGCGCCAATCCTGCAAGAAGAGGAAGATGACCAGCACGACCAGCGCGATCGCAATCAAGAGCGTCGTGACGACTTCCTTGATCGACTCGCTGACGTAGAGCGTCGTGTCGAAGGCGATGTTATAGTGCAGGCCCGCCGGGAATTTCGCCGAGAGCCGGTTGAGGGTCGCCTGAACCTGCTGCGAGACCTGCAGCGCGTTGCCGGTGGGCAGCTGCAGGACCCCGACGCCGACCGAATCGGCGCCGTTGTACCAGACGCTGGTAGAGTAGTCGGCGGCGCCGAGCTCGACGCGGCCGACGTCGCGCACGCGCACGTAGCCGCCGTCGGGGGTCGAGCGCAGGATGATGTCGCCGAAACCGGCCGGATCGTGCAATCGGCCGTTCGAGCGCACCGTGTATTCGTAGGGTTGGTGGCCGTTCGTCGGCGGGGCGCCGATCGCACCGGCAGCCACCTGGATGTTCTGGTTGGTGAGCGCGGTCGTCACGTCGCCGGCGGTCAAACCGTTGTCGGCCAGACGCTTGGGATCGACCCACAGCCGCATCGCGTACTTGCGTTCGCCGAAGACCTGGATGCCGCTCACGCCGGGGATGCGCTGCAAGTCGTTGGTGACGTTGTTTTCCAGGTAGTCCGTCATCATCTCGCTGGTCAGCGCCGGATTGGTCGTCGTGAATCCGATGCCCATGACGAACGTGCCGTTGTTTTTCGAGACTTGGACGCCGGTCAGCTTGACCTCGTTGGGCAGATCCCCTTGCGCCAAATTGACGGCGTTCTGCACGTCGTTGGCGGCCTGGTTGAGATCGGTATCCAGCGTGAACGTGGCGGTGATCGTCGACCCGCCTTGGTTGGTGGACTGCGAAGACATGTAGCGCAATCCTTGCACGCCGTTGATCGCCTGTTCGAGCGGCGTCGTGACGCTGGCCTCGACGGCTTCGGCGCTCGCCCCCGTGTACTCGGCCGAGACCGTGACGGTCGGCGGCGCGATGTTCGGAAACTGCGCGATCGGCAGCGTCGGAATCGCGACGACGCCGAGCAGCAAAATGACGAGCGAGCAGACCGTCGCAAAGATCGGCCGCCGGAGGAAGAAATCGATCACGTTGAACTCGACTCTGGGAAGCCGTCGGGGGTTGCTTCTTATACGACGGGGCGGGCGCGAAGTTCTCCGACGACGCGCCCCGCGACGTTGCGCAGCGGCGGGCGCGCGTGCCCCTGCAAACGCTCCGCCGCACCGGCGTCGAGGGCACCCAGGCGGGCCAGCAGCGCGAGCGCCGCGGGCGGGACGGCCCGCGCGGCACCGTCGACGGTTTTGAGGACGAAGCCGGCGCCCAACTCCACCAACGCGTCCGCGTGGACGCCTTCGGCGCCGCCCTTGGCGACGATCGCGCCGCCGGCCGCGCTCATCAAGTCGGTATCGAAGCGACCGGTTCCCGAGACCATCCACGGCTCGGCCAGCATCGCCTCGCGCACGCGCCGTAGAGCCGCGGCGTCGTCGGGTGCGAGGCCGAGGAGCGTCGCGAAACGCGCGAAGCCGCGCGCCGCCGACACGAGCGTCGTGGCGAACACCGGAATGCCGCAGCCGTCGACCGCGATGCGGTCGGGCGTGAACCGATCGGCGAAGGCGCGTTCGCAGAACGCGAGGATCTCACGTTGCACCGGGTGCGCGGGGTCGAGATAGCCGGCGAACGGTTCGCCGCGCAACCGCGCCAGCGCCAGGATGCCGGCATGCTTGCCGGAGCAGTTGTTGTGCAGCGCGTCCGGCGCGCCGCCGCACTGCAGATCGTCGACGCTCGCGCCGATTTTCGCCAGGATCGACGCGGCGGTCTCGAGGTGGCGCGGTTCGCCCATGTGCGACGCGCACATCACGGCGACTTCGGGTTGGGTCAGTCCGAACCGCTCGACGACGCCGGCCCGCACCGCGGCGGCCGCGATGAACGGTTTCGCCGCCGAACGCAAATACACCGGAACGTCGATCGTGCCGTATTCCAGCAGCACGTTTCCGTCGACGTCGCACGCGCACGCCGCGACGGCGTGGGTCGACTCGACGCACGCGCCGCGCACCACGTCGACCAGCGGGACGCCCGCAAGCTCTGGATTCACCCGAGCCGCCGACTTGCGGGCAACCCTTGTCTCTCGTCTAGACCAGTGCGGCCTCGACGACGGGGTTGTCGATTTCGGCGTACAGCGGGCTCGAGAGATAACGCTCACCGGTATCGCAGCCGATCGTCACGATCGTCTTGCCGGCGAACTGCGGCCGCGCCGCGACTTGCAGCGCCGCCCACACGTTCGCACCCGACGAGATGCCGAGCAGCAGCCCCTCTTCGCGCGCGAGCCGGCGCGCGGTGGCGATCGCGTCGTCGAACGACACCGTGATCACTTCGCTGTAGACCTTGGTGTCGAGCACCTGGGGAACGAAGCCCGGCGCGAAGCCTTGCAGCTTGTGCGGACCCGGCTTGCCGCCCGAGAGGACGAGCGACGTATCGGGCTCGACCGTGATGATCATTACGCCCGGCTTGCGCTCTTTGAGGACTTGGCCGACGCCGGTCACCGTGCCGCCCGTGCCCACGCCGGCGATGAACACGTCGACCGCGCCGTCGGTATCGCGCCAGATCTCCTCGGCCGTCGTACGGCGATGGATCTCCGGGTTGGCCGGGTTCTCGAACTGACCGGGCATGAAATACTTGCCGGGATTGCTGTCGTGAATCTCTTTGGCCTTGGCGATCGCGCCCTTCATGCCGTCGGCGCCGGGCGTCAGCACGAGCTGCGCGCCGTACGCCTTGAGCAGACTACGCCGCTCGAGCGTCATTGTCTCGGGCATCGTCAGGATGATCGGGTAACCCTTGGCGGCGGCGACGAACGCGAGCCCGATGCCGGTGTTGCCGCTGGTCGGTTCGATGATCACGGTGTCCGGGCGCAGGCGCCCGTCGCGTTCGGCCGCTTCGATCATCGCCACGCCGATGCGGTCTTTGACGCTGCCGGCGGGGTTGAACGACTCGAGCTTGACCAGGACGGTGCCGCCCAGTCCCTTGTTCACCCGGGGAATTTTAACGAGCGGCGTGTTGCCGACGGTGTCGATGATGCTGTCGTAAATCCGAGCCACGGTCTTGGATCCTCACTATCTAATGGTCGTGCGCTTGTGCGATACCAACGTAGACTACTGGACCGGTCCAAAAGGTGCAACCTCACGGGAACGATTCGTCCGCCGGGCGAACGTACGTTCGCTCTCACCGTGTTTTCGCTGACCGAACAGTCGCTCTACGTGGCGGCGCTCGACCTCTGGATCGACTCGATGCAGGAGCGCGACCGCTGCTACGTCTCGCACGGGCACGCCGATCACGCCCGCGAGCACGGCACGGTCGTGGCCTCGGTCAACAGCGCGCGCGTGTGCCGGCAGCGCTTCGGGCGCGAGGTCGCCTTCGAAGAGCACGCGTTCAACGAACCCTGGGCCGCCGGCGAACACCGGCTGACGCTTTTTCCGGCCGGTCACGTCTTGGGCAGCTCGCAGTTGCTGATCGAGGGCGCTGACGGCGCCTTCGTCTATACGGGCGACTTCAAGCTCGCGCGTTCGTACACGTGCGAGCCGCCCGAGGTGAAGCGCTGCGATGTGTTGCTGATGGAGTGCACGTTCGGCCGTCCGCAGTACGTCTTTCCCCCGCGCGAGGAGGTCGAGGCGCGCATCGTCGATTTCGCGGTGCGCGCGCTCGAAGACGGCTGCGCGCCGCTCTTCTTCGCGTACTCGCTCGGAAAAGCGCAAGAGACGCTCGCGATCCTTGCCAAAGCGAACGTTCCCGTCACCGTGCACGGCGCGGTCGACGGGATGTCGCGCGTGTACGAAGACGCCGGCGTTCAACTCGGTGCTTACGAAACGTACGACGCGCGCACGTACGACGGCACGCGCGCGCTGGTCTGGCCGCCCTCCGGCAAGCGGCGCCCGAAGGCCGCGCACAGCCGCCCGCTGCGCACGGCGATGCTCACCGGCTGGGCGCTCGATCCCGGCGCCGCCGCGCGCTACGGCGTCGACGAGATGATCCCGCTCTCGGACCACGCCGACTTTCCGGCGCTGCTCGAATACATCGAGCGCGCTCAACCGGGCAAGGTCTGGCTCAACCACGGCTGGCCCGACTTCGTCTGGCGCTTGCGCCGCTTGGGCATCAACGCCGAATATCTCGAAGCCCACCAGCAATTAGCGCTGTTCTGACCCCTTGCGACGCGTTGACCATGCCGTGCTAGCAGAGTATGATATCACGCATGGCGGATCTCCTGATACGCAACGTCCCGGCGCAGGTACTCGATACGATCAGGGAGCGAGCGCGTATTCGCGGCAGTTCGGTCCAAGCGGAGGCATTGGAGGCGCTGACGGCCGGCGCCGAACCGACCGGCGTCGGTCTCGTGGCTTGGTTGAAGACCGTGCGCCCCAAGAACCTCACGCTCGGCGAAATCGCAAGTGCCGTAACTGCCGGCGTCAAGAGCATTCGGGAAGACCGGGATCGCCGCTAGTGATCGCCATCGATGCCAGCGCCGCCTATGAATCGCTTCTCAGCGAACGCGCCGACGCCGTTTTAGAATCAACGCAACAGCTGGTTGCCCCGGACATCATCGTCGGCGAACTGCTCAATGCTCGTTGGAAGAGCGTACGTTCTCACGTGCCGGCGCCCTCAGTTGACGCCATCCTCGGTTTTCTCAAACGCGTTCGCGTCGTTCCCTGTTTGGCATATGCAACCGAAGCGGCCGAACTCGCGGAACGCCTGAATCATCCCGTGTATGATTGCTTTTACATCGCCGTCGCTCGGCGGGAGACGCTCAAGCTCTTGACCATCGACGCGCACCTGACCCGAAAGCTGCGAACGCACAAACTGGGCTCCCTGCTCGCATAGCCGGACGATGATCGCGTTTGCGCGGGCGTGTGCGGCGATTGCGGCGACCGCGAGCAAGCTCGAGAAAATCGCGCTGGTCGCAGAGTATTTGCGCGGGCTCGAGGATGCGGATCTCGCGCCGGCGGCACGGTTCTTCACCGGGAACCCGTTTGCGTCGGCCGATCAGCGCTCGCTCGGGCTCGGCGGACGAACGATCGTCGCGGCGGCGCACGTCGCGTGGGGCGTGGACGGCGCGGCGCTGCGAACGGCGTATCGCGCCACCGGCGATCTGGGTGCGGCGCTGGGGCCGTTCGTGCGGCCTACCGCTGATCTGGGGCTGTTTCGCGAGACGCTGACGCCGGCCAAATTGTACGCGTATCTGCTCGAGGTCTCGGCCGCGGCGGGCAAGAGCGCGCAGCGGCGGCGCCAGGTGCTCTGCGAGCGCATCTTGGGCGCATGCACCGATCCGCTGGAGGCGACCTACGCGATCAAGGTCGTCACCGGTGAGCTGCGGATCGGTTTGCGCGAAGGGCTGATCGGCGATGCGATCGCGCAGGCATACGATGCGGATCCGCTCGCCGTGCGGCGCGCCGCGAGTGCGGCCGGCGACATCGGCGCGGTCGCCGTCGCCGCGAAGCACGGCACGCTCGAAGCGATCGCCATCGCCTATCACGCACCGATCGCGTTCATGCTCGCGACGCCGATCGCCTACGATGGCGCGTACAAAGACCTCGCCGCCGGCAGTTGGATCGTGGAGGACAAATACGACGGCATCCGCGCGCAGGCGCACGTCACGCCGGAGCGCGTGTCGCTCTTCTCGCGCACCCACAACGATGTGTCGGCGTCCTATCCGGAGATCGTCGCGGCACTGCGCGCGCTGCCGGGTTCGCTCGCGCTCGACGGCGAGATCGTGGCCGAACGCGACGGGCGCGTGCTGCCGTTCCGCTATCTGCAAGCGCGGCTGCAACGCAAGGATGTCTCGCCCGAACTGCTGGCTGAAGTGCCGGTGCGCTACGTCGTGTTCGACCTACTCGCGCGCAACGAGCGATTCTTGCTCGACGAACCGCTGGCAACGCGCCGCGCGGCCCTTGCCGACGTTTTCCCTGTCATCCTGAGCGGAGCGAAGCGGAGTCGAAGGACCGCCGCAATCGCTGCAGCCGAGTGGCTGTCCCTCGACTTCGCTCGGGATGACAAAGTAGCGACCACGCTGCCGGAGGCGGTGCGCGAGCGTTTTGCCGCGGCGCGCGAGCGCGGGCACGAAGGCGTGATGTTCAAACGCACCGACTCGCCGTACACGCCCGGGCGCCGCGGCAAGGCATGGCTCAAGCTCAAACGCGAGCTGGCGACGCTTGACTGCGTCGTCGTCGGCGTCGAGTGGGGCCACGGGCGGCGCTCGCAGGTGCTTTCCGACTACACGTTCGCCGTCCGGAGCCCGGACGGTCTGATGCCGATCGGCAAAGCGTACAGCGGCCTCACCGATGCCGAAATCGCGGAGATGACGGCGTGGTTTCTGGCCCACCGGCTGCCCGGCGCCGACGCCGCACGGACGTACGCGAAGCTCGGTCTCGGGCGGAACGAGATCGTCGTCGAGCCGGCGATCGTGGTCGAGATCGCGTTCGACATCATCCAGCGCAGCGAGCTGCATGCGAGCGGGTTCTCGCTGCGGTTTCCGCGCATCGTGCGGCTGCGTCCGGACAAACCGGCCGGCGAAGCGGATACGCTGACGCGAGTAGTCGAAATTTACGGGCAGATGCTGACTCGCGAACGCATTGAATCCGACTGAGACGCCGCCGCGCCCCTGGCCGCCCTTCGTCGCGCGCGAAAACGCGCTCCGCGAGCTCGAGCGCGCGATCGCAGCGACCCCCGAAGCGCTGGACACGCACTTCTACCACGCGTCGTTCCTGCGCGATCACGGGCGGCTCGACGCCGCCATAGCCGAATTCGAGCACGTGCTCGCGCGCGCGCCCGATCACGTCGAGACGCTCGTAGCGCTGGGCGTCGTCTTGGCGCGCCGCGGACGGCGCCTCGATGCGCGCGCGCGGTTCGAGCGCGCGGTCGCGCTCGACGGCACGCATCGCGCGGCGCTGGTGAACCTCGCCAACATGCTCGCGCTCGACGAGCCCGAACGGGCACGGGCGCTCTACGAAGCCGCGCTCCGCCACGACGCCGGCTTTGCGGCCGCGCATCGCGGGCTGTGCGGGCTTGCCGCCCTCCGCGGCGACGCGGCGGCGAGCGCGCGCCACCGCGAAGCCGGCTATGCGGGCGGCCCCTTCGGGCGCCGGCCGTACGTCGGTGCGACGGTGCCGCCGAACGTGCTGGCGCTGGTGTCGACCGACGGCGGCAACATTCCGCTCGACGCGCTGCTCGACGAGCGCTGCTTTCTCGTGCACGAAGTGTACGTGGAGGCTTACCGCGGCGAACCGCTGCCGCCCCACGCGCTCATCGTCAACGCGATCGCCGACGCGGATCGCTGCGCGCCGGCGCTGCAGCGCGCGGCGCAATTGGTGGAACGGGCACGCGTTCCCGTCGTGAACGCGCCGCGCGCGGTGGCAGCCACCGGCCGCGTGGCCAACG
>JBEKXE010000158.1:0-10097 GCA_049512335.1 Candidatus Lustribacter sp.
GGGCGAGATGCTTGAGCACGCAGCCCGCGGTCGTCGCGCGCGGATGCTGCGAGACCGTTCGTGAGATCCCGTAGTTGCCGATCAGCGGATAGGTGAAGGTGAGGATTTGCCCGGCGTACGACGGATCGGTCAGCGCTTCTTCGTAACCGGTCATGCCGGTGTAGAACACCGCTTCGCCGAGCGCGGTCGCGTCCGGGCCGATGCCGTCGCCTTCGAAACGGGTTCCGTCGGCGAGCAACAGGACGGCGCGCTTGGTCTGGTACTTTCGGCCCGGCTTCACGAATGCAGGGCTTCGTCGCGCGGCAGCACGCGTCCGTGTTCGTAGACCACGGCGCCGCCGACGATCGTCGCCAGCGCGCGGCGCGGAAAGGTCGCGCCGTCGAAGGGCGTGTTACGGCCCTTGGAGTGGAACAGCCGCGTGTCGACCGTCCACGGGCGCTCGGCGAACACCGTGACGTCGCCGACGCTGCCGACCGCCAGCGATCCGCCCGGGACGCCGAGGATCCGCGCCGGGTTGATGCTGTGCAGCTCGATCATCCGCGCCAGCGGCAGGTCCGGCAACGCCGCGGCGTATGCGCCCAGCGCGATCTCGAGCCCGCTGAAGCCGACCGGCGCCTCGCTGAGCAATTGGGCCTTTTCGTCGAGCCCGTGCGGCGCGTGATCGGTGGCAAAGACGTCGATCGTGCCGTCGCGCACGCCGGCCAGCAGCGCTTCACGGTCGCGCTCGGCACGCAGCGGCGGGTTCACCTTGGCGTCGGCGCGATAGGTGTCGAAGCGGTCGTCGAGCAGCAGCAGATGGTGCGGCGTCACCTCGCAGGTCGCGCGCACGCCGCGGCTGCGCGCCCAGCGCATCAGATCGAGCGACGTGGCGGTCGAGACGTGCGCGATGTGCCACGGCTTGCCGGTGTCCTCGGCGATCAACAGATCGCGTGCGACGATGATGTCCTCGGCGAGTCCGGGGCTGCCCGGCAGACCCAGGCGCGTCGACGGGCCGCCCTCGTTCATCACCGCGTCGCCCTTGAGCTTCGGATCCTCGCAGTGCGAGATGAAGATCGAGGTGAGATCGCTCGCGTAGCGGGCGGCGTTGCGCAAGACCAGCGCGTTCTCGACGGTCGAGCCGTCGTCGCTGAACGCCACGCAGCCCGCGTCGGCCAGCAGATGGTAGGGTGCCAACTCGACGCCGGCACGCGCTTTCGTCACCGCGCCGATCGGGTAGACGCGCGCCAGTCCGGCCGCCTCGGCCCGGCGCAGCACGTCGGCGACGATCGTCGCCGAATCGAGCGCCGGTTCGGTGTTGGCCATGCAGGCAACCGCCGTGAAACCGCCGGCGACCGCGGCCGCCGCGCCGGTCGCGATCGTTTCCTTGTGCGTGAAACCCGGTTCGCGCAGGTGGACGTGCATGTCGATGAAGCCGGGCGCGACGATCGCGCCGGTCGCATCGACGACCCGCGCGTAGGCGGTGTCGGCGTGCTCGACGATCTCGGTGATGAAGCCGTTCTCGATCACGACGTCGAGCAACGCGTCGAGGCCGAGCGACGGATCGATGACCCGGCCGCCGCGGACGACCGTCTTCACGCCGGCACGCTCGCGCTGTTGATGAGAAACTCGAGCACGGCCATGCGCACGTAGACGCCGTTGTGCACTTGGATGACGTAGCGCGAACGCGGATCGTCGAGCACTTCGTCGGTCAACTCGACGCCGCGGTTGTACGGACCGGGATGCAGGATCACGGCGTCTTTCGAGAGGCGTCCGAGCCGCGCCGGATTGAGCTGGAAGCGGCGGATGTAATCGTCGAGGGAGGGCAAGAGCCCGGAGACGATCCGCTCGCGCTGGATGCGCAGCATCATGATCGCGTCGACGTGCGGCAGCACCGCGTCGAGGTCGCGCTCGATGTGCACCCCTTCGCCGGCGAAAGCGTCGGGCAACAGCGTGCGCGGGCCGACCAGCGTCACGTCGACGCCCAGCATGCGCATCCCGACCAGGTTCGAACGCGCGACGCGCGAGTGCAGGATGTCGCCGACGATCGCGATCTTCAGCCCTTCGAGCCGGCCGGCATGGTCGCGCAACGTCATCAGGTCGAGCAGCGCTTGGGTCGGGTGCGCGTGCGTTCCGTCGCCGGCGTTGATTACGTGACCGTCGAACGACTCCGACAAGCGTTTCGGAAAACCGGATTCCGGATGGCGCACGACGATCACCCGAACACCGATCGCGCGCAGCGTGATCGCGGTGTCGGCGATCGTCTCGCCCTTCCCGAGCGAGGACGCGCCCGGCGCGAACGAGATCACGTCGGCGCCGACGCGCTGTTCGGCCAGCGTGAACGACGTGGCCGTCCGCGTGCTCGATTCGAAGAAGAGATTGAGAACGGGAACGCCCGCGAGCAAGTCGCGTGGCGGGGCCGTCTGGTTGAACGCCGTGGCGCGATCGATGAGACCGATCAGTTCCGAGGGCGAGACGTCGTCGACGTCGATCAGGTTACGTGGCGGCACGTTCCTCATCGAGGACCAGCGCGACGGAATCATCCGCCGACGGCTGCGGCGCGAGCACGACGTCGATGTGCTCGCGGCGGCTGGTCGGGATCGTCTTGCCGATGTAGTCCGCCTGCACGGGGAGCTCGCGCAGCCCGCGATCCACCAGCACGGCCAAGCGAATCGCCCGGGGGCGCCCGAGATCGGTGACGGCATCGAGGGCGGCACGCACGGTCCGCCCGGTGTAGAGCACGTCGTCCACGATCACGACCGTCTTGCCGGCGATGTCGCTGCGGATCTCGGATTCGGGCAGTTCGCGCGCGACGTCGTCGTCGCGATAGAGGTTGATGTTGAGGAAGCCGAGGCCGGGTGCCTCCCCGGCGATCGCGGCGATCTCGGCGACCAAGCGCCGGGCGAGCGCCTCGCCGCCGCGGCGAATACCGATCACGACCAGTCCGCTTTGGGCTTCTTCCGGTTCGATGATCTGGTGCGCCATGCGAGAGACCGCCCGCTCGATCGCAGCGGGTGACATCAGGACGCGACGGCGAGCAAGCGCGGGCATCAAGCGGCGGTTCGGGCGCGCCCAATTCCGGCCCTTTGTGCGCAGCGTCCTCGGGAGAAGTCTTCGTCTTGTCGAAGGACCGGCAGGATGCCCGTTTCGATTGCAGGCCGCGCCTGCCGCCTTCGCCAGTGGTTCGGCAGCGACGCCGAACCGCTCGTGCCGCTGGCGAACGACCCGTACATCGCGCGTTACCTCTCGCACGTTTTCCCGCAACCGTACACGCGCGCGGATGCCGAGCGCTGGCTCCAGGAGCAGACCAACGCGGACCCGGTCGGACAGTTTGCGATCGAAGTCGGCGGGGAACTGGCCGGCGGCATCGGCTTCATTTTGGGCACCGGCGAACGCGTGGGAACCGCGAGCCTCGGCTACTGGCTCGGACGGCGCTATTGGGGCCGCGGCGTGATGACCGAAGCGGTACAAGCATCCACACAGTGGGCGTTCGAAACGCTGCGCGTGCGGCGCGTGTGGGCCAACGTGATGGAACCCAATATTGCTTCCGTGCGCGTGCTCGAAAAGTGCGGCTTCATGCTCGAAGCCAAGATGAACGCCGCGATCTGCGACCGGCGCGGCATGATTCACAACGAGCTGATCTACGCGCGCATGCGCGCCTGAGCTACCCCGCCGTCGTCTTCGGGCCGGCGCTCCGGCCCAGCAGGCCCCACGCCGTTCCGAGCGCGTAGCCGTAGAGCCCGAACACGATGTAGACGATCCGCTCGACCGACGCGTCGCGGGCATTCAGCCCCAGCGCGGCCACCAGTTCGAAGCCGTAGATGCAGACCGAGATCAGCCCGAAATTCTGCCACCCGCTCCAGCCCGCAGAGAGCCGGAATCGGGCCCGACCCAAGCGCAGCGTCTGCACGATCGCGAGGCACGCGATCACGACCATGGTCGGCCGGACCTCGTGGGTGAGCAGTGCCGCCAGCGACACGAAGAAGATGTTGCCCAACGCCGTGAAGGCGCGCTCGGCGTCGCTGCGCCGTTTGAGATCGGCGCTGGATCCGAAGATCTTGTCCGGGTCGACGCTGACCGCGACGAACAGTAACCCGATCAGTGCCGCCGCCGCGCCGACACTGGCGGCAAACAGATCGTGCAGATCGCGGAGTTCGTTCACCCGAGGGCGTGCAGCGCTTGACGCGCGCCGTCGCGGCGGCGCACGTAGTCATCGAGTTTCTCGCGCTCGCTCGCAACGACGCCGGGCTTCGCGTTGGCGACGAACTTTTCGTTCGCGAGCTTCTTCTCCAAGCGCTCGACCTCGAGGTCGAGCTGGGCGATCTCGCGCTCGTAGCGCTCGCGCAGCACCGCCGGGTCGGCTTGCAGGCGCAGCGCATCCAGCCGTTCGGCAAACGTCTCCCCGGCGATCGCCGAGTCGGCCCGAAACTCCACGCCGGCCAGCAGCCGCAGCTGCTCGACGATCGTCGGGTCGAGCTCGGGTCCGCTGACGACCACCTTCGCCCGCGGCGCGAGGCCGAGCTCCGAGCGCGCGTTGCGCAAGCGCTCGACGGTCGACCGGAAGCGGTCGTAGTCGGCGGCGCTTGCGGGATCGTGCGGGATCTCGCTCGCGTCGGGCCAGGCGGAAACGACGATCGACGGCCCGTTCGGCAGCAGCACCGCGCCGATTTCTTCGGTGACGAACGGCGCGATCGGGTGCATCAAGCGCACGAAGGTGTCGAGCACGTACGTCAACACCGGCATGCGCGTCGCGCGCTGGCCGGCGGCCTTGGCCGACTCCAAATACCAGTCGCAGAACTCATACCAGCCGAATTGGATGAGGGTGTCGGCCGCGACGCCCATCTCGAAGTTGTCCAAGGCGTACGTCACCGCTTCGACCGTGGCGCGCAGGCGCGTCAGGATCCACCAGTCGGCCAGGGTGAGGGTGTCGGGCGCCGGCAGTCCGAGGTGATCGGGCAAACCCTCGTCGAGCGAGGCGATGAAGCGCAGCGCGTTCCAGAGCTTGTTGTTGAAGCGCCGCGCCTCGTCGCACTTTTCCTCATCGAAGCGCAGCTCTTGCGATTCGAGCCGCATCTGGCGCAAGACGCCGAAGCGAAAGCCGTCGGCCCCGTACTGTTCGACCAGATCCATCGGGTCGATCGCGTTGCCGAGGCTCTTGCTCATCTTGCGGCCGTATTTGTCGAACACCAGCGGCGTGATGAACACGGTGCTGAACGGAATCCTCCCGACGCAGTGCAAGCCGAGCATGATCATGCGGCTCACCCACAGGAAGATGATCTCGCGCGCCGTGACCATCACCTGATTCGGGTACCACGCGTCGAGCTCGGGCGTTTGGCGCGGCCAGCCGAGGATCGTGAACGGCCAGAGGCCGCTCGAAAACCACGTGTCGAGCGTATCGGGGTCGCGCCGCAGCTCGATCGTGCCGAAGCGCTCGCGCCCGATCTCGCGCGCTTCCTCCGCGTCGAAGGCGACGATCGCGTCGCCGTCCGGCGTGTACCACACCGGCAGCTGATGGCCCCACCAGACCTGACGCGAGATGTTCCAGTCGCGCAAGTTCTCGAGCCCGTGCTCGAACGTGCGCCCGAAGCGCTCGGGCACGAAACGAACCGAGCCGTTGCGATACGCCTCGAGCGCCGGTTTGGCCAACGTCTCCATCGCCATGAACCACTGCAGCGAGAGCAGCGGCTCGATGATCTCGCCCGAACGCGACGACACCGGCACCGTCGTCTCGTACGGCTCGACCCGCTCGAGCGCGCCGGCGGCTTCGAGATCGGCGACGATCGCGGTGCGCGCGGCAAAGCGATCCAGCCCGACGTACTTCGCGAGCGCCTCGCGGCCGACGTCGAAGCGCGCGCGCGTCGCGGCATCGGGCTCGACGCGCCAGGCCGGCACGATGATGCGCCCGTCGTAGTCGATGACGGTCGGCATCGGCAACTCATGGCGCCGGCCGATCTCGTAGTCGGTCGTGTCGTGCGCGGGCGTCACCTTGACGGCCCCGGTGCCGAATTCACGCAGCACCGCCGCGTCGGCGATCACCGGGACCGGCCGGTCGAGCAGCGGCAGCACGACGTTGCGCCCGATCAGGTGCGCGTAGCGTTCGTCCTCCGGATGCACCGCGACCGCGACGTCGGCGAGGTAGGTCTCCGGCCGCGTCGTCGCGACCAGCACGCCGTCGCCGCCGTCCTCGGCGCGATAGCGCAGGTACCACAACGACCCGCTGTGCGGTTCGTTTTCGACCTCGGCGTCGGAGAGCGTCGACTGCGCGACCGGATCCCAGTTGACCAGCCGCGTCCCGCGATAGATCAGTCCCTCGTTATAGAGGTCGACGAACACCTTGGTGACGGCGGACGAGAGTTCGGCGTCGAGCGTGAACCGTTCGCGTTGCCAGTCCGGGCCGAAGCCGAGCCGTTTGAACTGTTCGTTGATGCGGTTGCCGTACTGCTCGCGCCACTTCCAGGCGCGGGCGAGGAACGCGTCGCGGCCGAGCCCGTCGCGCGTGAGGCCCTCCTTGGCCAGCTCGCGCACCAGCACGGCTTCGGTGGCGATCGCGGCGTGGTCTTGACCCGGCAGCCAGTCGGCGTTTTCGCCGCGCATGCGATGGTAGCGCGTGAGCACGTCCTGCGGCGTGTACGTCGAGCCGTGCCCGATGTGGGCCGCGCCGGTGATGTTCGGCGGCGGCATCGAGATGATGAACGGCGGCCGCCCGGGGTCGACCTCGGCATGGTACACGCCGGCGGCGAGGTTGCGCGCGATGAGGCGCGGCTCAACCTCACCCGGATCGTACGATTTCGCTAACTCGGGACGCAGTACCACGCCTCGGTTTACTCGGCTGCGCCCCCTATGTCATCCCGAGCGCGACCGAAGTGGAGCGGTCGAGGGACAGCGATTACGCGGGGGCTGAGGCCGAACGGCGCGCTTCACCCGCACGGTAGCGGTAGATGATGCGGCCCTTCGTCAGGTCGTACGGCGAGATCTCGAGCTCGACCCGGTCGCCCAAGAGCAGTTTGATGTGATGGCGGCGCAGGCGCCCCGCGATGTGCGCGAGGACTTCGTGGCCGTTCTCGAGCTCGACGCCGAACGTCGTGCTCGGATAGACCTGCTTGATCGTGCCGAACATCTCGATCATCGGCTGCTTCGCCGACTCGTCGACCCGTTCGACCCGCTGCGCGGCGGGCTTGCGGCGCTTGGCCGGCCGTCTCGCCGGGCGCGCTATGATTGCACCATTCTAGAGAGCTTCACGCGATGTCAAACCAACGCCGGAGCCCAAGGTTTGCAGCCGCCCGAAATTTTCTCACTGCTCCGCCGGGATGACCCACGGTTCGGGCGCCGTCCCGGACATCGAACGGACCCAGGCCTCGACCGCGTCGGGCTCGCTCGGCAGGGCGGCCGAGAGGTTCTCGTAGCCGTCGGCCGTGATCACGACGTCGTCCTCGATCCGCACGCCGATCCCGCGGTAGCGCTCCGGAACGGTCAGGTCGTCGAGCTGGAAATAGAGCCCCGGCTCGACCGTGAGCACCATCCCCGGAGAGAGCCGCCCGAACTTGTACGTCTCGGCCCGGGCCTTGGCGCAGTCGTGCACGTCGAGACCGAGCATGTGGCTCACGTTGTGGAGCGAGTAGCGCTTGTAGAACAGCTTGTCGTCGCGCAGCGCTTCTTCCGCCGAGGACAGGATGCCGAGACGTTCGAGCCCGTGCGCGAGCACGCGCATCGCCGCCGTGTTCGGATCGAGGAAGTCGTTGCCGGGCTTGCAGGCCTCGAACGCGGCGCGCTGCGCTTCCCAGACCAGCGTGTAGACCTCGCGCTGGGCCGGGGTGAACGTGCCGCTGACCGGCAGCGTGCGCGTGACGTCGGCGGTGTAGAGCGACACGCCTTCGACGCCGGCATCGAGCAACAGCAGATCCCACATCTCGATGCGCCGGTTGTTGCGTACCCAGTGCAGGATGCAGGCGTCGGGTCCGGACGCCGCGATCGTCGAGTAACCGACGTCGTTGCCTTCGACCCGCGCGCGCAGGTTGAACACGCCCTCGACGACGCGCTCGGTGCGGGCGTTCGGCAACGCGCGCACGACGTCGTCGAAGCCGCGCTTCGTCGCCGCGATCGCGGCGCGCAACTCGGCGATCTCCAACTCGTCCTTGATCAGCCGCAATTCGGAGAGCGCGGTGGCGAACGCGTTGTCGTTCTCGACGCCCGTAACCGTGTTGGCTGCGTCGTCGTCGAGGCCGCGCAGCAGCCGGGCGGGGAGATGACCGACCGAGATGCTCAGGAACGTCCGGAGATCGTCGATCGGCTGGGTTTCAACGCCGAAACGCGCGGCGGTCGCAGCGACGCCGAGTCGCGGGCCGACCCACAGCTCGCCCTTCGTGCGATCGGTGAAGAACGTCGTGTCGGTCTTGCCGGGATTGGGCTCGGTGAACACGATCGCGCGATGTCCGTCGCCTTCGGGGACGATGACGAGCACGCAATCCGGTTCGTGGATCCCGGTGAGGTAATAGAAGTCGGTGCCCGGCCGGAAGCGGTAGTTCGTGTCGTTGGCGCGGACTTTTTCGCGTCCGGTCGGCACGATCAGCACCTCACCGGGAAACTGCTCGGCGATGGCGCGCCGGCGCGCGGCGAAACGCTCGCGGCCGGCCAAGGTCGGGATCGGCCCTTGGGGCGCAGCCCACGACCGGGTCATGAATGCCAGCAGCTCGGCGGGCGTGCCGCTGTCGTGCGCCGCGGTCTTGGGCGGCTCGTACATCTTCACCCGGGTTCCTTCGCCGTGAAAAATAGGAAGGCCCGGTGAGCGGCCGCCGTCTATATGGGATTCCGATGACGGAGATCACACGCGCCCGCGCGTCGGCGATGTTGTTCGGCGGCGCTGCGCTGCTGTCAAGCTCGGCTGCCCTGCGAGCGCAGGCCGCTGCTCCGCTCCGCGTCGGAACGATCCTCGTCGAGGCGGCAGCGGAGATCTACTTTGCGCAGGACGCCGGCTTCTTTGCCAAAGCCGGCCTCGTCGCCGATATCCAAGCCTTCGACACCGGGCCGGCGATCGCGGCAGCGGTCGTCGCGAACGCGCTCGACATCGGCTACATCACGGTCGACGCAGCGGCGGCGATCCATCAAAAACACGTGCCGCTCGTGCTCATCGCACCCTCGGCCGAGTACCTCTCACCGACCACGCAGGGCACCTCGGCGTTCATGGTGCCGGCAAATTCAACCGTTCGGAGCGGCAGCGACCTCAACGGCAAAACGATCGCGGTCATCGCCCTCAACGGCATCACGCACATCGCTGCGCGCGCTTGGATCGATCAAAACGGCGGCGATTCCACGACGGCCAAGTTCATCGAAGTACCCCCGCCTGCGATGCCGGCAGCGCTCGCCGCAGCGCGCGTCGATGCGGCGTGGGTGACCGAGCCCTTTCTGGCGGCCGCCAAGAAGAGCGCACGCGTGCTCGGGTATGGTTTCGACGTCATCGGCAAGCGCTTTCTGCTCAACGCATGGTTCACGACGCAAACCTGGGCCCGCGAGCATCCCGATCTGGTGCTGCGCTTCGCACAGACGATGCGGGAAACGGCCGCTTGGGCCAATGCCAACCATGCCGCGAGCGCACCGATCGTGGCGAAATATACGAAGATCGATCCCGGCATCGTAGCGAACATGACGCGCTCGTATTACGCCGACCAGCTGACGCCGGCGTTGCTGCAACCGTTGGCCGACATCTCGGCCAAGTACAACAACTTCGCTCCGTTCCCGGTAGCGGAGCTGATCTACACGCCCGTGCGCTGATCGTCGCTGCGAAACACCGCGACGCCGGGGGCGGGCGGCTTGCGTTTGTAGACGATGCGTTCGAGAAAGCGCAGCACGCGCGTGAGCGGAAAGTCGTGCGGCACGATCGGCTCCGTCAGCACGGTGTGCAAACCGAGCAGCTTCGCGCCGAGCACGTCGGTGAACAACTGATCGCCGATCACCACGGTCTCGCGGCGCTTCGTGCCGAGCAGCCGTAAGGCGCGCAAGAAACCGAACGGCAGCGGCTTGAGGGCGTTCGGAACGGTTGCCACGCCCAGTTGCGAACCGGCGGCCGCGACGCGCTCGCTGAAGTTGTTCGACACCATCACGATGCGGAAACCGCGCTTCAGTGCCTC
>JBEKXE010000159.1:0-10094 GCA_049512335.1 Candidatus Lustribacter sp.
AAGATTGAGGTTCCGTTGCCGAACTCGTGCTCGTTCACCAGACGCAGCGCGTCTTCGAGCGAGTTCACGCGCACGATGCCGAGCACCGGGCCGAAGATCTCCTCGCGATAGACGCGCATCCCGGGCTTGACGTTGTCGAACAGCGTGCCGCCGACGAAGAAACCGGGGTTGCCCTCGCCAAACGCGCGGCCGTCGAGCACGGCCGTCGCGCCCTCGGCGATGCCGGTGCCGATGTAGGAGGTCACTTTGTCGCGATGGACGCCGGTGACGAGCGGGCCCATCTCGATGCCGTCGTCGAGTCCGGGACCGATCTTGAGCGCCGTGATCTTCGGCCGCAGCCGCTCGACCAGCGCGTCGGCCACCTCGTCGCCGACCGCGACCGCGATCGAGATTGCCATGCAGCGCTCGCCGGCCGAACCGAAGGCCGAGCCCATCAGCGCGTCGACCGCGGCATCCAAATCGGCGTCGGGCATCACGACCAAATGATTCTTCGCGCCGCCCAAGGCTTGCACTCGTTTGCCGGCGCCGGTGCCGGTCTTGTAGACGTATTCGGCGATCGGCGTCGAGCCGACGAAGCTCACCGCCTTGATGCCCGGATGCGCGAGGATCGCGTCGACCGCGACCTTATCGCCGTTGACGACGTTGAACACGCCCGCCGGTAGCCCGGCTTCGGTGAGCAGCTCCGCCAGCTCGAGCGCGAGCGACGGATCTTTCTCGCTCGGTTTCATGATGAACGTGTTCCCGCACGCCAACGCCACCGGGAACATCCACATCGGAACCATGGCCGGAAAGTTGAACGGCGAAATCCCCGCGCACACGCCCAGCGGCTGGCGCCGGGCGTGGCTGTCGACGCCGGTCGACACCTGTTCGGTCAGCTCGCCCTTGAGTAGGTGCGGGATCCCGCAGACGAACTCCACCACCTCGAGGCCGCGCGCGATCTCGCCCTGCGAATCGACGAACGTCTTGCCGTGCTCGGCGGTGATCATGCGCGCCAACCGGTCGGCGTCGCGCAGCAGCAATTCGCGGAAACGGAACATGACCGTCGCGCGCCGCGAGGGCGGCAGATCCGCCCATGCCGGAAACGCTGCCGCCGCGGCGGCGACGGCCGCGTCGACCTCCGCGGCGCCCGCAAACGCGACGACGCCGCTGCGCGCGCCGGTCGCGGGGTTGAACACGTCGCCGCTGCGGCCCGACGTGCCGGAGACGCGTTTCCCGCCGATGTAATGACCGATTTCGGTCACGGCATCCGGCGCGTGCACGGTTTGCATATGGGCCTCCGGCGCCTTACGCTTTGAAGCGCGGGAACAGTCGCTGGGCGTTCTTCTCGAAGATGCCCTTCTTCTGTTCGTCGGTCAGCCACGCGATGCTCTCGATCGTGGGCTTGATGTCGTCGTACGGCTTGCCGGTCTCCGGATCTTTGCCCGAACCGCTGCCCGGGCGCTCGGTGCCGAACACGCACCGGTCGGGACCGACGACGTCGAACAGCAATTCCAGCGACAGCTTGTTGTGCAGACAGGTGTCGAACCAGAAGCGCTTGAGCGTCTGATCGAAGGTCTCGCTCTTGACCGGCGCGCGGCCGGCCAGCTTGGCGGCGGCCGGACCGCCGCGGAACTCGAAGCCCGATTCCGAGCGCCCTTTGTGCATCTCACGGTTGGAGCGCCAGCGCCCGACTTGATAGGGGATCGAGCCGCCGCCGTGACTCACCAGGATGTTGAGTTCGGGATAACGATCGAACACGTCCGAACGCGCGATCGACGTGATCGCCAAGCTTTCTTCGGTGACGAAGTGCTCGTCGTACGTCTCGCGACCGCAGCAGCCCGCGCTGTGGATGTGCAGCGGGATCTTCATCTCGATCGCCTTCTCGTAGAGCGGGAACCAGTACGGATCGGCGAGGGTCGGCCCTTGTTCGACGCCTTCGCCCGGGTCGGGATTGAGCAGAACGCCGACGAAGCCGAGCTCGTTGATGCAGTAGTCGATCTCGTCGAAGGTTACGTCGATCGGCTGACCCGAGCACTGCGGCAGACCCGCCACGCCGCGGAAGCGCGTCGGATGCATCTTGATCGTCTTCGCGATCTGCTCGTTGTTGGAGCGCGACCACAGCTGCGAGTCGCTCAGGCGGCCGCGATGGATCTGCATGAACGGCCGCGGCGAGAGGAACTGGATGTCGGTTCCGACCTCGTCCATCAGCTTGAGGTTGCTGTCGGCGGACTTCTGCAAGTCCGCTTCGGGGATCATCGCCAGGGCGGCGCCGTGCTGGCCGCCCGAGACGATCAGGGTACTGCGGTAGCCGTAGAGTGCCGGCGGGGCCACCAAGTGTGCGTGCGCGTCGATAATCATGCCCGCGGGCTTCGCTGCCCCGCCGGGCGTTCATCCTACGCCCGCGCGGTCATGCGATCCGGCGGCCGCCGAGCATCACGAACGCCGGCGCATCGGCAAGCGCGGCCACACCGCTACCGAGGTCGCCGCGGAACGCGACGAGATCGGCCAGCAAGCCGGGCGCAAGGCGGCCGCGGTCGCGCTTCCCGAGCAGCGTCGCCGCGTTGGAGGTCGCCGTCTTGAGGATGTCCGCCGGTTCCATCCCGAGCGATTCCAGCAACGCGAAGTCACGGTTGTTCTGCTCGTGCGGGAAGACGCCGCAGTCGGTGCCGTAGGCGATCGTCACGCCCGCCGCGAGCGCGCGCTGCAACCCCGCATCGCGTGCGGCGATCGCGCGCTGCGCCTTCTCGATGAGCTCGGGCGGATAGTGCACCGCACCGTCCTTCTGCGCGACGATCGACTCGGACGCCCACAGCGTCGGCACCATTACCGTGCCGCGCTCGCGCATCGCTTCCGCCGTATCGGCTTCGACGCCGGTGCAATGTTCGATCGAGTCGCAGCCGCCGTGAACGGCCAGCGCGATGCCCGGATCGCCGTGCGCGTGCGCGGCGACGCGTAGGCCGAACTTGTGCGCCTCGTCGGTCACCGCGGCGACCTCGTCGGGGTTGAACTGCGGCGCGTTCCACGCATCGCCGTGCGAGAGGACGCCGCCGGTCGCCGTGATCTTGATCAGGTCGACGTGCGCCTTGAGGTTCTTGCGCACGCGCTCGCGGAACCCGTACGGCCCGTGGGCGACGGCGTACTCGTATTCCTCGTCGACGTGCACCCACGGCGCGCGCGCGTTGTCGTCGGCGTGGCCCCCGGTGATCGCCAGCGATTTTCCGGCTACCAGCATGCGCGGTCCGAGCACCAGGCCGCGATCGATCGAATCGCGCAACGCGACGTCGACGCCGGGGCCGAAGCTGCCCACGTCGCGCAGCGTGGTGAAGCCGTTGGCGAGCAGCGTCGTGGCATTGCGCAGCGCCTTGAGCGCCGCTTCGGCGGTCGAATCCGCGACCAGCGACGGCGTGAGCGGCAGCGCTTCGTAGACGGTCTTCCGGATGAAGGCCGTGACGTGTGTATGGCAGTCGATCAAGCCCGGCAGCAACGTCGCGTCGCCGATGTCGATGACCGTCGCATCGTACGGCGCGTCACCGGCCTGAAGCGAAACGATACGATCGCCGCGCACGACGCACAGCCCCGGTGCGATGAACCGTTCGCCGTCGAACGCCCGGGCCGCGCGCACGATCATCACCCGTTCGGCCCGTTCGACCCAGCCGGCCGGCCGCATCGCCGGAAACAGGATCCCGGCGATGGAGGCCAGCGGTCCGCGCCGGGCGCCGTCGTCGAAAGCGCGGCGCGCGGCCGCGTAGAGCCGCCAAGAAAACGGCGCATGCGGACAACGGCAGAGTGCGATCACCGAACGCTCCTTAGGAGAGGGGGGGATTCGAACCCCCGGTCGGTTTTACCCGACTCTCGCTTTCCAAGCGAGTACATTAAACCGCTCTGCCACCTCTCCGCGGACCGACGAGCCCCGTTCTTGCCATCTCTTAATCGTCCCCGCTCGCGAGCCGCGCACGTTCGAGCAACCGGCGACGTTAGGAGTAGGAAAGTAGCCCGAAATGATCTCTCGCATCGGGGCGGCCGTCTTAGCGGCGCTCGTTTTCCTCGCCTCCAGCCCTTCGGTCGCCCTCGATGCGGCGCCCCGGACCGACGTGCTCGTCATCGGGGGCACGCCGGCCGGCGTCGCCGCCGCCGTCGCAGCCGCGCGCCGCGGCGCGGATGTGACCCTGGTGACGCAAGGCCCGGAGCTGGGCGGCGTGCTGACCGGCGCGCTGATGGATCAATGGGACCTCAACCTCGCGCCCGGCGGCGTCCCCGTCGAAGGCGGCATTTTCAGCGAGATCTACGCCCGGCTCGGCGACGCCTTCACACCCGCCGACGCGGCCCGCGTGCTCGAGAGTTTGGTCGACGACGAACCGCGCATCCACACGCTCTTCGACGCGCGCCCGGCCGCCGTTCGCGTCACGGAGACGAGGGGCGGCACCCAGATCGACGACGTGAGCTTCGCGCGCCCGGATGAGGCGGATCTGACGCTCTCGGCCGGCGCGGTGATCGATGCCACCGACGACGCCGACGTCGCGGCGCTGGCCGGCGCGCGCTACGATGTCGGCCGCCAAGATACCGGCCTCGACGAACGGATGCAGGCCGTTACGCTCATGTTCACGGTCGACGGCGTCGACTGGGACGACGTCGCCCGCAGCTACGACGTCGCGCTTGACGGACCGGGCGGCGTCGAAGGACGGCGTGCGTGGGGCTACGGCAAGCTCATGGACGGCTATCGTCCGGAATCCCCCGACGAACTGGTTCGCGACCTCAACCTCGGGCGCGAAGATGACGGCAGCGTCAGCGTGAACGCGATCGACATCATCGGGATCGACGGACGTTCCGCCGCCGACTTGGCCCGCGCGCGCGACATCACGGAGAGCGACGCGCCGAATCTCATCGATTATTTGCGCCGGCGCCTGCCCGGATTCGCCGGCGCGCACGTGGCCGGCTATGCCGGCGCCGTCTACGTGCGCGAGACGCGCCACGTGTTGGGTCTGGCGTGGCTAACGGCCGACGACGTCTGGGACGGCGTGCAACCGGCCGACCGGATCGGCCTGAGCTCCTATCCGCTCGATCTGCACCCGGTCACCGCAAGCGATCGCCTGGCCTACGCACCGGAGCGGCACGTGTACGGCGTACCGTTCGGCGCACTGGTGCCGCGCGGCTTCGCAAACCTGCTGCTGGCAAGCCCGTCGATCTCCGCCTCGCACGAGGCCGCGGGCAGCGCGCGCGTGATCCCGACGACGATCGAGGAGGGCGAAGCGGACGGCGCAGCGGCCGCGCTCGCGCAAACGCGCCGCGTGTCGTTCATCGCACTCGATCAAACCCCGGCGCTGATCGGGGCGCTGCAACGCGATCTGCGCCGCACCGGCGCGATCCTCGACTACACGCCGCCGGCGTTAGCGGTCGTTGATGTTGAGCGTGCGCGGCCGCGTCAAGACGCGCTCGTACACGTACGGCGCGGCGCCCTCGGCGCCGGTTTGCGTCGACCGGCCCTCGGCGTACGCGGCCGGGCCGCCTAAGGCGCCCTTCACCAGCTCGCCCAAACCGAACGTCTCGGCGATCCCGCCCAGCAGCTCGATAAAATCTCCATCCATAGGTGCGTTCCTCGACCTCACTCCGCTTCGCTGCGTGACGCTGCGGTACGCACGGACCTAGTCGTTGAGGCCGATCTGGAACGTGGGCGTGACCTTCGTCTTCTCGCCGCGCCGCACGATCGAGGTACCGATCGCCAAGAATTCGATAACGTGCGCTTCCCAAACGTGGTTCTTCTCGACGATGTTCATGCCGACGATGCCCGTCGCGCCGTGCGCTTCGGCTTCGGCCTGCATGCGGCTCATCGCGAGCTCGCGCGCGTCGTAGAGCGCCTCGGTGTAGTTCTGCAGTTCGATGTTGTTGCCCAGCGTGCGGATCGACTGCATGAAGCCTTGATGCGCGATGTGGTAGACGCAGCTGCCCAGCACGAGCTCCGCCGGTACGTAACCGGCTTGGTGCAGCTTGTAGAAGTCTTGGACGGAGAGATCGCAGGTGAACGGTTTGTCGTGCACGGTGCGGTAAGACGTGCCGGGCGGCGCCTTGACCGCGGTGCCGATCGCGGTAAACTCGAGCGCGTTGGGCGCCCAGATGTAACCGCCGACTTCCAAACGCACGCCGACGATCCCGTCGGCCCCGAGCACCGCGGCTTCTTCTTCCATCCGGCTCATGGCGAGCTCGCGCGCTTGGTACATCGCTTGCGAGAGATAGCCGAGTTCCTGGTTCTGAAAGTAGTTGCCGATCTGGAAGCCGACGTGAAAGATCGAGCTGCCGAGCACCAAGCCCAGCGGCTGCATCGCCAGCTCGTCGAGCAGCACGAATTCGCTCACTGACAAATCGCTGGTGAACATCGGCGCTCCGCCGACGCCGCTCATGCGGCGCAGGCGTGCGATCGCGTCCTGCGGGACGCCTCCGGCCGTCACGTCCACGTTGCGCGCCTGGTTCTGCGGGCCGGGTCCGAAGCCGAAGAAGCTCATGTGATGTCAGTGCTCCAAGAAGCGGGTGAGGGTTTCGCGCGTGCGCCGGTCGCGCTCGACGAACGCGCCCAAGTCTTCGTAGAGACCGCGCAGCCAAGCGTCGAGATCGACGCTTTCGGTGCGCAGGGCGATCCCACGCACCACTTTCGTGGCGCTCGCTTCGATACCGCTGCGCGTCGCGGCAAGGTTGTAGCGCAGCGCGCCGTCGCGCACCGGAATCGTCAGCTGCAGCGCTTCGACCGCGCCGAAACCCAGCCGTCCGCGCTGTGTCGTGAGCAATTGCGGAACGAGCGCGCCGAAGCGCTCCGCCGCGACGGCGACGAGCGCCGCCGGTTGCGGCCCCGCATCGCGCGCGATGCCGTCGAGAAACGTACGCACGAGCGCCAGCGGCGCCGAGTTGGTCACCTCGGCGGGAGCCGCTTCCGGTAGCTCCGCCGCCGGACCGAAGCGCTCGGTCAGGAACGCCCCGTTGGCGGCGATGCTCTCGGTGCGGCGGGCGGCCAATTCGCGCAGGCGCTGCGCGGTCGCGCGTTCGAGATGATCGAGCTGCGCGACCAGCAGCTCGTCGGGCGTGCGGCCGCCGGCGTCGCGCTCACCGCGCAGGCTCGGTGGGACGTCCAGGTAGGCGCGCAGCGTGTCGGGCAGATACCGCGCGCGCGTCTCGCGCAGCGAGTACGCCGCTTCGTCGAGCGCCCCGCCCGCGCCGAGCGCCCGTTCGGCTTCATCCAACAGCGCTTCGATGCGGCTGATGCGGGCCGCCGCATCCGGGGGCAGTTGCATCATCGGCGCAGCAGCGGTGCGACCAGGTCGTAGGGCAGATTGTAAAACGTGATCCCGTCGCGGCCGGCCATCGTGCGAGCGCTAAAGAGCGCATCGTCGATCGCCTCCTCGGTTGCATCCGCGACCGCCGTATAGAGCAGATCGATGCGGCTGCTATCGGCGACGAGCGGCGGCCCGGAAACGGTGCCGTCGCCGTCGGTTACGTGGGTGGTCGAGAACGCCAAAAACAAGTCGCCGCTCGACATTTTCGAGGTCGAGCCGCTGCGGCCGAGCCCGATCGTTGCGCGCTTCGCGAGTTCGCGCAATTTGGTCGTATCGAGCGGTGCGTCGGTGGCGATGATGATGATAATGCTGCCGTCGGCAACGTGACCGTTCGGCGGCAGCGCGCTGCTACGGCGGTTCGGAAACACCGGCAGCAGCTTGTCGGTGAACGCGCGGCCGACGTGGACGCCGTCGATCGTCAAGTTGGCCCGCGGCGCCGAACCGGTGTTATCGTTGACGAGCACGCCGACCGTGTAGCCGCCGGCTGCGGCGGGCAATACTTTCGATGCCGATCCGATCCCGGCTTTGAAGCCGAAGGCCAGCATACCCGTCCCGGCGCCGACGCCGCCACGCGCGAAGTCACCGGGCCGCGCGGCGTCGAGGAGCTTCGTCACGTCGTCGGCACTCACGTGCCGGCCTTGAATGTCGTTGAGGGCGGCGTCGTCGCACTCGGCGACGACCGGGAGCGGCGTATCGTCACGAATCCCGATGGCGGGGTGTTTTTCGATCATCCACGCGATGACGCCGTCGTCGGCCCGGCCGATGTCGAGCGTGTCGGTGAGAACGATCGGCGACGACATGAAGCCGGACTCGTCGATCCAGTGCGTCCCGGTCATTTCGCCGTTTCCGTTCAGCATGAACCAGCCCGCGGCCGGACGCCTCGTCCACGGATCGCTGTCGGGGAGAATAGCGGTTGCTCCGGTTCGCACCGGCCCGACCCCCGGTACGAGCGCACCGTTGCCCTCGATCTTGGTCAGGTTTCCGACCAGCACCCCGGCGACGTCGGTGATCCCGTCGGTGGGACCCGGCGGCAACGTCCCGATGGTGACGGGCGACCGCGCGCCCGCCGGCACGAAGCCAAGCAAGCCGAGACACGCGGCAAAAGCTGCCAGATAGCGCAACACGGAGTTGGGGGTTCCGCGGGTAGGCGGACCCTCCTCGCCGCGCGAAGGCAGGGCATCTTGCCCGCCTTTCCTTCAGGAGTAGACGAAAACTGATGCTCACCCTACCGAACGCCTCGCAACAGCTGGCCGGCGATCTGGCCGCGATCGGTCTCGATCGCGTGGCGACGGTTCACCGCAACCTCACGATGGTCGAACTGATGGAACACGCCGTCCGCAACGGCGAGGGGCGCCTCGGACCGGACGGTCAGATGGTGGTCGAGACGGGCCGGCATACCGGCCGCTCACCGAAAGACAAATTTTTCGTCAAAGAGCCGGGCAGCGAAACGCACATCGACTGGGGTGCGGTGAACAAGCCGATCGGCGCCGACAAGTTCGATGCGCTGCTCGTGCGCGTCGGCGATTATCTCGCCGGCAAGGAGATCTACTGCCTCGACTGCTACGTCGGCGCCGATCCGAACCACCGCTTGGCGATCCGCGTGCTGACGACGTCCGCCTGGCAGTGTCTGTTCTCGCAGGACCTGTTCATCCGCAAGACGACCGACGACAACTTCAAGCCCGAGTTCACCGTGCTCGACGCGGCGCTGTTCGAAGCCGATCCCGCGCGCGACGGCACGCGCACCAGCACGTTCTGCCTGGTCAACTTCGCGCGCAAGATGGTCCTGATCGGCGGCACGCAGTACGCGGGCGAGATCAAGAAGTCGGTCTTCACGCTGATGAATTACCTGATGCCGTTGCGCGGCGTGCTCCCGATGCACGCGTCGGCGAACATGGGCGCGAAGGGCGACGTCGCGGTCTTCTTCGGCCTCTCGGGTACCGGGAAGACGACGCTGTCGTCGGATCCGACCCGTCCGTTGATCGGCGATGACGAGCACGGCTGGTCCAACGAGGGCGTGTTCAACTTCGAGGGCGGCTGCTACGCGAAGACGATCAAGCTCTCGCAGACCGCCGAACCGGAGATCTGGGCCGCCGTTCACCGCTTCGGCACCGTTCTCGAGAACGTCGTGATCGATCCGGTCACGCGCGCGCTCGACCTCGATTCGGAAGCGCTCACCGAGAACACCCGCGCCGCCTACCCGGTCGAGTTCATTCCGAACACCGTGCCGAGCGAGATGGGCGGCCACGCACAGACGATCATCATGCTGACCGCCGATGCGTTCGGCGTGTTGCCGCCGATCGCCAAGATGACGCCGGCCCAGGCGATGTACCACTTCCTCTCGGGCTATACGGCCGTGGTGGCCGGCACCGAGATCGGCGTCACCGAACCGACCGCGACGTTCTCGACCTGCTTCGGCGCACCGTTCATGGTGCATCACCCGACGGTCTACGCGAAGATGCTCGGCGAGCGCATCGCCCAGCACAACGTGCAGTGCTGGCTCGTGAACACCGGCTGGGTGGGCGGCGCTCCGCCCGCCGCCGAGCGCATGAAGATCAAGTACACGCGCGCGATGGTCAACGCGGCCATCGAAGGCCGGCTCAACAACGTGCCGTTGAAGACCGAGCCGTTCTTCGGGCTGCAGATTCCGCAAGCGGTACCGGACGTCCCGACCGAAGTGCTCGATCCGCGCGCGGCCTGGAAAGATCCGGCGGCATACGATGCGCAAGCGAAGAAGCTCGCGGCTGCGTTTGCGGAAAACTTCAAGCAGTTCGAAGCGGCGGCAACGCCCTACGTGCTGGC
>JBEKXE010000160.1:0-10009 GCA_049512335.1 Candidatus Lustribacter sp.
TCCCGGTGCTGTAGGCGCGGTTTTGGAAGATCACGACCGTGAAGCCGGCGCCGTAGTGCGCGCCGGCCCAGAGCGCGGCATTCGCCGTGCTGAACATGTAGAAGCCGTCGCCGGTGATCGCGACCACATGCTTGTCGGGCGCCGCGAGTTTCCCGCCGAACGCGGCGCCGGGCGTGTAACCGCCGCTGCTGGCCGGGTTGGCGATGAACGATCCCGGTTGCGAGCACTTCAGGTAGTTCGTCGTCTTGTTGTGTGCGATCGTTTCGTCGAAGACGATCGAATCCTCACCGGCCCACACGCCGATTTCGTGCGAAACCCACACCGGATCGATCGGCGTCTTTTTCGAGCGGCTCTGGGCGTCGCGTTCGAGTTCCGCCAAACGCGTGACGTGCGCTTCGGCGTACTTCTTGTTGCGCGCGGCGATGCGGGCGCGATCGGCGTCGGTGATCGTCGCGCGCACGGCCGCGGTGAGCGCTTCGATGGCGCCGAGCGAGCCCGAGCGCAGCCGCAGATCGGCGGTGAACTCGAACGTCGGGATGTTTTGCCGGATCGGGTCCGGATCGATGACCGCGATGTAGGCGGACTTGGGCGGCGCAGCGGGACCGGGCACCCACGGGATGTTCGCCTCGAGCACGAGCACGGCGTCGGCATCGTCGAGGCGCGCCGAGCCGAGGCTCAGCGGATGCGTCATCGGGAAGCAGCCGTAGGCCCGGAAGGCCGACACGACGACCGGCAGCCCCAGCAATTCGCAGAGCGTGACGAGCGGCGCCATCGTCTTCGGGTCGCGGCCGGAGCTGGAGACGACGAGATAGGGGCGTTCGGCGGCGAGGAGCCGCTGCGCGATTTCCCGGATGCCTTCCGGATCGGGCGCGGCCGGCCGCGGTATGCCGAGTTGCGCCGCCGTCGGGAACGACAAATCGCGCGCGGGCAACAGCGAGATCTCGCGCGGCACGCTGAAGTACACCGGGCCGCGCGGCTCGGTGAGCGCGACCTGCAACGCGCGGCTCGCCATCAAGCCGGGATTGTCTTGGTATTCCAGCCGATGATCCCACTTCACGTAGTTGCGCACGATGCCGTTTTGATCGAAGGCTTGCTGCATCCAGAGATGGCCGCCGCGATCGCGCGCGCCGCGCATCGAACCCGGATACGAGACGGGCGGCGTGCCGGCGGTGATCATCACCGGCAATCCGGCATGTGCGGCGGTGTGAATCGCGCCGCCGTAGTTGTACGTTCCGGCATCGACGTGCACCGCGGTCGCCGCCGGCTTGCCGCTCACCGCGGCGTAGCCGAGTGCGGCGTTCAGGCTCGCGTGCTCGTGCGTCATCGTGATCAGGCGCGGTGCCGGGCGGCCGTGTGCCTGGGCCTTCGCGATCGCTTCCTGATACCACACGATTTCGGTGCCCGAGGTGAAGAACAGCGTATCGACGCCGCCTTGCGCCATGGCGGAGACGACGACGTCGCCGACGTCACCCGCCGGAACGTCGACCCATTGCTGCGCGGTTTTCTCGAGCGTTTCCATCGTGTCTCCCCTTATCTAGCGGACCTTCAGCCCCATGAGGCCGGCCAGGACGTTGCGCTGCATCTCCGAGGTGCCGGCGGCGATCGTCGAACTGCGTGAATCGCGGAAATGGCGTTGCATATCGTACTCCATGCTGTAGCCATAGCCTCCGAAAATCTGCATTCCGGCATTGGCGACCTTGACGTAGACCTCCGAGGCGAAGAGCTTCGCCATCGTGATCTCGCGCAGCGCGTCCTGGCCGGTCGCCACCATCCATGCCGCCCGCCACGTGAGCGTGCGGGCGGCGTCGATCTCGGTCTGCAGATCGGCCAGGGTATGGGCGATCGACTGGTTGGTGCCGATCGGCCGGCCGAATTGGACGCGATCCTTGGCGTAGGCCAGCGCGAGGTCGAACGCCGCCTGCGCGCCGCCGCAGCTGCCGGCCGCCGAGCAGACCCGTTCGAGCTGCAGGCCGGAGAGCACGCACTCCCAGCCCTTGTTCTCGCCGCCGACGAGCCGGTTCGCCGGCACGCGCACGTCGTTGAAGAACACTTCGTAGGTGCCGGTGCAGCGCCGGCCGAGCATGTCGAGCTTGCGCAGCTGCACGCCCGGCGCATCGTTGTCGATCAGCAGCAGCGACATCCCCTCGCGGTAGTGCTCCTCGCGATCCGTCTTGAGGTAGACGTTCATCACGGTGTCTTTCGCACCGGCGCCGGTCGCCCACAGCTTCTGCCCGTTGACGACGTAGTCGTCGCCGTCGCGCACGGCATAGGTCCGCATCGCCCCGATGTCCGACCCCGCTTCGGGTTCGGAGATCGCAATCGCCATCCGCGTCGCGCCGGAAAAGAGTCGCGGCAGCCACTCGTGTTTCTGCGCGTCGGTCCCCTTGCGCAGGATGTTCAGGCCGGTGAAAACGCTGCCGGCGTAGGCCATGAAGAAGTCGGGGCTCTTGCGCGCGAGCTCTTCGGCGACGATCGTCAGGTCGATCGCGCTGCCGCCGAGACCGTCGTACTCCTCGGGAAAGGGCAGGCTGAGCAATCCGGCCTCGACCCACTTGGCGTAGAGCTCGTACGGATAGCCCTGTTCACGATCGAGCCGCCGGATATACTCCGGCGGCGCGTGCGTGTCCATCAGTTGGCGGACGGTTTCGCGAAGCAGCCGTTGCTCGTCGGTGAACGCGAAATCCATCCGTGGGCGTTATTTCTCGTCGCGCCAGAAGCCGAGCAGTTCCTGCGGTCCGCGGTCCGAGTAGGAGAAGATGACGGCCTCGCCGTTCGCTTTGTGCGTGTACTTCATCCAGCTCGGCACGACGATGACGTCGTGCGGTTCCCAGTCGAACGTCACGTCGCCGACCGTCGTCGTGCCGGTGCCTTCGACCGGCACGAACACCGTGCTGTCGGTGGCGCGGTAGGGCTTGGTTTCGAAGCCCTTGGGCAGCAGCTGCATGAAGGTGCTCATGGTCGGGATCGCGTCGCCGCCGGTCAGCGGGTTGATGTAGCGCATCTTGTAGCCGAACCACGGGCTCGGGTCTTCGGCGCGCGTCAGCGCCTCGAGCGCTTCGCGCGTGCGGTCGTAGGGATAGCTGAAGATCGGCGAGGTCTTGGCGGTGTGCTTGTGATCGACCGGCACGAGGTTCGCGCCGTAGCGGTGGATCGAGTCGTACTGGGGCTTGGTCGGCTCGATCGGGTCTTCGTTGATCCAGCCTTCGCGGAAGCTCGCTTCGAACAAGCGCACCATGTGCATGTCGAGGCCGTCGAGCCACACCATCGGTTCGTCCGTTTCGTTGCCGTGATCGTGGTACGTCCACGACGGCGTGATGACGAAGTCGCCGGGATGCATGATCGTGCGCTCGCCGTCGACCATCGTGTACGCCCCTTTGCCCTCGATGATGAAGCGCAGTGCGGCTTGGATGTGGCGGTGCGGCGGCGCGACCTCGCCCGGCATGATCAGCTGGAAGCCGCCGAAGAGGCTGTTCGTGATCTTCGATTCGCCCGGCAAATTCGGATTCTCGAACACCAGCACGCGGCGTTCCGCTTCCTTCGCCGTAATGACGCCGGCCGATTCGAGCAGCGTCGGGCGGACGTCGCGGTAGCGCCAGCGATACGGTGCGATGACCGTCTTCGGCTCGGCCGTGACGAGGCCGCCGAGCACGTCCCACAGCGGGGCCAGATGCTGGTCGCGAATGCGCCGAACGTACTCGGCGCGTGAGGCCGGCGAAGCGATCATAGGGGAGTTCCTCGCGAGCGAACGGGGTTAGGCGACGGATTCAACGCGCGCCTTCGTCTTACCGTTGGCGGGCGAACCGTTCTTGGCCAGATCTTCGACCAGCGCCACGAACGCGCGCACCGGGGTGCCGGTCGGACCTTTGGCGAGATACGACGATTCGTTGTCCAAATACGCCGTGCCGGCGATGTCGAGATGGATCCACGGCACGTCGGCGACGAAGTTCTTGAGAAACGCTCCGGCCGTTTCGGCGCCGCCGGGACGGCCGCCGGTGTTCTTGATGTCGGCGATGTCGCTCTTGATCTGGCGGTCGAAATCGTCGTAGAGCGGCAATTGCCAATAGCGCTCGCCGACGTCGCCGACGACCCCCAGGAAGCGCTCGACGAAGGTGTCGTCGTTGGACATCACGCCGCTGGCCGCGTGGCCGAGCGCGATGACGCACGCGCCGGTGAGCGTCGCGGCGTCGACCAGCTTGGTCGCGCCCAGCTCGCGCGCGTAGCACAGCGCGTCGGCCAGGATCAGCCGCCCTTCAGCGTCGGTGTTGATCACCTCGATCGTCTTGCCGTTCATCGCACGCAGGATGTCGCCGGGCTTCATCGCGCGCGGACCCGGCAGGTTTTCGCTCGACGGAATCAGGCCGATGACGTTGAGTTTGGGCTTGAGCTTGCCGATCGCGTACATCGCCGCGATCACGCCCGCGCCGCCGCACATGTCGTATTTCATCTCGTGCATCGACTCGGCCGGCTTGATCGAGATCCCGCCGGAATCGAAGGTCAGCCCCTTGCCGACCAGCGCGAGCACGTCTTTGCTGGCGATATCGCCGCGGTAGGTCATGACCGAGAGCGTGGCGGGTTCGTCGGAACCGCGCGAGACGCCGAGCAGCGAGCCCATGCCCTTCGCTTCCATTCGCGCCTCGTCGAGCACGTCGAACTCGAGCCCGGCCGCGGCCGCCAGCTCCTTGGCGCGCGCCGCCATGTGGGTCGGCGTCATGTCGTTGCCGGGCGTCAGCGCCATTAGGCGCGCGAAGTTCACCGCCTCGCCGAGCACGGTGCCGCGCGCGGCGCCGGTTTCGAGCGCGCTGCGGTCGAGCGTGCCGGCAAAGATGGCGATCTCGGTCGTGACGACGGGCTGGTCGGGCTCGGTGCGATACGTCGTTCCGTCGAGGGACGCTGCGATCGCACCCTCGGCGACGGCCGATGCCGCAAGCAGCTCCCGGCCTGCGACCTCGTCCGGCAAGGCGAACGCCAAGGCGGTGACGTTGCGCTTGCCGAGTTTGCGCACCGCGGTGCCGGCGAAGCGCGCCAGGGCGTTCGGGGTGAACTTCTCGCGCGCGCCGACACCGATCAGGGCGATGCGCTTGTAGGGCGCGTCCTTGGCCCGCACCACCGCCAGCTCGTTTGGTTTGCCCGCGATCTCGCCCGAGTCGAGGACGTCGGCCAGGGCGCCGCCCAAGGCCGCGTCGAGCTCCTTCGCCACGCCGGCGAGGACTTTGTCGGTGAAGATCGGGAGGACGAGTGCGCCGGTCGCGTACGACGCCGGAGCATCGGACGTGATGCGAACCTGCATGAGCTTCCTTTCGGTGGCTGGAACGGACGAAGGCGTATGGTGATGGGTACGCCCAGGAAATGACCGACGCCTACGCCCGCGCGGGCGTCAACATCGACGCCGGTAATGAGACCGTCGGGCGCTATCGCGAGGTTACATCCGACTGGCGCCACCCCGATCAGCTAGGCGAACTGGGCGGATTCAGCGGGCTCTTCCGGCTGCCCGGCGACGGCTCGCGCGCGCTGGTCGCCTCAGCCGACGGGGTCGGAACGAAGATCCTGATCGCCGCACAGATGGGCCGCTACGACGGCGTCGGGCGCGACCTGGTGAACCACTGCGTCAACGACATCCTGGTCGTGTCGGCGACGCCGCTGTTCTTTCTCGACTACCTTGCGGTCGCTAAGCTCGAACCGGCGATGGCTGCCGACGTCGTCCGCGGCGTGGCGCAGGCGTGCCGCGCCAACGGCATGGCGCTGCTCGGGGGCGAGACGGCCGAGATGCCGGGACTCTATCGCCCGGGCGATTTCGACTTGGCCGGAACGATCGTCGGCGTCGTCGACATCGCGCAGATCCCGAACAAGGAGCGCGTCGCGGAGGGCGACGCGATCCTCGGCCTGCCGTCGATCGGACTGCATACGAACGGCTACTCGCTGGCGCGCGCGCTGATCGCACCCGAAGAATACGCGCAGCCGTTCGACGGCACGACGTTCGGCGACGCCTTGCTCGCTCCGCACCCGTCCTACGCGAACGAGGTGCGGGCGATCCAAGCGGTCGCCGACGTCAAAGCGATGGCGCACATCACCGGCGGCGGCTTGATCGACAACGTGCCGCGCACGCTGCCGGAAGCGTGCCGGGCCGTGTTCGAACAATCGCGCTGGAGCGTGCCGCCGCTGATGGCGGAGCTCGTGCGGCGCGGAAATCTCGGCCACGAGGAACGGTACCGGACGCTGAACATGGGTGTTGGCTACACGCTCGTCGTCCCGTTCATGGACGCCGCCAAAGCGATCGCGGCCGTGCCGTCGGCGACCGTCGTCGGATTCGTTTCGCCGCGCCCGCCCGGCGGCGAGGCCGTCGTCGTACACCCCGCGCGCGGCTGACGTTGGCCGTCAACCTGCTGGCGCCGCTGGGCACGCGCTATGGGCCCGACGCTCGCGCCGCGGCGCTGGCGACCGGCGCGCAGCTCGGTTACCGGCTCCAGCGCATCGACGCGCCGGACGAGCGCTTGTGTGCGTGGATCGATTGGGAATTCGCGCCCAGCTGGTGGTCGAGCGAAGTGCGCGACGGCTCGGCATGGTATGCCTTCGCGGCCGACGGGACGATCGCCGGATTCGCCGGTTTCGGTTCGCACGATCGTTCGTTCCACTGGTTGCAGGCGTATCGCAAACGCGCCGACGTCGGGATCTTCGGCCCGTACGGCGTCGCGCAAGCGCATCGCAAGACCGGTCTCGGACAGGTACTGCTGGTCGCCGCGCTGTGCGATCTCGCCGAGCATTTTCGCTGGGCGCTGATTCCGGCCGTCAGCGGCGAGCGGCTCATCGCCTCGTATGAAGAGCGGGCGGAGGCGCACGTCGCGGATTCGTTCGACTACGCGCTGCGTCCGGCGCGTGCGGTCATCCTCGCGTCGGGTGAAGGCTCGAACGCGCAGGCGGTGATCGACGACGTGCAGGCCGGCGACAGCTCGCTCGATATCGTCGCGGTGATCGCGAATCACGAGCGCGCGCACGTTCGCGAGCGGGCCCGCGAGGCCGGCATCCCGCAGCAGGCGATCGTGTGGGACCGCGCGGCGGAGTCGCGCGCCGATTACGACGTTCGCTTGACCGAAACCGTAGCGCGCTACGAACCCGACTTGATCCTGTTGCTCGGCTGGATGCACTTGCTCCCGGCCGCGTTCCTCGAACGCTTTCCGGAAACGGTCAACGTGCATCCCGCGTTCTTGCCGTTCGATCCGGCAGCCGATTCGGTTGTCATGCCGGACGGCACGGAGATCCCGGCGTTCCGCGGCGCGCGCGCGCCCGAAGCCACGATCGCGGCCGGCGTCGCTTGGGGCGGTGCCAGCGTGCACCGCGTGACGGCGCAAACGGACCGCGGCGCGATTCTCGTGCGCACGCCGCTGCATCTCGGTGCGGGCGCGACGCTCGATACGTTCCGCGAACGCATCCACCCGATCGAGCATGCGGCGGTCACCAAAGCGATCCGCCGCTGGTGCCTAACGGCATAGTAGCAGCGGAACGCTGACCCTGTAGCCCGCGCCCTCACGCGAAGGGCAAGTTCGGATCCGCCGTCAGCGTGAGCGGATCGCGCAGATCGACGTCGCCGCGGCGCTCCGCCGCGGCGGCGATCATCGCGGCGTTGTCGGTGCAGAAGCGCCGCTCCGGCACGAATGCCGGTAGACCGCGCGTTTCACCGACGCGCCGAAAGGCGCCGGCCAGCGACATGTTGGCCGCAACGCCGCCGCTGAGCACGATCGCACGGTAGCTTCCGGCCTCGAGCGCGCGCTGGACGCGGTCGATCAAGACGTCGACGATCGCGGCTTGGAACGACGCCGCGACGTCGGCCGGTGAGACGTCGCGCGCCGCATCCGACGCGAGGAAATAGCGCGCCGACGTTTTCAGACCCGAGAACGAAAGATCGAGCGCGCCGGGCTCGGGCCGGTAGCGCGGAAACGCGATCGCCTTCGGATCGCCGTCGAGCGCCAATCGTTCGAGCGCCGGTCCGCCCGGGAAGGGCAGCCCCAGCAAGCGTGCCGTTTTGTCGAAGGCTTCACCGGCGGCGTCGTCGCGCGTTTTTGCGATCACGCGCAAGTCGCGCGCGCTCTCGACCGCGACGAGCTGCGAATGTCCGCCCGATACCAGCAACGCGAGAAACGGATACGGCGGCGTAACGTCGGTGTCGAGAAACGCCGCGAACAGATGGCCGTGCAAATGGTTCACGGCGTACAGCGGCTTGCTCGTTGCGAAGGCCAACGCTTTCGCGGTCGCAACGCCGACGACCAGGCTGCCGATCAATCCGGGGCCCGACGTTACCGCAATGCCGTCGAGCGCGTCGAGCGACGTTCCCGCCCGAACCAGTGCGTCGTCGACGGCTGCCGAGAGCAGGCTCGCATGCCGGCGGCTCGCGATTTCGGGGACGATTCCGCCGTACTTGGCGTGGAACGCGTCCTGGTTGGTTGAAACGTTGGACAGCACGCTGCGTCCGTCGCGCACGACGGCGGTTGCGGTGTCGTCACACGACGTCTCGATTCCGAGCAAGAGCACCCGCCGGTCTTCGCCGCAGGCGATGCGTCGCTTTCCAATGATTGCCGCCGGTCTTCGCGAAGGGGGTCCACGGAGGGAGAACGCAATGTGCCTCGCGATTCCGGGTCAGATCGTGGCCTTTTCGGCCGAGCTGCCGTTCATGGCCCGGGTCGACGTGGGCGGGGTGCAGCGCAACGTCAACGTCGGCTTGCTCGAGGAAGGCGAGGTCAAGACCGGCGATTGGGTCCTGATCCACGTCGGGTTCGCGCTCAGCAAGATCGACGAGGCCGAAGCGCAGAACCAGCTGCGCATGCTGCGCGCGATGGGCGAAGACGCGCTCGCGCTGGAGGAAGTGCTCGGCTATCGGTTCGCCGAGACGGCGGCGGGAGCCGATGAAATACGTCGATGAGTTTCGCGACCCGGAGCTGATCTCGGGCGTTCTGCGCGAGCTGGGGCGGACGGTCGATCCGGCTCGCCGGTACCGCATCATGGAAGTCTGCGGCGGGCACACGCATTCGATCTACCGCCACGGGCTGCGCGACGTGCTGCCCGCCAACATCGAGCTGGTGCACGGCCCCGGCTGTCCGGTGTGCGTGCTTCCGACCGGGCGCGTCGACGACGGCCTGACGATCGCCGATCACGACGACGTGATCCTGACCTGCTTCGGCGACATGATGCGCGTGCCCGGAACGCGCGGCACGCCCCTCGAGCTCAAGGCGCGCGGGGCCGACATCCGGATGGTCTATTCGCCGCTCGACGCGCTTCGGATCGCGATCGAGCATCCGGCCAAGCGCGTGTGCTTCTTTGCGATCGGTTTTGAAACGACGGCGCCGTCGACGGCGCTGACGATCCTGCGCGCGCAAGCCGAAGGCGTGACGAACTTTTCGGTGTTCAGCAATCACGTCACGATCGTTCCGGCGATGCGCGCGATTCTCGATTCCCCGGACATGCGCATCGACGGCTTCGTCGGTCCCGGCCACGTCTCGTCGATCACCGGCTGCCGGCCGTACGAATTCATCGCGCGCGATTACGGCAAGCCGGTGGTGGTCGCGGGGTTCGAACCGCTCGACATCATCGAAGCGATCCTGATGATCCTGCGCCAGCTGCACGCGGGCGAGGCGCGCGTCGAAAATCAGTACAAGCGGATCGTGCCGTGGGATGGAAATTTGCCGGCGCTGCGCGCGTTGGCCCGGGTGTTCGAGCTGCGCCCGTATTTCGAATGGCGCGGCCTCGGGTTCATCTCGCAGTCGGCGCTGGCCCTCAAGAGCGAATTCGCCGGCTTCGATGCGGAGCGGCTCTTCGACGTGGCAGGCCTGCGCGTGACCGATCCGCGCGGGGCGCAGTGCGGCGAGGTCCTCAAGGGCGTGCTCAAGCCGCCGCAATGCAAGCTGTTCGGCACCGAATGCAATCCCGAGCATCCGGTCGGAGCGCTGATGGTCTCGAGTGAAGGCGCGTGCGCGGCGCACTATCGCTACTCGCTCCACGCGCAAGAAGTCCCCGCCGCGCCATG
>JBEKXE010000161.1:0-9991 GCA_049512335.1 Candidatus Lustribacter sp.
TTGCAGCGCCGCCACCGTGATCAAGAGCGGATCCCAGGCCAGCGCGTGCAACGGCGTTGGTTCGACGCCGATGCCTTTGAACGCGTCGGCGAATATCTTCGCTTGGCGCCGCAATTCGGCGTCGCGCAACTGATCCCCGAGCTGGAAGGGGACGCCGTTGAAGTACAGCTCGTGCGGCAGGAACGCGTTCAACGGCTTGAGTTGCGCTGCGCTGGCGTTGGCCGTCGTCGTCAGCACCGGTATGTCGAGGCCGACGTTGGACATCGAGTGCATCACGGTCGCGAAAACCGTGCCGCTGGTCGACGTCCACAGGACGTCCGGCCGGGCGGCCTTGATCTTGGCCATTTGCGCGTCGGCCGTTACGTCACCGGTGCTGACACGCTCGTCGGCGACTTGTTCGAGCCCGCGCAGGCCGGGCTCTTTGAACAGTTGGGCGTTGACGTCCGCCGAGGCGATCCCCGTCGCATCGGTCGATCCGATGAACGCGACGCGATGGAAACCGCGCAGCTTCGCGTACATCAGAATCGTGCGCGTCAGCGCAAGAATCGTCGTCCCGGTCGCAAACGCGTACGAATCCTTGGCCGGCGAGTAGCCCGGCGACAAGCAGAATTGCACCGGACCCGTGGCGGCGACCGCCGCGCCGATGGAAGCGCACGTTGCCACGACGGCCGAACCGAACAGCACCGGGACGTGCTGCGCGATGGCGGCGTTGGCGAGTTGCAGGGCAACCTGCGGACTCGTTTGGTCGTCGTGGATGTCGAAGTGAATCGGGACACCGCGCACGCCGCCGTTGGCGTTGAGGTACTTCTCGTAGGCGGCGAGCGACTGGCTTTCGGCCTGGCCCGAAAAGGCCGCCTGCCCGGTCAGCGGCAGGATCACTTGGAACGTGTAGGGCGCGCTCTGCGCCCCGGCCGGCATCCCGCTACCGGCGAGCGCAGCCAGGGCCAGCACCGCGAAGACCTTCTTCATATAGTACCCTTTACTTTAGCACGTTCGGTATTCACTGCCGCAAGAATCTGCCAGAATTGGCAACGCTGCGGCAAGTTCATTTCCCGGGCGGCCCGAAGGGCTCTTTCATGGAATTGGAATTCGGCCTGTTCGACACGTTCCCGGAGACCTCGCGGGACGACCTCACGGCGGCCTACGAAGGGCACGTTGCGGCCGCGGCGCTGGGCGAGCGGCTGGGCTACAAGTACTACTTCTTCATCGAGCACCAGAACGCGCGTTTTCCGGTCATCACCTCGCCCTGCGTCTACCTCGGTGCGCTCGCGGCGGCGACCTCGACGATACGGCTCGGCGCGATGGTCTTTCAGTTGCCGATGCACCATCCGATCCGGCTCGCGCAAGACGTCGCGATGGTCGACCATTTCTCGCGCGGACGCATCGAGTTTGCGCTCGGCTACGGAACGCGCTTGCCCGAGTTCACACCTTGGCACCTCGACTACGAACACCGGCGCGAGATCGGCCTCGAAATAATGGACGTCGTGCAGGCGGCGTGGAGCGGTGAGGAAGTCACCTATCACGGCCGGTACTTTACGTACGACGGTGCGATCGTGCAGCCGCATCCCTACCAGAAACCGCATCCGCCGATCTGGGTCGGCGGGCACAGCCCGACCTCGATCGCGTATGCCGTGGACAAGGGCTTCAACTTCGCGCAGAACCTCGACGCCGAGAAGACGATCGCGGCGAAGTTCAAGATGTTCCGCGACCAATGGAGCGAACGCGGCAACGGCGGCCCGCTGCCGCGAACGATGCTCGTGCGCCACGTGCACGTCGCCGAGACCGACGCAGCGGCGCGCAAGGCGGCCGAGCCGTACATGCTGGAGGGGCTGCTCGGCCAGCAGGGTGTGGCGCGCGCGCTCTCGTTGAAAGATGAGGAGAAAACGCCCGAAATGCTCGAGATGGCGCGCCTGTATCTCGAGACGTCGAAGTCGTACGACTTCTGGATCGACGAAGGGCTGGCGCTGGTCGGCTCGCCGGACACCGTGGCGCGGCGCATCCGCGAGCAGCAAGCGCTCTGCGGGCACGACATCTTCCTCGCGCAGCACCGGATCACGAGCATGCCGGATGACATCAGCCGCCGCTCGATGCGCCTGTTCGGCGAAGCCGTGATCCCGCAGTTCGGCTCGATGGTCGCCGCACCGCGTTAGTGGATTCGCTTCAAGCGAATCCTTCGCGTTCGGACCCGCACGATTTTCGCAGCGGAGTGTTTCCCGGGGTCCGAGCCGCCGGCTACCACTCTTTGCGCGCGAGCGCCTCGTCGGGCGTGTCTTTGGCGGTGTTCCACACGTAGGCCAACGGGTTCACGTGCCCGCACTCCGGGCACGTGCGGAACTTCACATCGCTGTTGTATTCGCGAATCGCCGCGAGGTTCGCGCGCCAATGGCCGTCCATGCCGAATTGCGCGGTCTTGTAGTAGTGCTCGTGCAGCATCGTCAAGCACACCTGACAGTACTGCGCCCAGCTCTCGCCCTCGTTGCTCGACGGCTTCGGGTTGCCCATGATCACGAGAAAGTACGCCGGCTCGCCCGGCTTCGGCGGCGGCAGCGTCACGTAGAGCTCGTCGACGTCGTTGATGTGCCAGAAGCCCATGCTGTGCGGCACGCGGTGCGGCGCGCCGCCGACCGTGATCCGCAGCGAGAGGATCTCGTGCGTTTGCTGCACGAGGCCGTGCGGTCCGATCTCGACCGATTCGGGCAACACGCCTTTGGCCGGATCGAGAACCTGATTGCCCCGAACCATTCGCCGCCGCACCCCGACGACGTTTTCCCCCAGCTCCTTGAACGTCGTGAGCTTCTTGATCACCCGGTCGTCGAGCAGATCCCAATCGTCGAGCAGCGCGTCCAGGCGCTCGGGGACGTTGATCTCGGCATAGTACATGGCTACCACTTCGCGCGCGCGGCGCGCTCTTCATCGTTGTCGTCTTCGGGCTCGAAGCCGTAGGCGAGCGGGTGGACGGCGCCGCAGGCCGCGCACGTGCGCGCGGCCGGATCGGCGTTGAAGGCGCGCACCGCGGCCAGCGAGCGCTCGAGCAGCCCGCGCAGATGCACCCGGCGCGTCGGGATCTCGACCGACTGCAAGGTCTCACCGCAGCCCAGACACGTCCAATGCAGCGTGTCGGTCTCGTACGTCGACGGCGCGGTGCTGATCACCATCATGTAGACGACGCCGTCTTCGTAATTGCTCGCGATGTAGAGGGCATCGGCGCCGCAGGTGCGCCAGAACCCGAAGGCGTGCTCGATACGGTGCGGCCGGCCGGCCGGCACGACGTGGAACACGCGGTCGCGCTCGGGCAGACGCACCACGCCCTCGGGCAGCAACTCGACGATGCCGTACCGGGACGTGTCGCGCGCATGCCGCGCCGACCAGATGTAGTTGCGGCTCGCTTCTTGCCACGCGCGCGCCGGTGCTTCCGCACCGACGAGTGGAATGCGATAGTTCGTGACCGGGTCGGACTGCGTGCTCATTTGCGGAAGGCTATCCCGGCCGGCGCGCTGACCGGAAAGAAGATCGACTTCGCCGGATCCCACTGCAAGATGATCGTCGCGTCATCGCCGAGGCCGTGGTTGTCGCCGCTGCGGAAATCGTACATGCCGCCGATACCCGGGAAATCGTGGAGGTTCTCGATGTAGTCGTGGATCTGCGTGGCGGTTGCGGAGGTACCGAGGTGCCGCAACGCATCGACGACGATCTTCGCCGGATCCCAGCCGTAGTCGTCGTTGGGCGTCTGCTCGGCGCCCATGCGCTGGTAGGTGGCGCGATATTCGGCGATCGCCGCGCGCAGTCGCGGATCGGGCCCGGTGCCCGAGCCCCAGAACGGCGGCCCGTTGAACAGCAGCTGCGCGGGCGGGTTCTTGGCCCACGGCGCCAGCAACCGGTCGGTCATGTTTGACGCCGACGTGATGATCGGAATGTTGGCCAAGCCGCCGTCCATGATGCCGTGCAACACCATCTGGAACGGCGAACCGGCCGCCGAGACGTACAAGAACTGCGGATCGGCGGCTTTGATGCGCGCGATTTGCGCGGCCACGCTGATGTCGCTGTCGCTGAAGTGCTCGTAGCCGGCCACGACGAGCGATTTGTTCTCGGGCAGCTTCAGCGTGTAGTCGATGAGCTGATCGGAGCGCTGGCCGGTCGCGTCGGTCGTCACGAGCAGACCGACGCGCTGGTGCCCGCTGGTGCGCACGAAGCGGAACAGCGCCGGGACGAGATGATACAGCGATGTCGAGGTGGCGAAGACGTAGCCGCGCGGTTCCGGGACCAGGCCCGGCGAGAGGCAATACATCACGGTCGAGTGCGCCGCGAGGGGCGCCAGCGCGTTGCACGTCGCCTGCACGGTTCCGCCGAAGAAAATCGCCGGATGCTTCGCCAGGACTTCGTTCCCGAGCTCGACGGCGACGCGGGGTTGCGATTCGTCGTCGTGAACTTCGAAGTGCACCGGCACGCCGTGGATGCCGCCGCTCGCGTTGGCCGCGTTCTCATAGGCCTTGAGGCCGTCGATCGTCTGCTGCCCGAAATAGGCCCCGGGGCCCGTTTCCGACGCGATCACGTCGATCGTGAACGGTTCCGGCGCCGGCAGGGCGGCGGCGGACGCGGCAAGCACGCACAGCAACGCGCCGGCTGCTGCGCGCGCGAGCTTCGCGCCTACCACTGCAGGCGCGCGGCTGCGGTTGCGGGCGTATCGCGCCCCGGGTTCCACGTATAGCCCAACGGGTTGACGTGGCCGCATTCGGGGCACGTGCGAAATCGCACGTCGGAATTGTACTCGATGATCGCCTCATCGTTGGCTTTGAAGAAGCCCTCGAAGCCGAGCCGTCCGGTGTTGTAGTGGCGCTCGAAGATCAGCGTGAGGCACTCCTCGCAGTACTCGGCGAAGCTCTCGCCTTCGGCACCCTCGGGGTGCTGCATGATCACGAGCATGTAGGCCGGCTGCCCGGGCGCCGCCGGCGGCAGCGTGAGGTACAGCTCGTCCATGTCGTTGATGTGCCAGAAGCCGAAGTTGTGCGGCACGCGGTGCGGCGTTCCGCCGGCGGTCATGCGCAGCGTCAGCACCTCGTGGTGCACCGCGAAGATGCCGTTGGGGCCCATCTCGAGTGACGCGGGCAGCACGCCCTTGACCGGATCGACGACCTCGTTGCCGTCGAGCAGCCGGCGGCGCACGCCCAAGATGCCGTCGCCCACACGCTTGAAGCGCGAGAACTTCTTGCTCACGAGATCGTCCAAGATATCCCAGTCGCCGAGCACGTCCGCGACCGGCCGGTCCACGAGCAGTTCCGCGTACATCGCGAGAGAAAATCCTTCGCGCCCCGTTCTTTCTCCTGTATACTAGCACCATGCTTGCATTGCGGATCGTACTCGCGCTCTTCGTCTTCACGCTGGCTTCGGGTGCACAGGCGGCAACCGAGCCGTTCACCATCTACGCCATCGACGCGGTGACCGGGACCGGCGCGTTTCAAGGCAAGACGATGGCCGCCGACGAGCGCATGTACGTCGACGTGGTCAACAAGGCCGGCGGAATAAACGGGCAGCCGGTCGCGATCCAGATCGTGGACGATCAGTCGAACCCGCGCGTTGCCGTACAACTCGCGAACGAGATCATGGCCAAACATCCGGCGGCGATCCTCGGGCCGACGATTCAAGCGACGTGCAACGCGGTCGGCGCGCTGGTCGCCGCCGCCGGCCCGGTGATGTACTGCCAGTCGCCGGGGATCCGGCCGCCCAAGGACGGCTTCGTATTTTCCGCCGGCGTTCCGATCACGCGCACGGTTCCGATCGCGGTGAAGTACGCGCGTTTGAGCGGCGCGCGCCGCATGGCGCTGCTGATCGCCAACGACGCGACCGGCCAGAGCACCGATGAAATCCTCGCTGCCGTGTTGGCCCAACCCGAGAACCGCGTCATCCAGGTCGTCGCGCACGAGCACTTCGACGACAGCGCGCTCGACATCAACGCGCAGCTGGCGCGCATCAAAGCGGCGAATGCCGACTACATCTACCTATCGGCGGCGGGCACGCCGTTCCAAACGGTGATTCGCGGGCTACGCGATGCCGGCATGACGATGCCGGTCACGACGTCGGCGGCCAACATGCACGCCGAATTCCTGAGTCCGTACGGCGACGGGCTGCCGCAGAAAGTACTCTTCAACGGTCCCGTCTACTGGGGCATGGATATCGATCGCGCCGGACCGTTGCGTCCGGCGCTGACCGAATTCCTCGATGCGCACAAGGTCGCCGGCACGCCGGTCACGCCCGATGAATTCTACGGTTGGGATTCGACGAAGATCGTACTTTCGGCGTTCCAAAAGCTGGGTACCGCCGCGACGGCCGAGCAAGTCCGGCGGTACATCAACGGCCTCCACGGCTTCTGGGGCATCTCGGGCGAGTACGACTTCCGCTCGGGCGACCAGCACGGCTTGGGCGACAACGCGTCGGTCATCTTGCGCTACGACCCCGCCCACCAGAACTTCTATCCGGTGTCGGCGCCGGGCGGAACGCCGCTGCCGAGCTCCTAGGGCACCACCGACAAGCCGAATTTCCGGCGCCCGAGGCGGCGGCCGCCCGACGGCGTGACGACGACCGTGTCGCCGACTTGGGCCGAAATCTTGCCGTCGGCGGTGCGCACGCGCGGTTTGAGAACGAACACCATGTTCTCGACCAGCGTCGCGCCGCCGCTCTTTTCGAGATCGGCCGCATCGATCACCGCCGGAACTTCGTCGCCCAAGCCGCGCGCGTGCATGAGCGGGAACGAACCCTTCATCGTGCCCTTGCTCTCGCGCTCGATCGTCGCGTTGTAGAACTCAGTCACGCTGCGCATCGTCTCGCCGGGGCGCAGACGCTCGAGCACGGCCGCGAACACCGCTTCGGCCGTATCCGCAACCGCGCGGTAACCGGGATCGGGGCGCCCGAGCCAGACCGGCGCGACGGTTTGCGCGCCGTAGCCGGCGATGCGCGCTTCGAGTTCGTTGACCAGCAGATCGCCGTCCTGCAGCACGCGATCGGTCGGCACGAACGATCCGTGACCGATCTCGAGCCCGCGTCCGGAGGCAAAGATCAACAGCGACGGCAGATCGGCGCCGCCGAGCAGCATCGCGTGCACCAGGGCCGCATACACCGCGCGTTCGGTGACGCCGGGGCGGGCCGTCGCGACCATCGCCGCCACCATCGCGTCGGTAACCGCCGCCGATTCTTCCAGCACGGCCACTTCTTCCGCGCTCTTGATCGAGCGCAGGTCTTGGATGACGGCGCTGCCGTCGACGATCTCCGCTTGCGGGAACTTCGCCTGCACGGCCTTCACCGTGAACTGTGGCGCGGTCCCATCCGGCGTGCGCGTTCCCCCCAGGAAACCCGACCAACCGATGCGGCCGCGCGTGAACCCCGCCTCGGTAAGGCGTTCGATGATGTTGCGGCCCCAAGCGTTGCGGCCGTCGCGCACGTCGTCGACCCACCGGTTGGGATGCGACTTCCACCACGCCGAGCGATTGAACAGATATGCCGTCGGCGCCTGACCGCGCGGCACGATCGTGAGCGTCTCGGTGCCGAAGCCGCCGATGCCCGTGGCGTAGCGCGAGTCGGCCATCGACTGCTCCCAGCGGTTCGCGCTGGCCGGTAAGATCAGGACGTCGAGGCCGTTGGCGGCCATGCGTTCCTGAATCGCGGCATGCCGCCGGTCGCGTTCGGCGAGCGAGAGAAAGCGCGGCGACGTGCTATTTGAAGATGAAGTCTGTTGCATCAAAGCGGTGGTCGATCAGGCCGTACTTGGCCATTGCGTCGATCAGCGGCTGGATATCGCGTGGATCGACTGAGGTAGCAAAGAAACTGATTCCGGTATCGATGATCGAAGCGGCCGGGACGCCGCTGAATGCCGACAACGCATCGGCGGTCTCGACGGTGTGCGTGTTGACGTAGGCCGACGCGGTCGACATGATCTTCCCGAACGGCAACACGACGTCCCGGTGTTTGGCCGCGTAGTCGCCGGTGGTGAACCAGCCCGTCTCCAAGAATCGCGGCGCGATCGCGGCGAAGACGTTGGCAACGACACGCACTTGTCCGGCGCCGACCGCATGCGCGACGAACGGCGGAACGAGCGCCGCGGCCGCCACGCGGCCTTGTTGGACCGCCGCCGCCGCCGCGCTGGACGGGAGCTCGAGGAACGAGATGCTACGCGAATCGCCGCCGTTCGCATCGGACCAGGCGCGCACCGCCAGCGTGTTCTGATCGCCGAGCGAGGGAACCGAGATGGTTTTCCCGTTGAGGTCCTTCGCCGTATGGACCGGCGAGTCGGGCGACACGACGAGCATCACGTCGCCCTTCACGCTGCGGAACGTCGCCCCGCCGGCATGGATCTTGATGTCGCCGATGTTCTTCGCCCGGGCCGTGATGATCGACCCCATGCTGGACTTTCCGATGTCGACCGATCCGCCGACGACGGCGGCGATCGTCGCCGACCCGCTATTGGAGCGCTCGAACGCCGGATCGAGCCCCGCCGCCCGAAACAGCCCCGCTTTCTGCCCGTACAGCAGCGGTGCTACGTCGTCGGCCCCGGTCCCCGAGACGTGCACCGGCTGCGGCGCCGTCTGCGCGATGACCGGCGCCGTCACCGCCACAGCCAGGGCCGTCGACACGAACGTCCGGCGTTTCATCCATCGACCTCCGTTTTTTCCACGTCCACTGCAGCCGGATGGTCCGAGTCCAAGGCTCCGGGCACCTCCAACCCGGCCCGCCGGTGTATACTGCGTACAGAGGAACCGTATGCAGGATCTTAGCCACATCCGGGTGTTGGGTGGAGAGGAGCCTCGATGAGACCGCTCATCCTGATCGTTGACGACACGCCGCTCGCGCGCCAGACGTTGCGCCGCACCCTGGAAGGGCATGGTTATCACGTGATCGAGGCAGATTCGGCTGAGGACGCAATCCGCGTGTACGCGGAGGAGTGGCCGGACCTGGTGACCATGGATATGCTGATGGACCGGCACAACGGGATCGCGGCAATTCGGGCACTGCGCCAGCTCGATCACAAAGCGAAGATCATCGTGTGCTCGGCAACGTCGGATCAGTCGTTCGTCGCGGGTGCCGCAGGGCTCGGGGTCGAGGCGTACCTCAACAAGCCCGTCGCCACCGAGCGACTCATCGCAGCGGTCGAAAAGGCACTGGCATGAAGCGAGCACAGGCCCTGGCAATCGCCGGTGCGGGAGCGGCCGGCGGGTTCTTCCCCGCGCGCGCTCGCGCGGCCACGGCAACGATCCGCATGGGAACGGGCCTGACCGACTCCGGAATTCTCGTTCTGGTCGCGCAATCGCTCGGCTATCTCGACCGCGCCGGAATTGCGGTCGACCTCCAGATCATCCCCAACGGTGCGGCCACGGTCGCGGCGATGCTGGGCGGCTCGATCGACATCGGAGGCTCCAACAGCCTGTCGTTTCTGCAGGCGCGCGATAAGGGCTTGCCGCTCAAAATCGTCTCGGCGCAAGCCGTCTACCGGGCCGGCGCAGCCTCAACGGCTCTCGTCGAATCCGCCGCCTCGACCGTACGATCGGCGCAGGATCTCAACGGCAAGGTCGTCGCGGTCAACGCGCTCGGCGGCTCCCCGCACATCGCGGTGGAGATGTGGCTCGACAAAAATGGCGGCGACTCGAAGGCCGTGCGCTACACCGAAGTAACGTTCACCGAGATGCCGGCGGCGCTCGCGGCGAATCGCGTGGATGCGGCGATGATTGCCGAACCGTCGCTCACCGCGGCCCTCGACCAGCATGGCCGAATCCTCGGCGACGCCTACGGTGCGCTCGGCCGGCTTTGGCTCTCCGACGCCATCGTGGGAACCGAGAGTTGGATCGACAGCCACGCCGACGAAGCGAAGCGCTTCGCGCAAGCCTTGCACGCGGCCGCACTGTGGGCCAACCGCAACCACGACAAGACCGCGCCGATCTCCGCGAAGTTCCTCAACATCGATCCGATTGTCGTGCGCACGATGCGGCGTGCGGTCTACCCCGAGCAAGTG
>JBEKXE010000162.1:0-9962 GCA_049512335.1 Candidatus Lustribacter sp.
GGCATCGGGTCGCGCCATCAAGCGCGTGGCGAGCCCCGATGCGGCGCCGGTGCGAATCTGTCCGAGCCGGTTGGCTTGGATCAGCGCCAGCATCTTGGCGTCGCTGCCGTAGACGGTCACGACGAAGTTCGCCCGTCCGCCGCCGATCGGATAGCACTTGTGCCCGATGCGTCCGTCGAGCCCCGCGCCCATGAGGTTCATGCGCACGCCGGTCGTGAACGGCCGCTGCCGCGGCGTGTTCGACGCGGTGCCGGCCGCAAGCGCGCGTGCCGCCGAGTCGAGCAGATCGATCGTGGTGGCGACGTCGAGCGTCGCGTCGACGTCTTCTTCGGTGATAAAGCGGATCATGAACGCTGGAAACCCGCCGATCGGCGGGCGTTTGCATCGCGCGGGTCGTAGGGCGCACCAATGGCGGTCCAACCGGCGAACTCCCGCAGCGCGGCGTTCGCCCTCACGGCGGGGTGCGTGGTGTATGCCGTGGCCCTCACCCTGGCGGGGATCAACCGCTATGCCGGTTACCATTCCGGCGCCGATCTCGGCGAATTCGTGCAGACGATCGCCACGCCGTTCTCCGGCTTCGGTGATACGCCCGAAGGCGGCAGCCACTTCCTGCACCATTTCTCGCCGATCCTCTACCTCTGCTCGCCGCTGCTGTTGCTCATGCATTCGCCGATCGCGCTGATCGCGGTGCAGGCGGTGGCCGGTGCGCTGGTGGCGCCGGCCGTCTACCTGCTTGCGCGCAAGCGCGCGCCCGAACGGGTCGCGCTCCTGGCCGCGTTCGTGGCGTTACTCTACCCGCCGCTGGTCGGCGTCACGTTCACCGACTTCCACGAGAACGGCTTCGCGCCGGCCGCGATCGCATGGCTCGCGTGGGCCGTCGATGCGGGACGTTGGCGCTGGGCCGCGCTGTTCGTCGTGCTCGGCCTTGCGATCAAGGAAGACGAGGCGCTGATGTTCGTCGTGCTCGGCACCGCGTTCGCGCTCGGTGCGAAGCAACGCGGGAACGTGCCGCTGCTCCGCTTCGCCGCGGCCACGGCCGTCGCCGGTGCGCTGACGCTCGGCGCGTACTTCGGGGTGCTGCGGCCGCTCGTCGGCGGGCACGATACGTGGTTTGCGTTCAGCTACATCACCAATGCCGAAGCGTATCAGAGCGGGCCCGCGGCCGTGCTCGGGCGCGTGAGCTACTTGCTGGAGGCGTTCGTCCCGCTGTGTTTCGTGCCGTTCTACGGCTGGCGGGTGCTGATCGTCGTGCCGGGCTTGATCGAAGTGCTCTCGTCGCGCTGGTCGATCACCTACACGATGGGCCAGCACTACGCCGGGGTGTGGATCGGCTGGATGATGGTGGCCTACGTGCTCGCGCTGGCGGCGTTCGCGCGCGAACGCGGTCCGCGTTTTGCGATGCGGCTGGCCATTGCGTCGCTCGTCATCTGCGTACTGAATCTGAGCTTCGCGTCACCAACGCACTGGCGGCACTATCTGGGCCCGATCACGGCGCACGACCGCGTGCTCGACGCGTTCGTCGCCGCGCTGCCGCCGAACGCCGAGGTCGGGACGCACGACGAGATCTACAGCCATCTGGGCTTCGACCCCAACGCTCGCAACGATTGGGCCTCGCTGCCGGACTTCATCCTGGTCGACGACACCTATCCCTCGCCGGACTGGCAGCACGCCGGCCGCAAGCAGCTCGCCGATTGGGTTCGCGGCGGGGTGTACGTGTTGCTGCGTTCCGAAGACGGGGTCGAGCTCTACCGGAAGCGGGACTAGGGTCGCCTCAACCCGCGGATCTACCGCCGCCGCGCAGTCGCACAGGAGATTTTTTCAGCCGTGCCAATACGCCATGGCCAATACCCTGTTAGACTTCTAAGCATCTTCTGTCTGCGGAGCAACAGCCGGCATGACGGCTTTCCTATGATTGGGAGGACGATCGTCGATCTCTCGATCCTCCTGTATCGCGACGCTGTCGGCTCGTCGGCGGCGTCATCGAGTGCGGCTACCACGGCATCCGGTTCTACCGCTGGGGAACGTGCGTGCGGATCCGGATCTGGACCGGCGACTGCCCCGCGGACGCTGCGCGCATCCCTGACGTGAGCGATCGCCTCGCCAACCCGAAGTTCGCGTACCTTACCGGTCTCATCGCCGAAGAGCGACGACGCCGGCCGGCCTTCAGCTGAGGTGTATCCCTTCGAAGGCGTCACGTCGTTCGTGACCCGAGCGTGGTATGTTGCCGGCTGGTCGCATGAAATCACCGAAACGCCGATCGCGCGCACGATCCTCGGTCAGAGTGTCGCGCTCTTCCGCGTCTCGAATGGCGAACCGGTCGCGCTGACGAACCGTTGCCCGCACCGCGGTCTACCGCTCACGATGGGGACGGTCAGCGGCGACGAGATCGCCTGTGCCTACCACGGCTTCGCGTTCGGTCTCGACGGCCGCTGTCGCCGCATCCCCTCGCAGGAGCATGTCCCCCCAGGGATTGTCGCGCGTCGGTATCCCGTCGCCGAGCGCTGGGATTGGGTGTGGATCTGGATGGGCGATCCGGCCTTCCCGGATTACTCGCTCCTCCCCGACACGCAGGAGCTCGGGCTTGGCGGGGACCCCTGGCTCGCCGAGCATGGCGACGACTTTCACGTTCGCGCGCGCTACCAGCTCTTCAACGAAAACCTGCTCGACCTCACCCACCTGAGCTTCTTGCATGCCGACTCGATCGGCACGCCGGACCTGCTGGCCTCGCCGATGACCGTCGATGTCGTGGACCGCACCGTGCGGGTCGAACGCTGCACGCTAAGCGAGCAGATGTCCCCATTCTACGCGCGGCGGCTCGGGATCCCGATCGGACGGATCGATCGTCGGCACATAACGAGCTTCGTCGCGCCGTCGTTTCACGTCGTCCACGTCATCGCAGCCAAGGAAGGAACCGGCGTCGGGCCCGCGCCGGCCGTCCTCGGCGAGCACAAAGTCCTCCACGCGATAACGCCGGAGACCGAGACGACGCTGCACGATTTTTGGGCCCTGACGCGCACGTACAACAGGAGCGACGAGATGACGGCGTACCTGCGCGAGAATATCAACGGCGTCATCCGCCAAGACATCGTCGCGCTCGAGGCCACCGAGGCCGCGCTTGCCGGATGCAGTGATCAACCAGTGGAATTCAGTTGCGCGGCCGACGAAGCGGCGCTCAAGGGCCGGCGCCTCGTCCAGCAGCTCCTGCGGGCCGAGCGTGCGCCGATTACGAAGGGAACGACGTAGATGATTCGACGGACCTTACTCGCTGTTGCGGTGTTGCTCGCGGCGACGGTGCTGCGCGTAGGCGCAGCCGACCCAGTAGAAATCAACGCCATCCTTTCGCTCACCGGGCAGGGGACGTTCGTCGGTACTGGTCAGCAGCAGGCGCTGCAAATCGCCGAAGAAGCGATCAACCGTGCCGGCGGCATCGACGGACGACCGGTGAAGTTCATCCTCAAGGACGACCAGACGAACCCGCAGGTCGCGATCCAGCTCATGCAGGGCCTCCTCGCGGCGAAGGCTACCGTGGTGCTCGGACCGTCTCTGGCCGGCTCGTGCAACGCGTTGATGCCGCTGGTGCAGAACAATGGCCCCGTGTTGTACTGCCTGACGGCGGGCGTAAAGCCCGCGGCCGGCGGCTATGTCTTCTCGACGCTCAGCTCGACGCCCGACATGATCGGCATGGCGCTCGGATACTTCCGCGAGCGCGGTTGGAAGAAGATCGGCTATATTGTGACGACGGACGCCAGTGGCCAGGATGCGGAAGCGGGGATCGTCGGTGCCGTCACGTTGCAGCAAGACAAGGGCCTCGAGCTCGTCGACCGCGAGCACTTCGCTCCCACCGACCTCTCCGTCGCTGCGCAGGTCGCAAAGCTGAAAGCCGCACAGCCCGATGCCATCGTCGCCTGGGTCACCGGCACGGCCGTCGGCACCGTGCTGCACGGCATACAAGACGCCGGGATCGACGTCCCGATCATGCTCTCGCCCGGGAACATGACGGCCGCGTTTGTCAAGCAATACGGCAGCGTGTTGAGCGATAAGATGTACCTGCCGATCACCGCGTACTATGGTGGTACTGCTGGCATCCCGCCCGCAACGCGCAACGCCATGAACGCATTCTCGGGCGCCTATCGCGCCGCCGGAGCAACGCCGGACCAGTTAGCGGTGAGCGCCTGGGATCCGGCGATGCTCGTCGTCGATGCGCTGCGGAGGAACGGGGTCGAGGCTTCGACCGCCAAGATTCGCGACTACCTCGTCAACCTAAAGGGTTGGACTGGGGTGAACGGAGCCTACGACTTCCGAGCGATCCCGCAGCGCGGGGTAGGGCAGGAGTCGCTGATCATGGTTCGCTGGGATCCCGCGCACGTGAACTTCGTCCCCGCGAGCAAGGCGGGCGGCAAGCCGCTCTAGCCTCTTACGCGCCGCTGTCCGCGGGCTTTCGTTCGCCAGTCGTCGCTTCGCGATGTCCGCCGCGCGCCGCACTCAGGAGCTCGGCATGGGCCTTCAGGTTAGCGCGCCCTAGAAGCGAAAAAACGCCTCGAGCGCTGCCAGCGTCTCGCCGGGCGCTTCTTCCGGCAGCAAGTGGCCGCAGTCGAAGGCGGCGCCGCGCACGTCGGCGGCCCATTCGCGCCAAGTGCCCGGCACGTCGTAGAGCTGCCCGACGACGCCGCGCGTTCCCCACAGCGCGAGCAGCGGCGCCGCGATCGTGCGGCCCGCCGCCGCGTCGGCCGCATCCAATTCGAGGCCGACGCCGGCGGCGGCGCGGTAGTCCTCGCACGCCGCATGGATCGTCGCCGGGTCGCAATAGCAGCGCAGATACTCTGCCATTGCGTCGTCGGTGACGGCGCCCGGCGTCTTGCACTGGCGGCCGAGATGCTCGCGCAGATAGAATTCCGGGTCGAGGCCGATCAGGTGTTCGGGAATCGGATACGGTTGGATCTGGAAGAACCACCACACGTAGCGGGTCGCGAATTCCTTGTCGGTGCGCGCGTACATCGTCAGGGTCGGCGCGATGTCGAGCACGGCGATGCGCGCGATCGCCTGCGGCGCGTCCAGCGCCATGCGGTGCGCCACGCGGCCGCCGCGGTCGTGTCCGGCGACGCCGAAGCGCTCGTACCCGAGGCTGCGCATGACCTCGAACTGATCGCGCGCCATCACGCGCGGCGCATAGTTCGCGCTGCGCTCGCCGCCGTCGGGTTTGCTCGAATCACCGTACCCGCGCAGGTCGGTCAGCACGACGGTGAAACGTTCGGCCAGCCGCGCGGCGATCTTATGCCAGGCGACGTGCGTCTGCGGATGGCCGTGCAGCAGCAGCAGCGGCGGACCGTGGCCGCCGCGCAGCGTGTGGATGGTCGCGCCGTCGACGTCGACCGGTGCCGCCGAGAAGCCCGGAAAGAACGCGGCCACTACGGCCCGGTGTGCGCGGGGTCCGTTTTCACGACCACGACGGCCGGGCCCGCTGCGGCGAAGGCGCGGTCGAGCGCGCCGCGCAGATCGGCGATCCGTGCGACCGTCTCGGCGTGCGCGCCGAATCCGCGCGCGATCGCGGCGATGTCGGGGCCGCGCAAATCGCTGGCCGGATAGGCGGCTTCGGGCGCGCCTTTGCGCCGGCGCTTGAGCGCCGCACGGACGGCGGCATACGATTCGTTGTCGATCACGACGTAGGTGATCGGCAACTGTAGCCGCACGGCCGTGAACAGTGCCTGTACGCCGAACTGGAACGACCCGTCGCCGACGACGTCGACGACGCGCGCTTGCGGGCGCGCGAGCTGCACGCCGATTGCGGCACCCATTCCCCAGCTCAGCGATCCGCCCGCGGCGGTGAGATGCTCGCGCGCGGCGTCGGCGATAACGGCTTCGGTCAGGTAGCTCCCCGACGTGACGCCGTCGTTCAAGATGAAGGCCTCGCGCGGAAGCAGCTCGTGCAGCGCCTCGACCAGCACGCGCGGATCGATCGGCACGTCGGCGTAACGCGCGCGCTGCGCGGACCGGCGGGCATCGGTCGCGCTGCGATGGGCGGCGAGCGCGGATGCGCGGTGCGCGGCGCGCGCGGCGCTCGTCACCGGACCGAGCGCCGCATGAAGATCGAGCAGGCCGAGCTCGGCGTTGCCCGCGAGCGCGACGTCGACGTCGGCGAGTTTCCCGATCTGCGCCGGATCGCTGCACAGGTGCACGATCTGCGCGCCGGGCGGCTGGAAGGCTCCGCGCTGCTCCTCGAATTCGACGAACGAGTACATCCCCGCGTAGAGCAAGACGTCGGCGCCCGCGACGGCCGGGTGCGAGAGCACGTAGCTGCCGGCAAATGCCGGGTGGTCGCCGAGGATCGCAGCGGCCTGCATCGAGCGCCGATCCTCGAGCAGGATCGGCGCTTGGAGGCGCTCGGCCAGGGCGGTGAGCGCGGCGCGCGCCGCGGCGTTGAAGGCGATCTCGCTGCCGGCAACGATCGTCACAGCCTGCCCGGCGGCGAGCCGTTCGGCAGCGGCGGCGACGTCGACCGGATCGGGCCGGCGCCGCGCCGGAAAGCGTCGGCGCTGCGCGGGCGGCAGCGCCCCCGTGAGGGGCGCATCGACCAAGTCTTGCGGCAGCCCGAGGTAGACGGGTCCGGTGGGCTCGCTCACCGCAGCCTGCAGCGTGCGGCTGAGATCGCCCGGAATGCCGTCCGTCTTCAGCGCGACGCGCGAGCGCTTGACGAGTTGGCGCACGTAGTCTTGCTGGAACGGCGAAGTGGTGAACCCGTCGCGGTTCGTGATCGCCGTCGATTTGAGGCCGTTGAGGATCACGACCGGGCTGTGGGCGTTGCTCGCGCACGTGAGGTGCGCGACCCCGTTGGCGAGTCCCACGTTCGCATGCAGATAGGCGACGGCCGGCCGTCCGGTCACGCGCGCGTAGCCGTCGGCCGCCGCCACCGCGATCGATTCATGCGTGGTGAGGATCAGCCGCATCTCGGGAAAAGCGAGCGAGGCGTCGAGCACGGCCGCTTCCGTGCTGCCCGGACAGGTGAAGACGAGGTCGATCTCCCAGTCGCGTAAGAGCGCGAAGATCGCGTGCGCGGCGTCGTTCGCCGGCGCGACCGCAGCCTCGGGCCGGTCCTTCAGTTGCATCGTGGAGGCCCTTCCGCGCGGAGAATCGCGGCTCCGGCGTCGAATCGCCGGGCATGAAAGCGCTTCCGCTCCGGCCCGGGGTCCACAGCGTCAAACCATACCTGATCGTCGCCGATCCGGACGAACTGGCGCGGCGCCACGAGGCCGAAGCGCAACGCCGCAAGGCCGGCCGGGCTTGACCCTCGCCCGGCGCCTGCCCGCCGCCGGCGGCGCAGCCCTGTTTACCTTGCTCCTCGGGGCTGCCGGAGCAGCCCAGACCGCCAAGCTGGTCCCCGGAACCTACCGGCAAATCGATACGGTGACCAAGAAGCCGCTCGCGCCCGGCAACCAAGTGGTCCTCGTCGCCGCGAAGGGCGGCCGTATCGCGTTCTCGGTGAACGCGATACGGCAGACCGACGCCGGCCTCGGCTTCGTCGTGGGGGTGATCCCGGCCGGGCTGCCCGCCACGTGGTCCAGCTCCTCGGCAAGCGGAAACTGCCGCCTGACCTTCCAGAGCGTCCCGCACGGGTTCAAGCTCACCCAGGACACCGGATTCGGCGACTGCGGGTTCGGGAGCGGGATCAGCGCTACGGGAACCTACGCTTTGGTCGCGGAGAAGCCGCTATAGGCTTGACCGCAATGTTGATTTCCCGGTAATATAGGGCGTTGTCTCCGGCGCTGCCGGGGACGCGCATTCGTGCGCCCGCCGCCCTCGCCGAGCGGTCAGGAACGAGTTCGGACCCGATTGGCCGCAAGGCGAATCCGTGCCGGCCGAGGCGACGACACCCCCTCTCGTTGCAGGGGGCAAGATAAAGCTCGGAGTTTCCATTTGGCGGCCAAGAAGCAGACCAAGACGCGCAAGAAGCGCGAGTTCAAGAACGTCGGATCCGGCATCGCGCACATCCACAGCTCGTTCAACAACACGATCGTGACGATGACCGACAACCAGGGTTCGACGATCGCCTGGGCCTCGGCCGGCAACCTCGGGTTCAAGGGTTCGAAGAAGTCGACCCCGTTCGCAGCGCAGATGGCCGCCGAAGCGGTCGCACGCAAGTCGATGGAACACGGGATGAAGTCGGCGGAAGTGTACGTCAAGGGTCCGGGCGCCGGTCGCGAGGCTGCGATCCGTTCATTACAAGCCGCCGGGTTGGAAATTACATTGATTAAAGACGTTACTCCGATTCCCCATAACGGTTGCCGTCCGCCCAAGAGGCGCCGCGTCTAATGGCACGTTATACCGCTGCGGTGTGCCGTCTGTGCCGCCGCGAAACCGCCGCCTCGAAGACCGGCGAGAAGATCAAGCTCTTTCTCAAAGGCGACCGCTGCCTCTCGCGCAAGTGCGCGGTCGAGCGCCGTGGTACCGCGCCCGGTCAGAAGACGCAGAACACGAAGGCTCGGCAGAAGATCTCCGAGTACGGCCGCCAGCTGCGCGAAAAGCAGAAGATGCGCCGGTACTACGGCGTGCTCGAGACGCAGTTCGAGAGCTACTTCCGCGACGCGCAGCGCGTGCCGGGACAGACCGGTAAGGTCTTCCTGCAAACGCTCGAACGCCGGCTCGATAACGTCGTGTACCGCTTGAACCTGGCGATGAGCCGCAAGCAGGCCCGCCAGCTCGTCACGCACCGCCACTTCCGCATCAACGGCCGGATTGTCAACATCCCGTCGTACATTGTGAAGCCGGGCGACGTGATCACGATCTCGGATCGCTCGAAGGAGAGCGACGCGTTCAAGCAACTGATCGAGGTCGCGAAGAACCGCCGCCATCCCGAATGGCTCGAGTTCTCCGAGACCGATGCCTCATCGAAGGTGCTCGCGCTCCCCGGACGCGAGCAGATCGACACCCCCGTCGACGAACAGCTGATCGTCGAATACTACTCGCGCTAATCTCACTCAACTCGCCGCTAGGCGTACGATCGTCGCCGCACCGGATGTGCGGCGGCGGATAACGTAAGCGGTACAAGGATCAACCAATCCATCATGACCGTCCTGGACGCGCCGCAAGGCACCCAAATCGAAGTTCGCGAGCGTCGCGAAAACTACGCCAAATTCGTGATCGAGCCGCTCGATCGCGGCTTCGGGATCACGCTCGGCAACGCGCTGCGGCGCGTGCTGCTTTCGTCGATCCCCGGCGCCGCCGTCACCTACGTGAAGATCGACACGGTGCTGCACGAGTTCTCGACGATTCCCGGCGTGGTCGAAGACACCGTCGACTTGCTGCTGAACCTCAAAGGCCTGCCGCTGAAGCTGAACACCGACGATCCGAAGGTGCTCACGCTCAACGTCAGCGGCGCGAAGGAAGTCACCGCCGGCGACATCTCGCCCGATGCCGACGTCGAAATCCTTCAGCCCGACTACCACATCGCGACGATGACCAAGAAAGACGCCAAGCTCTCGATGGAGATCGGCGTCGAGAAGTCGCGCGGCTACGTGACGGCCGACCGCCAGAAGAACATCGAGCACATGATCGGGCTGATCCCGATGGACTCAATTTTCTCGCCGATTCGCAAGGTCAACTTCACCGTCGACGACACGCGCGTCGGACAGTCGGTCGACTTCGACCGCCTCACGCTCGAGATCGAGACCAACGGTTCGATCACGCCCGACGACGCGCTCTCCGAAGCGGCGAACATCTTCACCGACCAGCTCGCGCTCTTCATCGACTTCTCGACCGAAGAGAAGCCGGTGCCGACGGCTCCGGCCAGCGAGTGGGACGTGCCGGTCGAAACGCTCAACCTGAGCGTCCGCTCGTTCAACTGTCTCAAGCGCGCGGGCATCTCGAAGGTCTCCGAGCTGCTCGACATGACCGAAGACGAAATCTTCAAGATGCGTAATTTCGGCAAGAAGTCGCTCGACGAGATCAAACAAGTACTCGAAGAAAGGGGT
>JBEKXE010000163.1:0-9923 GCA_049512335.1 Candidatus Lustribacter sp.
CCCTGGATCGTCACGTCCAAGCCGGCGTCCTGAAAATACTTCAGGTCCTGCGCGTAATACGCCAGCGCCGTGCCGTCGATCGGCAGCGTGGCGATCCGCAAGCTCGTTGCGGCACCGGCCGCTGCAGGAGCGGCTGCGGCCGTGAGACCGGCACCGATCATGCCGAGTGCGTTCCGTCGCTTCATGGCGATTTCGTTCGTGGCACGGCCGGCGCGATCATCGTCTCGGCTTGCATCGGCTTATCGATGACGCCGTAGCGCACCGCAATGTCGATCAGCGGTTGCACGTCCTTCGCTTCCAGCGCATCGGCCGCCGGCCGGCGCGGCATCGCCGCGATGATCGATGCGTCGACGCCCCAGAACGGCGCCGTCACGGTCGCTGCTTCGGCCGGGTGGGCTTGGGTGTAGGTCATCGCTTGGTGCAACGTGCTCGCGAGCCTCGCGAGCGCATCCGGCTTCTGCGCGATCAGCGATTCGGTCGCGAACCACGCGGTGAGCAGAAATCGTTTGCCGATCGCCGCGTTGGGGCGTCCGATCACGCGCACTTTGCCGGTTGCGAGCACGCTCGCCAAAATCGGATTCGCCAACGCCGCGGCCGCGACGCGTCCGGATTCCAGCGCCGCGAGGTCGGCCCCGACCGGGAGCTCGATGAACTTGACCGTGCTCGAGTCGCCGCCGTTCTGGTCGATCCACGCGCGCAGCGTGATCTCGAAATAATCCTTGAGCGCCGGCGAGGGCAGCGTTTGACCGTTGAGGTCGCGTCCGGTGCGAACGGGGGAATCCTTGAGCGTGACGATGGCGCCGCTCGGATCGTCGGCGAGCCCCATCTCGGCCGGCGCGATCAGTTGCACGGGGATGCCGTGAGCCCGCGCGCTGATCAACGGCAGCAGGCTGGAGCGGCCGATGTCGAGCGAGCCGCCGAGGACGGCCGCGATCACCGCGGCGCCCGACGTCAACTTCTCGACGTCGACGTCGAGCCCGGCCTTGGCGAACATTCCGGTCGCCTTCGCCCACAGCAAATCGGTGACGTTGTCGGCGACGTTCGTGCCGACGCGCAGCTTCGCCGTGACAACCTGCGCCGGCGCCGGAAGCGCCCGGCCGGCCGCCGCGGCGGTGAGCATTCCGGTAAACGCGGCGCGTTTGAGCATACCGTTAGGTGCTCGCCGCGCCGGCTTCGACCGCTAGCGCATGCTCCATCGTCCAGGCGGCGGTACACCTCCACCGTCGCGCTGAGGATCTGTTCGGCCCGTTCGTAGTCTTCGCGCTGCGTGGCGATGCGGCCGAGAATTCGCTCTCGCTCATGAACGACGCATCGCCACCGCGGCAAGCGAGCCCTTTTTTCGCTGAAGCGTGCCTTTCCCGGCCAGGATTGCGGAATGGGCCAGGCCTACCAACGGGCATGACCGATACCGTCTCCGCGCCGACCGGCGCCGCGCTGATCGCCGCGTTGCTCGAGGCAAAGGTCGAGTTCGTCACTGCCGTTCCGGATATCTGGACAAGCGCGGGGTTTTTGTGGCCGCTTTCAAAGGAACCGGCCCTGCGCTATCCCCACGCGTACACGTATTCGGAGCTCGCAGCATTCACGGACGATCTGCCGCGCCTCATGCAGCTCGACGGGCCGGTATGCGCGACGCTCAAATTGGTGCCGGGCCAGACCCCGCTCAACATCGATTACCGCTGGATGCACGGACCGCAAACGCGCGCCGGTTTAAAACGGGCCATTCAATCGCTTATCCTTCAGATGCCTAATCCTTGAAGGCATTCACCGTCGCCGTAAATCCCTATCCGCACGTTGCCGCGCTCAAGGACGGCAGCATTACGCCGGCCGGCGCGCAACTCGACTTCATCGAGGTCAACCCGATGATCGCGGCCTATCGCAAGATGGTTCGCAATCTCGAATACGACATCTGCGAGATCGCCGTGACGACCTACGTGGTGGCCAAAGCCTACAACAAGGGCTTCACCGCGCTGCCGATCCCGCTCAACCATCTCTTCCATTTCGGCGACATCCAGGTCGGCCTCGATACCGGCATCAACGTCCCCGCCGATTTGGTCGGCAAACGCGTCGGCGTGCGCGCCTACACCGTGACGACCGGCGTTTGGGTGCGCGGCATCCTCCAAAGCGAGTACGGCGTCGATCCCTCCAAGATCACCTGGATCACCGACGACGAAGAGCACGTGCAAGAATACGTCGCCCCACCCAACGTCGTGGCGTCCAGCGGCGAGAGCCTGGTCGACCTGTTCCAAAAAGGCAAGATCGACGCGGCGTTTTCGGGCCGCGCCGGGCTCGGCCGCTCCGGAGCGCCGCGCGAGGGTTGGGAGAAAGGCAACGCGGCGACGCCGGCCGTGCTCTCGACGCGCGATTTTCGCGCCCTCTTCCCGAATGCCGACGAGCTCGACGCGGCCTGGTTCAAGCGCACGGGGATCTACCCGATTCACGGCGTGCTGTGCGTGAAAGACTCGGTGCTCGAGGCCAACCCCGGCTTGCCGCGCGCGTTGTTCGACGCCTTCTCGCGCGCCAAGGACGAGTATCTCGCCAAGCTCGCCAAAAACGGACCGCAGGACGCGGAAGACAAGAAGTGGGTCGCGATGCAGAAGATCGTCGGCCCCGATCCGTTACCGTACGGCCTCGAAGCCAATCTCAAGACGATCGACGCGCTGATCGACTACGCCCTGAACCAAAAGCTCATTTCGCGGCGCTATGCCCCGGAAGAGCTGTTCGTTTCCATCTAGCCAAGGCAAGGAACGTCGCTTGGAAATCATAGACATTCACCCTCACGTGATCTCGAAAGACGTCGCGCGCTACCCCTTCAATCCCGTCGGCGGCAAGATGTCGGGCTGGTCGGTCGAACGGCCCGCCGACTGCGACGCGATGCTCGCGGCGATGGACAAAGCCGGCATTCGCCGCTCGGTTCTCGTCCACGCGTCGACGGCCTACGGGTACGACAATTCGTACGTCGCGGACTGTGCGGCGGCGCATCCGGATCGTTTCCGCTTCATCGGCGCGATCGACGTCACCGCGCCCGATGCCGTCGACAAAATCACGCATTGGGTCAAGGACCGCGGCATGGCCGGCTTTCGCATCTTCGCTCAGGGCAGCACGACCGGTGAAGGCGCCGGCGAGTGGCTGGCCGATCCGAAGACCTTTCCCTCGTGGGAAGCGGCCCGCAAGCTCGGCATCCCGGTGTGCGTGCAGACGCGCTTCGGCAGCTTCGGCATGCTCGGAAAGCTGCTCGCGCAATTCCCCGACGTCAAGGTGATCGTCGATCACGGCGGCTACCCGCCGACCGAAGACGGCCCACCGTATGCCGAGGCGGCCGCATTCTTCGAGCTGGGCAGCAAACACAAGAACTTCTACTTCAAGCTGACCGAGCGCAATTTCGATTTGCTCAAGAAGGGCAACGCGACGTCGCAATCCTTCATCGAGCAGACGATCGCGGCTATCGGGGTCGAGCGCATCGCTTGGGGTTCGAACTTCCCGGCATCGCCGGGTTCGCTCTCGGATCTGGTGGCGCTCGGGCAACGCGAGCTGGCCTTTCTTTCCGAACGCGATCGCGAGCAGATCTTCAGCGGAACCGCATTGACACTCTATCCGAGCCTGAGGCCAGCCTGATGACGACGGCGACGTCGATGAAATGGCATGAGGAAGCCGACGTGCTGGTCGTCGGCGCCGGCGCGGTCGGGCTCCCGGCAGCGATCGCCGCCCGCGAGGCCGGCGCATCGGTCATCGTGGTCGAGGCCGAAGACGACATCGGCGGCCACGCGATCACCAGCGGCGGGAACGTTCCGCTCGGCGGCGGCACGAGCGTCCAAAAGAAATACGGGATCGACGATTCGCCCGAGCTCTTGTTCCGCGATCTCACGGACTGGTCGATCGTCGAGCCCAACGGTCACCCCGACTACCGGTACAACGATCGCGAGATCGTGCGCGCCTTCGCCGACAACAGTGCGGAGACGTTCGAGTGGCTCGTCGCGCACGGCGTCGTCTTCGTCGACGCGGCGCCCGACACGCGCGGCGGAAATGCCGTCGGCAATTCCGTCCCGCGCGAAATGCACGCGGCCGCGATGGGCTGGCCGCTGGTGCAAACCGGGAAGCCCGCCGACCCCGGCGTCGCCGCGACGACCTCGACCGGCAACGGTTTGATGCGTCCGCTCGAAGCCGCCGCTCGCGCCGCCGGCGTGCAGATTCTGCTCGCGCACCGGATGACCGCGATCCACCGCGAGGCGCCGGTGTCGGGACGCGTGCTCGGGATCGCCGTCACCAACGGCGGCAAGGTTCGCAATTTTCGCGCGCACAAGGCGGTGATCGTTGCGACGGGCGGCTCGCAAGGCGACGTCGAGTTTCGCCGCATGTTCGATCCGCGGCTGACCGAAGAATACTGCGGTCTCGCCGGAATGCCGTGGTCGAATCAGGACGCGAGCGGCGAACTCGCGGCGATGGCGGTCGGAGCCGCGCTGTGGGGTCTCGCGAACCAGGTCGCGGAGTTCGGTTGGCCCGTGACCAAGCCCGGGCTCATCGGCTGCCAATACAACTACGTCAACTTGCAGTGGATGCCGGGCAGCCCCGTGTTTCACAAAGCGCGCGCGTCCGGTCTGCGCGTGAAGGACTGGCAGGACGCGATTCTGGTCAACATGCTCGGCCGGCGCTTCTACGATGAGACCGGCCCGCATTTCACGTCGAACAACGCGGGCTCGGTCGACCCGTACGAACCGCTCAGCTACCGGAACGCGCAAAACGTCCGCTACGCCCCGAACAACTGGCTGAACGCGGCCTTGGCCGGCGTCGGTGAAGCGCGCAACGGCGGCGGCCCGATCTGGGCCATCTTCGACGCGGCTGCCGTCGAGCGCGAAGCGTGGGATCCGCAGCCGCCGAACGTCGATACGGGCGCGGGCTTCTTCTTCAGCGCGAACTCCGTGCGCGAGTTGGCGGACGCGATCGTGATGCCGCATCAGCGCCTGCCCATGCGCGGCGCGGAGCTGCAAGCGACGGTGGAGCGCTACAATGCGTTCGTCACGGCCGGCGTGGACGAGGATTTCGGCAAACCGGCGCCCCGCTACGCGATCGAGACGCCGCCGTTCTACGCGGCGTGGGCGACGCCGGTCGTGCACGATTCCCGGGCGGGTTTGCGGATCGACGCCGCGTGCCGAGTCATCGATCTGCGCGGCGAGGTGATTCCGGGGCTGTATTGCGGCGGCGAATCGGCCGGCGGCTTCAGCCAGCACGGCCTGGCACGCGCGTTGTGCCAAGGCCTGATCTGCGGACGAAACGCCGCTCGAGGTTAGTCGCGGCGCGGGCGGCGCAGCGTAAACGTTTCGAACGGCGCCAACTGCCCGTCGTTCCCGACGACGTCATAATACGTGACGGTGATCGTCGTCTCTCCCCCGGGATGCGCTCCGGGATCGACCCGGAAGGCGGCAAACCCGTACGAGTGCGCGGCGTTGCGCACCGCCGACCACGGCGCGTCCTCTTTCACGTAGACCGGCGGACGTTTGCCGGTGGCCGGATCGCGTTCCGGTCCGACGGCCGTGATCACGCGACAGCCCGGCGGATCGAAGAACAACTGGTTCGATGGAGAGGACGTCCCGCCGCCGCCGATCACCATGTGCACGGTGCCTTTGGTCGTGTCGATGACGTCGGTTGCGGTAGCGGCCGGAATCGGCGTGAGCGTGACGTTGTTCCGGCGGCCGCGAATCGGGTGCGAGCGCTCGTAGTGGTGCTCGTGCCCGCACACGACGAGATCGACGCCGTATTTGTCGAACAACGGCAGCCACTCTTCGCGAATCGCGAGGTCGGCACCGTTGAACTGATCGACGCTGGAAATCGCGACCTGATGCATGCACACGACGATCCAGTCGATCCCGCGGTCGCTCCGGGCCGCGGCCAGTTCGTGTTCCAGCCAGGCTTTTTGGGCGCCGCCCGAATATCCGCGGACGTAGGAGTTTCCCCCGTCCTGGTACACGATGTCGTCGTTTGCAATGCTGATGACGCGCACCGAGCCGGCCGTGAACGCATACCAGAGTCCGCGCGTCACGTCGGTCTGTCCGCCGGCGGGCGGCACGGCAAAGTACGTCTGGTACGCGCGATAACCGATCGGGCCGTTGCCCAGTTCGTTCTCGTGGTTTCCCGGCGACGGCATCCACGGACGGTTGCGGGCGCTGCGGCTGTTGTTCGACCAGAAATCCCACCACGTGCGCACACGGTCTTCGGCGAGGTTCGCGTAACACAGATCGCCGTTGAAGAGATGAAACGCGGGCCGCACGCGCTCGACGCCGAGCGTCGTGTCGCCGCCCGCCGGCGAGCCGAGATTGTCGTTGACGAAAGGTGGATTCGCCATCGTGACGCCCGCCGGAGGCACGAATTTCCGGCCGAGCGTCGGCGTGCCCTGATCGCCGAAGCTCGTGAACGTGAACGCCGTCCGTCCGCGCGGCACCGTGCGGAACGTTCCGAACTCGGGCTCGGCGCCGTCATGCACTGCCGCGTAAAGATAAGCGGTGCCGGGCTGCAGCCCCGTCAGGCGCGCGTGGTAGGCGTAGACGACCTGGTTGGATTTCGCATCGGTATAGCTGGTTTGACGTGCGGCCGTGGTTCGCACGAGCTTGCCGTCGAGATGTCCCAGTGCGACGCGCGGCCGGCGCACCGCCTGTAACGTGTGCCACGTCACGACCATCTCGGACGACGCGTCCGCACCGAACTGCAGATGCAACCCGTGCACCGGCGGGGCCTTGCTCGCATCGGGCGAGCGCACGACGTCGGGCTCCGCCTCGGCTTCTCCGGTACCCACGAGGGAAGCAGCCAAGGTCACGCCGGCGGCGGCGAGCAGTTGGCGTCGACTATGCGAAATCACAGGGGCTCTTCACCTTCTCTTAAGCATGTACCCGACTGTTCGAGCGTTCCATGATTGAGTCGGTTCTTCCCCGACCTGCTCTGCGAAAGGCGGAGCCAATCATGAAAACAATGAAAACACTACTTACCAAGCGGCTCATCGGCGCCGCAATTCTCTCGGCAGCACTCATCACGCCGGCGATCGCATCCGCGCAAGACTACGCGTACGGCGGCCAGGATCAGCAAATTCAAGGCACGGTCGCTTCGATCAACGGCACGTGGAACATCACCGTCGACGACGCCAACGGATATGCCGATAGCGTGGACCTTCACCAAGGCACGATTATCAATCCGACGGGTCTGACGCTCGAGCCCGGCATGAGCGTGACGGTCGACGGTTACGCCGACGGCCCAAACTTCGACGCGATGGAAATCGACACGCCCTATCAGTATGACGGGCCCGCTCCGGTCGCCGTGTACTACGGTCCCGGCACGTGGTATCCAGGCTACGCCGAAGGCTGGGGCCCGTCGTTCAGCCTCGTCTTCAACGTCGGATCGCGCAGCTGGCAACAGCGGCCGTTCGCCTACGGTGGACAGGTTCGCCGTCCCATGACGCCGCCCGCAGGCTGGCAGAACCGCCCGCACGGCTACGTCGGTAACGCCGGCGCTTCGCGGCCGGTAGCCTACGCCCAGCCGCAACGCACGTACGCGGCACCGCAACGTCAGTTCGCGGCCCCGCAAGCGCAACCGCAGCGTCAGTTCGCGGCCCCGCAACGCACGTTCGCCGCACCGCAGCGGGCTGCCGCTGCAGCTCCGGCGCAGCGGGCTCCCGCTCCGGCCGTTCGCCGACAATTCCAACGCCATGGGTAGTCGCTAACCCGGACTAGGACAAACGCGCTCGCCAAACCGGCGGGCGCGTTTTACTTGCTAAAAAGCGCTGAACTCCTCAAAGGTTACCGGGCGCGGAACCATATGATAACGCACCGCGAGCTCGAGGATCGGTTCGACATACCGCCGGTCGTTGGCGGTCGCGAAGTAGAGGCGTTTGGTCGTCGCGATGACGGCCGGGTCGACCTTCGAATACTTCGCAAGGATGTCGCCCGATTGACGCATGTTCGCGTTCGCCCACTTTGCCGTCGCGTAGAGTCCCTTGACCACACTCTTCGCCGTGTCGGAGTTCTTCTGCAGCCAGGCCTTTGCTGCGACCCACAGGAGCGGACACAGTTCGGGCTCGATCGACAAGTACGTGTCGCCGAACTCGCGCACCAATCCGGCGCGCAGTGCCTCGGTCTTGGCCGGCTCGGCGATGATCGCGGCCTGCACGGTTCCGCGCTGGAGCGCGAGGCCGAGTTCGCTGAACTTCAGCTCGACGAACTTCACCCCGTCGCGCGGAACATCGTTCTTGTCGAGCCACGCCAGCAGACTGAGCTGGTTGAAGTCGCCGAGCGCACCGACGCCGAACGTCGCCCCAATCAGGTCCTGAGGTTTTGCGATCGACGACGCTTTGGCTACGAACAGGTTCGCGCTTGCATCGCGCTTCGAATACAGGCAACCCGGCGCGATCATCTGAATCGGAATCCCGCGTGCGATCGCGGTCGCGACCTGGAGCGGATTCGACGCACCGACTTCGAGGTCGCCACTGAGAATCGCCGCGACGATCGCTGCGCCGCTACTCAGCAGTTCGACTTGCGGAGTTATTCCGTTGGCGGAAAAGATGCCGGTATCGGTACCATAAAAGACCTGGCCACCGGCATCAATTGCCAGCGTGCCCATGCGCACGGTAGGAAGCGCCGTTTGCGCGGGCGCGGATTGCATAGTGGTAAGGACGCCGCCGGCAACGAGACCTAGTGCAGCAGATCGTCGCATCGCATCGCTAGCGTGAACGCGGACCGCGTACCGCTAGTGTCCTTGCATGATGATCGCGGTGATCTCGCGATCGAAATCCGCGAACTGCGGGTAGCGCTCGTCGAGCCCCGTGCCTTGCGGACCCAGGATGACGTTGACGTGCGCGCGGCGCAAGTCGGCGATCACCTTCGCCATGTGCGAGCCCGGCATGAGGTCGCTGTCCTGACCGGTGAGCTCCCACAGATCGCTCTGGCCCTCGCGCGTGAGCAGGTAGGTCAGAAACAATCGCGCTGCGGCCGGATGGGCGGCGGTCAGCGGAATCCCGGGCGAGATGTAGTCCACCTCGGTTGCTTCCCGCGGGTAGATCGAGGCGATCGCTTCACCCTTTCGTTGGCGCAAGCGCACCTCGTGATCGCCGCAGTCGAGCCCGAAGATCAGGAACTCGCCGGCGACGATCCGGTCGACGTCGCCGCAGGTCATGATGCCGCCGATCTGCTCGTTGAAATGCTTGACGAAGTCGATCAGCCGCTGCGGGCCGAAGGCCTCCGGAAGCCCGAGCACGGCCATGAACGTTCCCTGATAGGGTGACGTCGCGATCTTGCCCTTCCACTGCGGCTTCAACAAATCGGCATACGAATGCGGCACCTGGCTCGGCGGAACCAGCTTCGTGTTATACGAGAAGCCGACGAGTTCGGTCATCAGCTTGACCGCGCGCCGGTCGTACACCACCGCACTGTCGGGGAGATCGGGAACGTACTTGTGCCAATCGACTTGTTGCATCACCGGCTTCAAGGACTTGTCGTTGGCGGTGAAGACGATATCCGAACTCGCCGTCTGGCCGGCGCGCACTTCTTGCACCAGCTGCCGCAAGAACGCCCCGCCGGAGCCGACCGGCGAATAGTGGATGTCGAACGTGATGTGATATTTCTGTTCGATGTGCTGCTGGATGAGCTGAGCGCCCTTGCTGCTGCCGAACGTGTCGCTGGCGGCGAGCGTGAGCGAGCCTTCCTTCGCCGCCGCAGCGACGAGCGCGGAGAGGTTGGCCGGCTCGGCGTACGGCGCGGCAGCATTCTGCCCCGCCGCGGGGCTGAGGGCGGCCAGCGCGACCAGCAGCGCGGCGCCGAGAAGTTGCGTTGCTTTCAGAGTAGGCAACGCTACGGCAAGCCGTATTCTTTCCAGCGCGCGGCCACCTGGGCGGTGAGCTCGCGGCTGACGATGCTCAGCGGCGGGAATCGCTTGTCCTTGAACGCAAACGT
>JBEKXE010000164.1:0-9817 GCA_049512335.1 Candidatus Lustribacter sp.
TTCGCGGTAGCTCTCGTAGCGGCTGCGGGCGATTCGGCCCTCGGCAACCGCCTCGAGAACCGCGCAGTCGGGCTCCTGGAGATGGCGGCAGTCGTCGAACCGGCAGCGCGTGGCCGGCTCGCGCATCTCGGCGAACAGCTGCGGCAGTTCGGCGGCCGGCATCGGGTCCAGGCTGAACTCCCCGATGCCGGGGCTGTCGATCAAGAAACCGGCCGCGGTCTGGACCAGCCGGGCCGAGCTGGTCGTTTGCCGGCCACGGCCGAAGCGCGAAAGGTCGCCGATCGTGGCTATCCCCCCGAGGGCGCGGAAGATGCTGCTCTTGCCGACCCCGGAGTTCCCGACCAAGAGCGCATGGCGGCCGTCCAGATAGCGTTGCAGCTCGGCCATCCCCTCGCCGGTCTTCGGCTGCACGACCAACACCGGGACGCCCAGGGGTTCGTAGACGGCTGCCAGCCGCGCCGCGGCGGCGGGTCCGGCCAGGTCGGCTTTGGTCAGGATCAGCGCCGCGTCGACCCCGTGCTGGACGGCAAAGGCGATCAGCCGGTCCAGCATCGGCAGGCTCGGCGGCGGATCGGTCAGCGCCACCACGATCGCCATCGTCTCGACGTTGGCGGCCATCGTCTTCGTGCGGCCGCCGGCGGTCCGCCGCACCAGCGCGAAGCTGCGCGGCTCGACGCCGTCGATCACGACGTGCTCGTCGTCGAGTGCTTGTGTCGTCACGCGATCGCCCGGCGCGAGGACCGTGCGGGCGAGCGTCTTGCGCAGCGCGGCCAAGACCGGTTCGCGATCGCCGTCGTGGACGACCCACGCCGCGTTGCGACCGACCGCGATCACGATCGCGCGGCGGACTTGCGACGCCGTCATGCGAACCTCGGCACGGTGCAGGTCGTTCGTACCGTCGTCGCTGCCGATCCCGCCGTCCGTGCCAACGTCCTGGCCGCGCTGGCCGGCCCGGGCGCGCCCGCCGGGATCGTCGCCTGCTTCGAGCGCGACGACGTCGTGTCGGTCAGCTTCGACGACGAGGTGACGCCGATCGAACTGATCGACGACTTGATCACGATCGAGACCCACTTCGTGGCCAGCGCCGAAGACGAAGCCGAGCCGCTCGACGACGAAGAGGCGGCCCACCTGGCCGCAGTGGGGTTGGCCGACCCCGAACTCGACGCGTCGCGGATCCTCGAACGGCACCTGGTCGGGCTCGAATGATCCCCTACCTGGCTCCGTTCTCGTTTTCGTTCGGCATTCCGGATGCGATCGACATCGTCGCGACGTCGGTGCTGATCTACTATCTGCTGCTCCTCATTCGCGGGACGCGCGCCGTGCAGATCGTCCTCGGCCTGCTGACGCTGGTGATCGTTCTCGCCCTCTCCAATCTCTTGCACCTGCTCGTGTTGGCGACGGTCATGCAGTACCTGACGCTGGGAACGGCCGTGACGCTGCCGATCGTCTTTCAGCCGGAATTGCGCCGCGCGCTCGAACAGATCGGCCGCGGGCGCTTCTTTCACCGGGCTCCGGCCGACGAGGAGGCCGTGGCAAACCAGCTGGTCGGCACGGTCGCGGCCGCGGCGTTTCGCCTGGCGCACGAGGGGCTGGGCGCGCTGATCGTGATCGAGGGGCAAACGGGACTGCGGGAGTACGTCGAGAGCGGCACCGCCCTCGACGCGAAGCTCTCGAGCGATTTGCTGGTGGCGATCTTCAACAAGCAATCGCCCCTGCACGACGGCGCGGTGATCGTGCGCGACTTGCTGATCGAAGGCGCGGCGTGTTTTTTGCCGCTGTCGGAAAATGCGATCGTCGCGGAACGGCATCTCGGCACGCGCCACCGGGCGGCGATCGGCCTGACCGAACAGGCCGACGCGGTCGTGGTGGTCGTGTCCGAAGAGAGCCGCACGGTGTCGGTCGCACGCGCCGGGCGCTTGTCGGTGCGGATCGATGACGAGGAGCGTTTGCGCAAAGTGCTCGAGGCGTGCATCCGGCCGCGCCGCCGCGCCCACGCCGCGGAAGCTCCGCCGTGGCTTGCCAGTCTCTTGACGCGAATGACTCGTGCTTCAGGCGATCAAGAGAAACTTCGGGCTTAAGGTTCTGGCCCTGGCGCTTGCCGTCATGGCCTGGGCGTATTTCCATTTCTCCGCCGCGCCGTCGATCACGGCGCACTTCGATCAGCAGCTCAGCGTGCCGATCGTCGTCTCGGGCTTGCGGCCGGGTTTGGTGGCGAGTTACGACGAGCGCACGGCGATCGTGACGGTCGAAGTGCCGCGCAACGGCGCGCCGATCAAGCCCGACCAGGTCCAGGCCGTGCTCGATCTCAACGACAAACCGGAACCCGGCATCATGAACTTGCCGGTGAAGATCGTCGCGCCCGACCTCGTGATCAAGTCGCTTTCGCCGGCGTCGGTGACGCTCAGCGTCGACCGGCTCGAGACGCGCACGATTCCGGTCAGCATCTCCTACGCCGGCGGCAACGGATCGCTGGTCGTCGAGTCGTCGACGGTGAACCCGTCGGTGACGACCGTGCGCGGCATCGCCAACGATCTGGCCAAGGTCGATGTGGTCAAGGTCGACATTCCGCTCGGTACCAAGCCCGGAACGTTCGACGCCATGATGCGGCCGGTCGCGGCCGACACGCACGGCAACGAGGTCGAAAACACCGAAGTGTCGCCGAATCTCGTGCGCGTGCGGGCGCGCTTCGCAGCGTCGACGAATTCGGCCGGCGTGAAGTCTTGAGCCGCCTGTTCGGAACCGATGGCGTGCGCGGCGTCGCCAACGCCGATCTAACGCCGGAGCTGGCGTTTGCGATCGGGCGCGCGGGAGCGGCCGTACTCGCGCACGAGGCGTCGCCCGAGCAGCCGATCGTCATCGGGCGCGACACGCGCATTTCGGGGACGATGCTCGAGGCCGCGATGATCGCCGGCATCACCTCCAGCGGTCGCGACGTGCTGTGTCTAGGCATCGTTCCGACGCCCTGCGTGGCCGCGGTGACGGCGAGCATCGGCGCGGCCGCAGGCGTGATGATCTCCGCTTCGCACAACCCGATCGAAGACAACGGGATCAAATTCTTCGGATCCGACGGGTTCAAGCTCTCCGACGCGGTCGAGGACGAGATCGGCGAACGCCTCCACGATCCGGCACTACCGCGCCCGACGCATACCGGCATCGGCGTGGCGCGGCTCGCGCCGGGCCTGAACGATCGCTACGTGGAGAAGCTGGTCGGAGCCGGCGCGGATCTGCGCGGCTGGACCATCGTCGTCGACGCCGCCTTCGGCGCCGCGTTTGCGATCGGGCCCGCAGTTTTCGAGCGGCTCGGCGCACGCGTGATCGCGATCAACGCCACCGACGACGGTGCGCGAATCAACGTCGGCTGCGGGGCGACGGACCTCGGGATGCTGGAGACTGCCGTACGGGTCGAGATCGCGCGCGGCAACCAGCGCGTCGTCGGCGTCGCCTTGGACGGCGACGCGGACCGCGCGAAGTTCGTCGACGAAACCGGCGCGCAGCTCGACGGCGATCACGCGCTGCTCATCCTCGGCCGCGACCGGCACGAGCGCGGGGCGTTGCCCGGCAACACGGTCGTGGCGACGGTCATGAGCAACGTCGGTCTCGAGCGCGCGCTCGAACGCGTGCACATCGGGCTGCTGCGCGCCCAGGTCGGCGATCGCTACGTCCTGGAAGCGATGCGGGCCGGGGGCTTTCGCCTCGGCGGCGAGCAGTCCGGACACGTGATCGACTTGGACGCGAGCACGACCGGCGACGGCCTGATGACGGCCGTGACGCTCTTCGCGATCGCCGCGCGGAGCCACACGCGATTGCACGATCTCGCGGCCGATCTCACCGTGTATCCGCAGATCCTCATCAACGTGCGGGTCGCCGATCGGGCTGTGGCCGCAGACCCGGCCGTCCTCGCCGCGGTCGCCGCGGCGGAGCGCCGCCTGGGCCTGGCCGGGCGCATCCTGGTGCGCCCGTCGGGGACGGAACCGCTGGTGCGGGTCATGGTCGAGGCCGCCGACGCCGCGACCACCGCCGAGGTCGCCGAAACGGTTGCCGAGGCGGTCCGGGCCGCCGCCGGCAAGCAAGCGGCTGCACCGTAAGTTCATCCGAACGGCTGAAGGAAAACCTAATTGGGACCACCTACCCAGGGTTAGCGGGCGGTAAAACCCGCGAACTATCTCTGCTTACGTAATCACTGAGTCCGGCCTCGCAGACCGGAACGGGGGATTCCCGGTAGGGGTGAACGAGCCGGTCGGCTCGAGGGCGATTCTTCCGTCCTAACCCGTCAACTAACCCCGTAAGTGTTGGAAGAAGGAGCAGTTTTGTTTCGTTTCCTCCTTACCGGGGCGTGCACGGTCCTTTTGACCGCAACGAGTTTCGCGTTTGCCGAAGCCGCTCAGACGCCGCTTCCGGCATCCGTCACGGTCGCAACCGCGGCCGCCGACGCGGCCCCGGCTGATTCGACCCCAGTCGCTGCCGTCGACTATGCCGCCCCGACCGCCGGGGCCGATCTCGCCATGTGGGGCGTCGCGCCGGCGGCGGACACCTCCGGATCGCACCTGAGCGGATCGCGCCTGGTGCGCCGGTTCGCCGACGGCATCGTGCACCGCAGCGCCGCGCTGGCGATGACCTTGACCCGCAACGCGATGCGGTTCCTCGGGGTGCCCTACGTGTTCGGCGGCACCAGCGCCACCGGTTTCGATTGCTCCGGTTACGTGCAGCACGTCTTCGCGATGCTCGGCTACCACATTCCGCGCACGGCCGACGCGCAGTACGATGCCGGCAAGCGCGTTACCGCGAAGACGATGGCGCCCGGCGATCTGGTGTTCTTTCAAACGTACGCTTCCGGACCGTCGCACGTCGGCATCTATCTCGGCAACGATCGCTTCGTGCACGCGTCGTCGAGCCGGGGCGTGACCGTTTCCAGCCTGCACGAGAGCTACTGGTCGGCGCGTTATCTGGGAGCAAAACGACTGATCTGAGCGTGATCGAAGAGCAGCACGACTATCAGAGCGCGGCAAGCGCGTATCTGGTCTGGCCGCTCGCAGTGGCGGCGCTGATCCGGGAAGACCCCGGGGCGTCGCGCTGGTCGCGCATTCACACGAGGCAGGCGTTGACGTTCGGTCTGGCCGCCAGCGCCGGCTTCGTGACCGTGCTCGCGCTGCCGCTGCTCATCGTGATCTTCAACGCCGGAATCTCCACCGGCACGACCGTCGCCGTGTACGCGGCCGGCATCGCGCTCGACTTGCTGATCGTCATCGTGCTGACGGTGCTGGCGTTCTCGTATGCGGCCCGGGCGGCCCGGGGCGAATTGTTCACGATCCCGCTCGTCTCAGCGCTCGCGGACCGCATCTTTACCCTCCGCCGCTGAGGCCCCCTAAAGGCTCGGTAGGCGCGTCGTCTAACTAGACGCGCTGGCACGCGGGACATCGGCGAAGTGTCGCCGGGCGATTTCGATGGGGCGTAGCCAAGTTGGTAAGGCACCAGGTTTTGATCCTGGCATGCGTTGGTTCGAGTCCAGCCGCCCCAGCATCGTGCGTCCGCGGCATCGGAAGGGTTGGATATCATCAGCAATCACAATCACGAAGACCTCAAGCTGCACGTTCACGTCGTCGACGGCATGCAGGTCTTCGAACTCAGCGGCAGCCTCGACATCGCGACCTCACCGACCGTGCGAGCCTCGCTGCTCGAAGCCTCGGCGCGCGGCGATCACCGGCTGATCGTGGACCTCACGAACGTCGACTTCCTCGATTCGACCGGCCTCGGTGCGCTGATCGGCGCGCAGCGGCGAGCGAAGGAATTCGACGGCGAGGTGCGTTTGGTCGTCAAAGAAGGCCAGATCGTGCGCTTGTTGCGCATCACGGGACTGCTGAAGATCTTCGCCGTCTACCCCACGCTCAGCGATGCCGTCAAGGACGGTGCGCGCGTCGGCGACCTATGACCGTCGCCGACTTCGAGCGGATGTTCGAGTTGTGGCGCGCCGGCGACGAAACCGCTTCGGCGGCCTTTTTCACGCCCGACGGCATCTTTCACGAAGCCCAGAAAGACCCGGTCGTCGGCCGCGACACGATCGCGGCCCACTGGAAGCCGTTCTTTCACGGCGGTCCCGAATGGCGCATGACCGTGCACGATCTGTTCGGCGACGGCGAGCGCTTCGCTGTTGCCTACACTTGGGAAATCAAGCTGAAGGACGGCACCTGGGTCGCGAGCCCCGGCTGCGCGATCGTCCACACGCGCGACGGCAAAATCGCCGAATGGCGTGAATACCGGGGTTAAGGCTGCGCCTTACCCCTGGCGGTGCTCGCGGAGCCTGTGCTGAGCGAAGCGAAGTGCTGCGCTCCGATCAAAGGAATAGTTAGAAGGGCCCGATTCCGTTCGAGTATGCGCGGTCCAGCAGTTGGACCACGTGGAGGACCTCGATGGGGCGGCCGGCGGCGCGCAGGCCGTTGGCGATTTGCAGGGCGCAGCCGGGATTGGCGGTGGCGAGGATGTCGGGCGTAACCTCGAGCACGTGCTCGACCTTGCGCCGGCCGAGACGGCCGGCCATCTCGGGCTGCGTGACGTTGTAGATGCCGGCGCTGCCGCAGCACAGCGAGCTCTCGCTCATCTCGCGCACTTCGAGGCCCGGGATCTGCGCGAGCAGGCGCCGCGGTGCGGCCGTGATGCGCTGCGCGTGCGCGAGGTGACACGGATCCTGGTAGGTGACGACCGCTGCGAGCGGGCCGAGACCGGGCCCGAGGCCGATCTCGTCGAGCAGTTCGGTGATGTCGCGCACCTTGGCGCTGAAGGCGAGCGCGCGGTCGTGCCAGGCCGGATCGGCGTGAAATAGCCCTCCGTACTCCTTGAGCGCCGATCCGCAGCCGGCCGCGTTGATGACGTATACGTCGGCGCCGCTGCGTTCGAACGCCGCGATGTTGCGTTTGGCCAGCTCGCGGCCGCGCTCCATCTCCCCGGCGTGGATCGTGATCGCGCCGCAGCAGCCTTGCTCGCGCGGCACGACGACCTCGACGCCGGCGCGCGTCAGCACGCGGACCGAGGCCTCGTTCCACGCCGCGAATGCGACGTGCATGATGCAGCCGGCGTGCAGGAACGCGGTGAGCTTGCGCGTTCCGGCCGCCGGAAAGCGCTGATCGGCGGGCACGAAGAATCGCGCCGACATGCGCGGCGCCTGCGCTTCGAGCTCGGCGAGCTTTAACCCGCGCAAGATGCCGCTCGAGCGCGCGAACGCTTGCAGACCGCTGCGCTGGTAGAAGCGCACGAAGCTCGCGACGACGCGCATGAACCACAGGTGCGAGAACAACGCGCCGATCAAGACGGCCCGCCCGAAACGCGCGGCCGGCGTGCGTTCCGCGGCGGTGGCGCGGACGATCTGGGTCCGGGCGGGTTCCAACAGTTCGCCGTAGCGCACGCCGGACGGACACACGGCCTCGCAGGCCCGGCAGTCGAGGCACTCGCTCATCTGGTGCATGAAGCCGGGGCTGGTCAGATCGAGCTGGCCCTCCGCGACCGCCCGGATCAAGGCGATCCGCCCGCGCGGCCCGGACGTCTCGACCAGCGTTTCGACGTAGGTCGGGCAGGTCGGCAGGCAAAGCCCGCAGCGCACGCATTGATTGAACACGTCCTCGGGGGGAACGTCCTGCCCGCTGAAGCCGATGCGCACTCGCTCGTCGACGGCGTCCTGAGCTTGTCGAAGGGTCACGATGCAATCTTGTTCGGCATGAAGAAGAGGCCCCCCATGCCCGATTCTGCCGCGATGCGCGCGCGGAGTTCGGTCGTCGTCGACGGACGCGATCGAGCCGCAGCGCGTTCGTACTTCAAAGCCGTCGGTTTGACCGACGAAGATCTCAAGAAACCGCTGGTCCTGATCGCCAACACGTGGACCGACGCGATGCCGTGCAACTTCAACCTGCGCGGCTTGGCCGATCACGTGCGCGCGGGGGTGCGCGCGGCCGGCGGCACGCCGCTCGAGTTCAACACGATCGCCATCAGCGACGGCATCTCGATGGGCACCGAGGGGATGAAAACCTCGTTGATCAGCCGCGAGGTCATTGCCGATTCGATCGAGCTGGTCGCGCGCGGCTACGGATTCGACGCGATCGTCGCGCTGGTCGCTTGCGACAAGACGATCCCCGCCGCGGCGATGGCGCTCTTACGCCTGAACATTCCGGGCCTCGTGCTGTACGGCGGCTCGATCGCACCCGGCAAGTACAAGGGCCGCGACCTGACGATCGGCGACGTGTTCGAAGCGGTCGGCGCGCATGCCGCCGGAAAGATCGACGACCACGAGCTGTTGCAGATCGAGAACTTCGCCTGTCCCGGCGCGGGCGCGTGCGGCGGGCAATTCACCGCCAACACGATGGCGATGGTGCTCGAGTTCATCGGGCTCTCGCCGGTCGGCAGCGCCAGCCCCGGTGCGACCGATGCGCGCAAAGAGAAAGAAGGCTACCGCGCCGGCACGATCGTGATGGAGATGCTGCGGCGCAATCTGCTCCCGCGCGACATCTGCACGCGCGACGCGTTCGACAACGCGATCGCGGCAGCCGCCGGTACCGGTGGCTCCACCAACAGCGTGCTGCATCTGCTCGCGATGGCGCGCGAGGCCGGCGTGCCGCTGACGATCGACGATTTCGATCACGTCAGCGAACGCACGCCGATCGTCGCCGACCTGCGTCCGGGCGGCAAGTACGTCGCGCTCGACGTCGACCAGGCCGGCGGCATCGGTTTGATCGCGCAGCGCATGATCGCGAGCGGGCTGGTGAAGGGATCGGCGCTCACGCCGACCGGCCGCACCCTGGCCGAAGAAACCGCCGACGTCAAGGAAACGCCCGGCCAGCAAGTCGTCACGACGGCCGACCGGCCCTTCAAGAAAACCGGAGGGATCGTGATCTTGCGCGGCAACCTCGCTCCCGACGGTTCGGTCGTGAAGGTCGCCGGGCACGAACGGTTGTTGCACACGGGTCGCGCCCGCGTCTTCGAGCGCGAAGAAGATGCGATGCATGCGGTCGACGCGCGCCAGATCGTCGACGGCGACGTCGTCGTCATCCGCCACGAGGGGCCGAAAGGCGGTCCCGGAATGCGCGAGATGCTCGGCGTTACGGCGGCGATCGTCGGTCAAGGCCTGGGCGAGACGGTGGCGCTGATCACCGACGGGCGCTTCAGCGGGGCGACCCGCGGGCTGATGATCGGCCACGTCGCGCCGGAGGCGTTTGCCGGCGGCCCGATCGCCGCCGTTCATGACGGCGATTCGATCACGATCGACATCGCGAACCGCCGCCTCGATCTCAACGTTCCGGCGGCCGAAATCGCCGAACGGCTGGCCGCGGTCAAGCAGCCGGCGCCGCGCTACGCGAACAACAGCGTGATGGCGAAGTATGCACGTCTCGTCGGCTCCGCGTCCGAAGGAGCGGTAACGACCGCGTGAACCTCGTCTGCAGCGAATGCGGCCGCGCGGCCGCCCCGGACGCGATGTTCTGTGCATCGTGCGACGGGTTGCTGGCGTTCGAAACGTACGCGGCCCCGGCGCACGGTGCGCCCGATCGCGATCGCATCGCCGCGCGTCGCAATTCGAACGATCCGCGCGACCGCAGCGGCGTGTGGCGCTATCGCGAGCTGTTGCCGCCGATCCCGTTCGACGGGATCGTCACGCTGCGCGAAGGCGACGTTCCGCTCTACGATGCGCCGCGCAGCGCAGCCTACGCCGGAATCGGACGCGTGGCGTGCTTGCACCTCGGCATGAACCCGACGGCGTCGTTCAAGGACGCCGGGATGACCGCGGCGATTTCGCGCGCGGCCGCGGTCGGCGCACGCATCGCGGTCTGCGCCAGCACCGGCA
>JBEKXE010000165.1:0-9593 GCA_049512335.1 Candidatus Lustribacter sp.
CTCCGGGGTGCGCAACTCGTGCACGATCAGCACAGCGATCAGGATCGCGCCGATGACCGTCAGCGCGCTTGCGATCACGCCCGGCAGATTGCCGAGCATGACCAGTACGAACATCAGCGTGCCGGCGCCCGCGGCCAAGAGCAACGAGCCGGCGTAGTCGATGCGGTGCGAGTGCGGTTCGATGCGTTCGTGGAAATACCGCATGATGACCGCGATGCACAGGATGCCGAAGGGCACGTTGATCCAGAAGATCGTCGGCCAACCGGCGTGCTCGATCAGAAACGCGCCGAGCAGCGGGCCGCTGACCGCCGAGATGCCCCACACGCTCGAGAGATAGCCTTGGACCCTGGCCCGCGCGAGCCCGGTGTAGATGTCGCCGACGATCGTGATCGCGAGCGGCATCACGCCGCCCGCACCGAGCCCTTGCAGGCCGCGATAGACGATCAGCATGACCATGTCGTGCGCGAAGCCGCTGAGGATCGAGCCGATGAGGAACAGGCTGATCGACACGACGATCAGTTTCTTGCGGCCGTACAAGTCGGCTAGCCGGCCGTAGATCGGAATCGTCACGGCCTGCGTCAGGAAATAGATCCCGAACACCCAGCTGAATAGCCGTAAGCCGCCGAGGTCCCCGACGATCGTGGGGATCGCGGTCGCGACGATCGTGGCCTCGACCGAGACCATGAAGACCGCCAAGCACGCCGCAAAGAAAATCATGCGGGCGAAACCCTTCGCTTTCGCGCGCTCGTGCTACTTCAAAACGACGTCGAGCGTGACGTCGACGGTGTTGCCGATCACCGGGTCGAGGCGTGATACTGCCATGTGAAAGGCTTTGCGATCGATGTGCCCGACGGCGTGATAGACGCGATGTGCGGCGTCACCGCGCACGGTGACGTCGAGATGCTCGGAGACGCCGACGCCGTGGAGCGTGAGCGTGCCGTCGACGCCGAAGGCGGTCGCGTTCACCGGCGTGATCTTCGTGCTGGAGAAGGTCCATGCCGGGTAGTTTTTCACGTCGAAGAAATCGGCGCTGACGAGCGATGCGTCGCGGTCGCGGTCGCCGCTGGAAACCTTGCTCGGGTCGAGCTCGGCGGTGAGGCTCGCGGGGATGACGGAATCGGCCGGCAGCACCACGGTTCCGCTTACGATCGGCAGGGTGCCGCTGACGCGTTCGACCCAGATGTGCTGCACGCTGAAGGCGGCTTTGGACTTCGCGACGTCGACGGCGTGCGATTCCGCGTCATCGGCGCGCGCCGGGAGGCCGAACGTGCAGGCCGCGAGCGCCAGGGTGCAGGCATAGATGAGGCCGCGCATCAGTAGGCGATCGTGAACTGCACGTTCATGGTGTGCGTGGTCTGCGGCGTATGCGCGATGACGTCCTCGAGCGTGATGCGCGAGCGTTCGCTCGGGCCGTACCCGAGCAACAAAACGCCGTCGCGGGTGAAGCCGTTCACCGGATCGTTCGTGCCTTCGTAGCGGCCGAGCGCGAACAAGCGCCGGTTGAACGCGTAGCGCAGTTGGGTGAAACCGCCGCTCGATTGACACGCGCCGCCGATGCCGCAGTTGGTGTCGTTGCCGGTGATCAGCACGTTCTCGCTCGACAGGCGCCCCCACTGATCGAAGACGACGCCGTAACCGGTGCGCTCGAACGTGTCGAGGAGTCCGCCGAAGACCGGACGGATGCCGGAGTAGCGGAACGTGGTGAGCCCGAGCGGCCCGAGGTTTTCTTGCGCGGCGAACATGACGTCGGTGCCGGTGCTCGGCACGCCGCTCGCGCGGTCGTGCCCGGGCGCGCCGAAGACTTGGACGTTGAGGCCTTGCAGCGGATTACCGATCTGCAAGCGCGCGCCGATCTTGGGATCGAAGAAGTTGAACGAATTGGTGCCGACCGTCGTGACGTACGGCGCATAATCCGCGTACGTTTCACGGAACGTTTCGGGATCGACCGGCAGCGGTAGCGTGAACGAGCCGGCTTGCACCTGCAGCGGAATCTTCGCGTCCCAAGGATTGAGGTGGTCGATCACCCACGCGTCGCGCAGCAGCCCATGCTCGCCGCCGTCGACCGCATACTGCTCGACCAGATAGCTCGCGCGATCGCCGATGCCGCCGGCGGTGAAGATCTCGACCTCGTCGACGATGGCTTTGGGCAACCCGGCGCCGTCCGGCCCGGCGCCCTGGTTCGCGCTCGAATCGAGCAGGTTCGTTTTCACCGAGATCGGGAACGCCGGTCCCGGCTTCACGCCCGGAATGCGATAGCCGTTGACCATGAAGGCGTTGCCGAACTCGTTGAGGTGCGGGATGACGGTGTGGCATTTCGAGCACGCAACATCGTATTGGTGGCTGAAAATCGGAATGGCGGTCCCGGGGGTGGGCTGCCGGGTCAGCAGCAATATCAGGACGGCAATGGCGATCGCAGCACACTTAAGCATGCCTCATTTGATTATGAGGCGAACCTACTTTACCTGTTTAGCCAGCCTAAAGTCTTCTGTAGGTATGGCTTGATGCGGGTCGTCTTCCGGGGCCAGGTGTTCGAGGCGGAGCTGACCGAGCTGGCCCGGCGCCGGGGGCTCGACTTTCTGGCCGCCCGGGACGAAGCCGAGCTGCTGGCGGCGCTGCCCGGTGCGGACGCGCTCTGGATCACCCCGACGTACTACCTGCCGAGCGTCCCGGAGGCTGTCAAGGCCAAGCGCGGGCGCCTGAAGTGGATCGGCCTGACCAGTGCCGGGTACGACGTGCTGCTGCGCAACGGCGTCCCCAAGGGCGTGACGATGACCTACGCGGTGACCGTCCACGGCCCGGCCGTGGCCGAGCACGCCGTCGCATTGCTGCTGGCTCTCTTGCGGCAAGTGCCGCGCGCCCTCGCCGCCCAGGCGCAGGCGAAGTGGGATGCGCCGGCGATGATCGCGCAGCTGCGTTCGCTCGAAGACCTCACCGTCGCGATCGTGGGCTTCGGTTCGATCGGCGGCGCGATCGCAACGCGGCTGCGGCCGCTCGCCAAACGCATCGTCGGCGTCTCGCGCACCGGAAAGCCCGACGCGCGGGCGGACGAGATGTTCCCGAGCGCGCGCTTGCACGAAGCGCTCGCGCAGAGCGATGCCGTGATCCTCAGCGTGACCTACGACGACGAGACGCGCCACCTGATCGACGCGGTCGCGCTGGGCCACATGCCGTCGCACGCGCTGCTCGTCAACGTTTCGCGCGGGCCGGTCGTCGACAGCGCGGCCCTGCGGCGCGCCCTCGCCGAGGGCAGCCTGGCGGGCGCGGCGCTGGACGTCACCGATCCCGAACCGCTGCCGGCGGACGATCCGCTCTGGCATGCGCCCGGGGTGATCGTCACACCGCACGTCGGCTCGTTCGGCAGCCGCGCGACGGGCCAGCGGCTGGCCGAACAGTACGAACGCAACCTCGAACGCTTCGCGCGCGGCGAAGCGCTCGAAGGCACGATCGTGCTGTAGTTAGAGGTATTTCGCGAAGAAATCGAGCGTGCGCTTTTGCGCCAGTTCGTAGGCTTCTTTGTTGAAGCTGTCGCGTTCGTCGCAGCCGAAGCCGTGGCCGGCGCCGGCGTAGACGTAGACTTCCACCTTGGGCTGCGCCGCTTTGATCGCGTCGACGTCGGTCATCGGGATGCTGCCGTCGGTTTCGCCGAAGTGCATCTGCACCGGGCAGTTGGGTTTCTCGTCCTTGGCCTTGGCGATGCCGCCGCCGTACCAGCACGACGCCGCCTTGAATTCGTGCGTGCGCGTTGCACCAAGCCACGCCATCGTTCCGCCGTAGCAGTAGCCGACGATGCCGGTCGACGCGGTGCCGAGCGACTTCGCCGCGGCGATGATGTCTTGGATCGACTGGTCGTCGGTGATCTTGCCGCGCGCTTCGATGCCGACTTTGCGATCGTCGGGACCGTAGCCGATATCGATGCCTTTTTGGGCGCGGTCGAACATCGCCGGTGCGATGACCTTGTAGCCGGCGGCGCCGAAGCGGTCGGCCATGCTGCGGATGTGATGGTTTACGCCGAAGATCTCTTGGATGACCACGATCCCCTTCGTGGCGTTTGCCGGCCCGGCGGTGTAAGCCCCGAGCGTGTGGTTGTCGGCGGTGGTGAGCGTCGCTGTAGCCATGAATCCCCAATCCTCGTCGAATGCAATGCTGGTGTTTCCGGCACAATAATGCGCTCCGCACGGTTCATTACCTTCGGGCAGCGAAGAAGGGGGTTATATGGCTCTCGGCGTCGTGTTGGTGGGCGTCCCCGGCGGATCGCGTAGCACGCTCGAGCTCTTCGCCGGGCGGGGGTACGACGTGCTGGCCGCCGACGTCGATGACGCGAACGTCGAGGCCGGCCTCGCATCGGTGCGGGCGGCGATGGAGACGCTTGCGGGTCGCGCGACGACCGGCAAAATCGCCGTCGTGGGCTACGGTGCCGGGGGACGCTACGCGTACCTGGCGGTGACGCGGCTCGGCGCGGATGCCGGCGCGGCCTTCTACGGCAGCGGGATCGGAGCGCACCTCGACGAGGCGGCACGCGCGCGGCAGCCGCTCACGCTGCATTTCGGCGACGCCGACGAATGCGTGCCGTTCGAGGAAGTGCGCGCGATCAAAGGCGCGCTCGAAGGCTTCGCGACGACCGAGATTTACCGCTATCCGGGCGCCGGGCACGGCTTCGCGTTGCGCGGCGACCCGGGCTTCGACGAGGCGTCGGCAGTGCAGGCGGAACGCCGCGTATTTGCTATCCTCGATGCGTTGGGGTGACGCCGCGTAGGTTTAACCTGAGACTTGCCTGGGGACCTTAGTTGGGGCGCGGTACTCCCGCACCGCAAGGGGGAAGTCATGGTTGGAATTATTTGGGCTATCATCGTCGTACTGTTCGTCTTCTGGCTGTTGGGATTTACGCTCCACATCGCCGGCGGGCTGATCCACTTACTGCTGGTCATCGCCGTCGTTCTGCTGATCTTCAACCTCGTCACGGGACGCGGCGCGCGAATCTAGAGCCCCCGGCGCATGTGGTTGCGCAAAATTAACGTGGCCGGTGAAAAGGCCTGGGCAGCGGGTCGCGAACACGTGACCTCGTGAGCAACGTCAACAAGGTCGGCCCTTCGGGCATCGGTGGGGCCGCCGCCGGCGGCGCAACCGCGAGTGGTACCGCTCCCCGGCTGCCGGCTTTTCGGCCGCCGGCCATGTCGCCGGCGGACAGCTTTCCCTCGACCGAGGGAACGGCGATCCTCAACCTGACGAGCGAACAGTTCACCGGTATTCGCAAGCTGCTCATCGGCTTGCGTCTCGGACGCAGCATCGCCGACGACGTCCGCGCCGAGATCTTCGCCATGCTTACCAAGGGCCAGCGCCGCGTGTTGGGCCAGGCATGGTTCATCCTGTCCGTGCGCGTCTAAGCCGAACGCACGTGCCGATCTCACGCTCCGCCGCGATGACGCTCATCGGCGGCGGCATCCTCGCGGCCGCCCAGCCGGCGCGGGCGCAAACCCCGGCCGCGACCGTGCGCATGGGGACGATCCCGATCGAACCGTCGGCCGAGGCCTACTACGGTGCCGACGAAGGCATCTTTGCGGCAAACGGCATCACCCCGGTCGTCTCCACGCTCAACAACGGGGCGACGATCGTGCAATCGGTCGTCGGCGGCGACCTCGACGCCGGCGAGACCAACCCGTTTCAGCTGGCGGTGGCGATCGCGCGCGGCATACCGCTGCAGATGATCGCGCCGGCGTGCCTGTACACCAAACGCGTGGCGAATCCGAACGTCGTCGTGGCCAAGAACTCGCCGATCAAATCGCCCAAGGATCTGGCCGGCGCCACGATCGGCGTCGGATCGCTGGGCGACTTCAACGAATTGAGCCTGTGGGCGTGGCTGGATGCGAACGGCGTGCCGCGCGCGAGCATCAAGTACATCGAGCTGCCGTTCTCGGAGATCGGGGCGGCGCTCGCGCGCGGCACCATCCAAGCCGGCTTCATCGTCGAACCGGCCAAGACGGACGCGATGCGCGCCGGGCTCATTCGTGATTTCGCGGACACGTACATCGCGTTGGCGCCCGAGGTCGCGACGACGGTGTGGTTCACGTCGAAGAACTGGCTGCAGAAGAATCCGGACGTGGCGAAAAATCTCGTGAAGGCGATCTACGCGACGGGACGCTGGGCGAACACGCACGGTCCCGAAGCGGCCGCGATCATCGCGCGCGTGACGAAGATCGATCCGGCCGTCGTCGCGGCCCAGCAACGGCGGCTGTTCGCGACCTCCAACGATCGTAAGTACGTGGAAGCGACGCTGACGCTGGCCGCGCGCTACGGAATGCTGGCGCGGCCGGTTACCTACGAAGAGTTTTGCGCCTCGTAAGCCGCCCCTCTTGATGCCGCAGGCCGAACATCAACACGTTCGGCCAGCACTGCGAGGGCTAGCTGCTCACGAGAGAACGAGCACGCGTCCCGTTTGAAAAGAATGTCGCGGAATCTTCATCGTGTATTTCCCTGCGTCTCGAGCGCCATTTCTTGTCGAGCCGAAACGAGCCCGCGTGCGCTGAAATGAACCGCAATCTGTTGCGGCCTAAATCGCCAACGCTCTAGAAGTCGAAGGCGGCGAGTTTCTCCCGATCGATGAGCGCAATGCGCCCGCGCACGCGCTGAACGGCGCCCGATCGTTCAAGCTCGGCGACCGCGCGGGCAACAACTTCTTTGACGGTACCCGTCGCGGCCGCGAGTTGTGTTAGGCGCAACGACGGGAGGTTCGTCGGGTCGACCGGCGCTAGGCCGCTCTCGATCGAGGTATACGGCCGCAGAGCAACTGCGACGCGTGCTACGATCTTCTTGGAGACGTGCGCGTGGAGCAATTCGGCGATCGTTCGAACCTGCTGCGTCGCCGCTGCGGCCAAAGCAAGCGCGAAACGAGCATCGGCTTCGGCCGCCTGTAAGACCTCTGCTCGGGGATAGAGTAGCAGTTCGGCGGGGTCGGCGAGCGTAGCAAACCGTGCAATGGTGGCGCCGCCGTCGAACAACACGATGTTGCCGAAGACTTCCGTTTCGAGCGCCTCGAAAAGGATCTGGTCGCGCCGCAGCGGGGTACCGACGATAGCGAATACCCGTCCCTTGCGTACCACACCCAGGAACGGCCAGTCGGTCTCCTGCTCTACGATCGTCGTCTTACGGGGTATGGCGCGGACCTCTGCGACCGCTGCCAAGGTCCGGCGAGTCGTTTCACTGCATCCGGAAAAGATCGAGCAACGGTGCATGAAGTGGGTCGTCGAGCGCACGTCGCCCGGCGGCGGAAGCTTGCGCAACGATATTTCCCATCGTTCGCGTGCCAAGCGGCGCTGCGTCCAGACGAACTGGTAAGAGAACGTGCTCTCGAAGCGGCGCCGAAGCGGTCGCGGTTCGTAATCGTAGATTAGGCGAAGCGTTTCATCGTACCGCAAATCCACGAACGCGTCGCACGCCAGCCCCTGATGTTCCCGTACCGGCGTGTTACGCAGATCCAGCAGGCTGTCCATGCGGCAGTTTTCCAGAAAGTGCAAGGGTAGGGCCTGCTAACTTGGCTTGCCGGCATCGTCAATGGCCTCAAAACGGTAACAAAAGTCACCCGAGTCCGGCGAATCTCGGGGCGGTGGCCTTCTTGCTTTTTCCCCGTGGCAAGTTCTCGATCAAAGCGCCTTCTGCTGGATCACACAGCCGATGCCCCAAACGGTATGAATGAGCGGCTGCGCCGGTGGGGCGTCGATCTTTGTTCGAATGTAAGAGATGTACGTGTCCACGGGTACCGCGCGTTACGTTGCAGACCCTCAACGCATCGCGCAAGCGCATAGCGAGTTTCTCATAATGGAACGCGCGGTCCACTTCGCTTAGCATCACGAGCAAGATAGGGACTCGCGAGAAATTTCTCACGACGGCTAGAACGCTGAAGCCATCGGTAGCCGGCGCAGTCGCTTCAAGCACGATCGCCTCCGGTTGCCGCGATTCGAGCAAGGCTTGCGCCAACATGTCGTTCGTGGCAGTTCGAACGGCAAATCCCTTCCGCGCCAGAGCGTTTCCGAGCGCTTCGCGTAAACGCTGCTCGTCGTCGATAACGGCGATGCGCGGAAGGATCCCGGCCTTCATCTCAGTGCCGTTTTGCCTGTTGGAGCGGAGTCAGCTTTGCCGGCCACGTCGAGGGCGCGATGTTCACTGCGACAGCCTTCGCTTTATCTGTTTCTGATGCGTCCCGAAAACGTAGTCCCAGAAGGATGTGATCACTCCGAAATTGCTTTTATCGATGCGATGATGCACGCTATGGTGCGCCCATCTCTTCTTCAACCATCGGAATGGAATCTGGTTGATCCGCAGCGTATGCTCCATATGGTGAAGCGTGTCGAAGTAGAGGTAGCCGCCGGATAACCCCATCAGGAAATACGACGCCTGCTGAAAGTGGAGTCCCCACGTCAAGAGACACCAAACCGGCATAAGCAGTAAAAAGCTGGTCGGAAACAGGAAGGCAGAGGTCTTTTCGGGATTGTTGTGATGCGCATCGTGCAGGTAGAAAAGAGCGCTTCTCAGATCGTGAAGGAGCCAGCGATGGACCGCATATTCGATCAGGCTGAAGGAAGACAGTCCCAACAGCGAACTGAAAATGATCGCTGGCAAGCTCGATGCATGATGCATTCCAAGATAAGCAAAGATGCATGGGCAACTGAAATCGGTCGCGTAAGCCGCCCAGTAGTTGATACGGCTCTCGCAGATGGCCCCAACCATAGAGCGCCCAGTGTTCCCAGCCTGCCTGACTCTTTCGGCCATGCTTAACTCGGTGCCGACCTCAATCAATTTGCTCTTCCTCGTTCTAAATGACCAAGCGAGACTTTCCGGAGTAATCAGGCTAATTCGCGCTGTTTCGGTTTCCTTCGGTAGAAAACGTTGACTTTTGTTATCAAAATGAGTGTTGGAGTAGCACTTGGCTACGTCGACGTCCGGGGCCGAATCTGCCGAACTCTCAGGTAGTCGGTTCGATGCGCGGGAATCGCGATACGGGGACTACGGGCGGGATGGCGGGGACAGCGGGCCGGACGTAGATGGGCGCGAAGGCTAGCGGCGGTTCGATCAAGGCCACCGCGCCATAGGCCTGAATCATTTCGCCGCTGTCGCCGTACAGAACCGAAGCGGCGGGCGATGGCGGCACGGCGGCTGCGGCCGTCGCGTTCGATGCCGTGATGCCTGTGGTTGCTGCGACTGGCGTCGCAACGACCGGGGCCGTGGCAGCCGGCGTTGCGTTTGCCGGCGCAGTGATAGCGGATGGCGTCAAGGTTGTGGAGAGCGCAGCGTTCTGGGCAATTTGCGCGATCGCGGGATTTGCGAAAGGCGGAGGAGCTGGGGTAGCGGCCGCCGCTTGCGCGCGCGCTGCGGCTGCCGCTTGGGTCGCACGCGTCGCTGCAGCGGCTGCGTCGAGTTGAGCAGCCGCCGCGGTCGCCGCATCCGACGTACGGCGCACGCCGTTCAGGAACGGGCTCAGCGCATAAACCGCCCCACTCCCTCCGACCGGACCAATCGCGCCAACGTTCATCGCATCTCTCCTTACAATGGAAAGAACGTAGCTGTCGCGGGTGCCGCTCCGATGAAGCGCGGGGCCACCACAC
>JBEKXE010000166.1:0-9582 GCA_049512335.1 Candidatus Lustribacter sp.
GTTTGCGCACGTTGCCCTACGTGCGTGCCTGGTACGAGCGCTACCACAATGACGGGCTGGTGATCGTCGGTGTGCACACGCCGGAGTTCGGGTTTTCGGGCGATCGGAAAAATGTCGCGGCCGCCGTCGGGCGGCTGGGCGTTGCGTGCCGGTCGTGCTCGACACCAACGACGCGATCTGGCGACGGTACGGCAACTCGGCTTGGCCGCAGGAGTATCTGTTCGATCAGGACGGCAAGCTGGTCGACGAGACCTCGGGCGAGGGCCAGTATCAGGAGACCGAGACCAAGATCCAGAGCTTGCTGAAGGCGCGCAACCCGCACCTCGCGCTGCCGCCGGTGATGGCGCTGCTGCCGCAGGACGACTACACCAAACCCGGCGCGGTCTGCTACATGGACACGCCCGAGATCTTGCTCGAACGCACCAAGATCGCGAACGCCGACAAGTCCGTCAACCCGCGCCGCGATGCGGCCTACACCGATCCGGGCGGCAAGTACGCCGACGGCAGCATCTATTTGCAAGGCAGCTGGCACATGACCGAGCAAGCCGCGGTGACCGCCGGCGCGCCGGGCTATCTCGTCCTGCCCTATCAGGCCATACAGGTCGTCGGCGTGATGGCTCCGCCCGGCGGCGCGCCCGTGCGCGTCGACGTGACGCAAGACGGCGCGCCCATCGCCAAAGGCGACGCCGGCGCCGACATCCACTACGATGCCGGCGGTGCCGCGTACGTCACGGTCGATTCATCGCGCGCCTACGAGCTGTTGATGAACGCGAAGATGGCGTTTCACAACCTGCGCCTGACGCCGCAAACGGCCGGGCTCGGCGTGTACAGCTTCGCCTTCGAGTCGTGCGAGATTCCTAAATCATAATCAGCTGAAGAGGTCTTGCTGCTGATCGCCGTTCTTGCCGAGGCGGGACGCGATCGCTTCGAGTTCGGAGAGGCCGATCAGGATGCGCCGCGGTTTCGTGCCCTCGTGCGGGCCGACGACCTTGAAGTCTTCGAGCTGCTTCATCAAGCGCACGGCCCGCGGGTGACCGATCGCGAACTGCGACTGCAGCTGCGCGGTTGAGGCGTACTTCGATTCGATGATGAACTGCGCGGCGTCGTAGCACAGCGGATCGATGTTCTTGCGCTCGCGGCCGTCGTCGTCGTCGAGCGGCTCGACCTCCATCTCGATGAGGTTCTCGGGCCGGGCTTGCGCCGACCAGAACTCGACCAGCCGGTTGACCTCGGCGCCGGTGATGAGCGCGCCTTGCGAGCGCACCGGTTTGGGCGCGTCGATCGGGAGATAGAGCATGTCGCCGCGGCCGAGCAGGCGTTCCGCGCCGCCCATGTCGAGGATCGTCCGCGAATCGACCTGTGAGGACACGGCGAACGCGATGCGCGACGGAATGTTGGCCTTGATGATGCCGGTGATCACGTCGACCGACGGCCGCTGCGTCGCGACGATCAAGTGGATGCCGGTGGCGCGCGCGAGCTGTGCCAAGCGGCAGATCAGCGTTTCGACTTTGCCCGGTGCGACGAGCATCAGATCGGCCAGCTCGTCGATGACGATTACGATGTAGGGCAGCTTGTCGTCGGGATACTTGGCGTTCCACTCCTCGATCTTGCGCACGCCGGCTTTGGCGAAGCGCTCGTAGCGCGAGTCCATCTCCTTGGTCATCTCGAACAGCGCGCCGGCGGCCATGCGCGGATCGGTAATGACCGGGTTCTTGAGGTGCGGGATGCCGTTGTAGACGCTCAGCTCGACGCGTTTGGGATCGATCATCACCATCTGCACTTGGTCGGGGGTCGCGCTGACCAGGAGCGAAGCGATGATGCAGTTGAGGCACACCGATTTGCCGCTGCCGGTGGCCCCGGCAACGAGCAGGTGCGGCATCTTGCCGAGGTCGCCGTAGATCGGCCGGCCGGTGATGTCCTTACCCAGCGCCATGTTGAGCGGCGGGATCGTTCCGCGCGCCGGCATCGCCTCGAGGATCTCGCGAATCGCGACGACCGAGACGGTGGCGTTGGGAATCTCGATGCCGACCGCCGACTTGCCGGGGATCGGTGCTTCGATGCGCACCGAGGTCGCGGCCAGCGCCAGCGCGAGATCGTCGGCCAGCGCGCTGATCCGCGCGATCTTCACGCCGCGCTCCGGCCGCAGTTCGTAGCGCGTGATCGACGGTCCGCGCTCGATGTGCATGACCTTGGCGCCGACCCCGAACGACGCCAGCGTGTCTTCGAGGATCGTCGACCGGCTCGAGTCGTCGAGCTTCTGCGCTTGCGGCGGATCGAACAGCGTGAGATCCGGCAAGCGGTACGTCCGCTGCGCCGATTCGTACGTCCCGGCGACGACCGGCGCGACGGCGATTACTTCAGCGTCCGCTTCGTCGTCGAGTTCTTCTTCGAGTTCTTCGTCGTCGTCCTCGAGCTCGTCGTCTTCATCCTCGTCGTAATCGTCGTCTTCGTCATCATCGTCGTCGTCGTACTCGTCTTCGTCCAGGTACTCGACCTCGCCGGCGGCGAGCTCGGCTTCGTCGTCTTCCTCGACGTCCTCTTCGACTTCGTCGAGCGGCTCGGGCGCGGCGACGTCGTAGATGACGCGCGCCGGCGGTGCGCTCGGCGCCGGCACGAGTGCGGTCGACGCCGCGGCCAGGCGCGGCTGCAGCGCCGGCAGATGGAACGCTTCGCGCAGCGTGCGCGGCCCCGGCACGTGCGGGCGCAGCTCGGCGAGGCGCGCGATCGTCCAGCCGATGACTTTCTTCACCGACACGTTGCTGATCCACACGGTCACGCCGAGTGCGGCGACGAGCAGAACGATCACCGCGCCGACGTCGCCCAGGAGCGCGCGCAACCCGGCGTCGAGCGTGCGCCCGAGCCAGCCGCCGTTGGTCCCCAGCGCCGCATCGACGATCAGGAAGTACGCGCACGCGGCACCGCCCAGCGTCGCGATCATGCGCGGGACGTTGATCTCGAGAAAGACGATCGTCGCGAGCAAGCCGACCAGCAGCGGAAACCAGCCGGCGGCCCGGCCGAAGAGCGCGTGCAGCGCGGCCGCGGTGTAGTACCCGAACAAACCGGTGTGCGCGGGTGGGACGATGAGTGAGACGGCGAGCAGAAGCGCAAGGCCGAGTGCAACGATCCCGGCGATCTCGTAGTTCCAACGCGTCGTCACGCTCGGCTTCCGGCGAACGCGAGCCATTGTTTTTGGAGGTTGGCGACCGCGCGGCGGAGTCCCCGCCGGAAACGCGGAACCGTGATCGCCGTGCAAACGCCAACGATCGTCGTTCTCGGCGGCGACCAAACCGGACAAGAACTGCTGGTCGAGGCGCTGCGCGTCATCGCGCCCGAGGTGATCGGACTGCCGATCCGGCTCGAGCACTTCGATCTCTCGCTCGAACGGCGCCGGGCGACCCAAAATGCCGTCGTGCACGACGCGGCCGCCGCGATGAAGCGCGCGAAGCTCGGTCTCAAGGCGGCGACGATCACGCCCGAGGGCAAGGGCGACGTGGGTTCGCCCAACGCCATCGTGCGCCAGGCGATCGACGGCAAGGTGATCGTGCGGACGGGTCGCCGCATCCCCGGGGTGCGGCCGGTCGCCGGCATCCACGCCCCGATCTCGGTCGTGCGCATGGCCGTCGGCGACGCATACGGCGCCAAGGAATGGCGCGAAGGGGAGGGCGATGGGGAAGTCGCCTACCGGACCGAGCGCATCGAGCGCGGCGTCTGCCGGGTGGTCGCGGAGTATGCCTTCCTCCACGCCCGCAAGACCGGCTCGAAGGTCTTCGGCGGGCCCAAGTACACGGTCAGCCCGGTCTACGAGGGGATGCTCAAGGAAGAGATGGACGCGGCGGCCGCCCGCTACCCGGACGTGGCGTACGAGCCGCAGCTCATCGACGCAACCTACGCCTTGCTGATCTCGAGCTCCGGCGATCCGCTGGTCATACCATCACTCAACCGCGACGGCGACTGCCTCTCGGACCTCGTGATGCAGCTGTTCGGCTCGATCGCCGGGGCGGAGTCGGTCCTGATGTCGTTCGACGCCGCGCTGAAGCCGGACGTGGTGATGGCCGAAGCGCCCCACGGCACCGCCCCCCGGCTGTTCGGCAAGAACGTGGCCAACCCGATGGCGATGATCCTGGCCTGCGGGGCGCTGCTCTCCCACATCGACGACCGCCGGGCCGCCAACGCCTCCCGGGCGATCTACGAGGCGGTGCTCGAAACCGTACGCGAGGGTACGGCCACGAGCGACCTGGGCGGGCAGGCCTCGACGACCGAATTCACCGACGCCGTGATCGCCAAGATTAAAGGAAAATTGGACGTCTGGGCCAGCCTTTGAGGTAGAAATTTTTCGCCTGTTCCTTAGGCCAACCTTAGGGAGGCCTTAAGGCAGCCTGAGGATAAGTGCCCCCACCTCACCCTCGCTTTGCGGTACCTTAGAGTAGCAAAACGAGGCATCCCTAGGACGGCAAGTTCTTGGGCTTGATCAGGCGCTTGCTGTCGCATTTTTCACGAGGTGCCATATATGGTTGGAGCGGTCGCCTTAGGGCGCTTCCTCGCCTATTTCAGCGCGCTCGCCGCGCGCGGCCGAGGGGTTGCTCGCATCGCAGCCCTCGCTCTCGCCGCGGGACTCGTCCTGGGATCGTTGACCCCAGCGTATGCGCAGGTCGGCGGTACGACCGGCAACATCAACGGTTCCGTGACGAACAACAGCGGAGCGCCGGTCGCGAACGCGACGGTTGCGCTGGCTTCGCCGTCGGGTACGTATACGCAACATACGGACAGCCGCGGTTACTTCTCGTTCCTCGGCGTGCCGACCGACACGTACACGCTGTCGGTCGAGGCGAAGGGCTTCAGCTCGTATAGCCAGACCGGCATCAACGTCGCCGGCGGCAACACCTTGGCGTTGGGCTCGCTCGCGCTCGCTCCGGAGAACGCGGTCATCGGCACGGTGACCGCGCATTCGTTGGCGAGTGCGTTCCAGCCGAACCAAACGATTCCGCAATACACGCTGTCGGGTAACGTGCTGCAAGCCGCAGCCGGCAAAGCCGCGAACGCGAACGAGCAAGGCATCCTGCTCTCCGTTCCGGGCTTCCAAATCGACTCGACGGGCAACCTGATCCTGCAGGGCGCCACCCGCGATCAGATTCGCTACCAGTTCGACGGCGTCGACTTCACCGACCCGGGCTTCTCGTTCAACGCGAACAACGCGTTCTTCAACGGTATCGCGAGCGTCCAGGTCGTTTCGGGCGCGGGCGATCCGGCGCAGCCGAACGGCGGCGCGGGTTCGGTCAACCTGCTCGTCAAGCGCGGCACCTATCCGGCCGGCGGTTTGCTCGACCTCGAGCTGAACGACCGTCCCGAAGGTCAGCAGATCAACTTCCAGTACGGCGCCGCGACGAGCAACGGGCGCTTCTCGGATTTCCTATCGTACTTCGGCGACAACGGTGCGTTTCAATACGGCCCGTTCGGTTCGTCGCCGTACAGCACCGCGACGCTGCCGTACCTGAACCAGCGCAATGAAGATTCGGACTTCGTGAACAACTTCGTGTTCCGCTTCGGCCGGGACAACGCGCAGTCGTTGCAAGTCCTCTACCTCGCCCACGCGACGACGCTGTACGGCAACTACGCCGGCATGCCGATCGTGTACGACAACGGCGATCCGACTCAGTTGGGCACGCTCTCGTTCTTCAGCTCGCTCTTCGGGCCGGCGGCGACGCCCGCCCAGGTATCGGCACTGCTGTCGCCCGAGGTCGGGCAGACCTACGTCGGTCAGCCGATTCCGGCGGTCCAGGGTATCGACAACGCATCGCTCTTGAAGTTCGAGTACGACAACCAGATCTCGGCCTCGACGAACCTCGCGTTGCGGTACTTCGACTCCGACACCTACGCGTTCGAAGGCGCCTCGGGCAACAGCACCACCTTCGGTGCGGCGGCCCCGTTGTACGGCCAAACTTCAGGCGGTTCGCGCGTCGGCGCCAACTTCGACCTGACCCAGCAGATCGGTGAGAAGCAAACGCTCACGTTCTCGGGCGATTACGAAATCAACCACCCCAACTTCGGCACGGTGTCGTCGTTCCAAGGCTTCGAAGGCGTCGCCGGAAACTGGATCGACTTTCTCCGGCCACCCAACCCGAACGCACCGGTGAGCGCCGGCAATCCGTGCCCCGTCGCCGGCGGTTGTTACCTGCAACAGTTCTTCTATACGAAGGGCGGCACGCCGCCGATTCCCAACCTGACGCTGGCGTCGTCGACGCCGAACATCCAGTTCGGCTCCAGCCTCCGCGACGAGATCCAATTGACGCATGCCCTGCGTCTGGATCTCGGCGTGCGTTACGATATCTTCAACCAGTTCCTTACGCCGGGCTACGTCTACAGCGAAGCTGAGAACACGCAGCCCGTCCCCGGGAACCCCGGTGCGTTCTACGTGCCGAATCTCGGCTTTACGAACCAGCCGCACTTCCTGCAACCGCGCATCGGCATCTCGTACCTGGTTACGCCACGAGACACGGTGGCGGCAACGTACGGCAAGTCGATCAACATCGGCGGCAACGGCTTGTATGCCAGCCCCGAATCGACCAGCTACCTGAACGGTTTTGCGAACATCCCGGTCAACCCGAACTGGATCGCCGGCCCGGGTATCTTCGGAAACCCCGACGCTCCCGCGTACAGTGCGAGCGGCGTGCTGCTGTGCAACACGACCGTACCTTACCCGATCAACGCGACCGCAAACTCGCAGCCGTCGTATAACGGCACGGTGGCCGGACCCACGCCGACGTTACAGATGGGCAAGCCGTGCGCGAACTACGCCCAAGCGCTCCAAGGCCAACAGGACGTCTACTTCCCGGAAATCGCGAACGTCCAGCCGGCCGTCCTTTACAATAACGACCTCAGCTACGCGCACGTCTTCGGCAACGGGATGGCGATGAAGATCGACGGCTTCAACCGTCAAGCGTTCCACGTGCAACAGATCACGGCGCCGTTGATCTACAATCCGGTCACCCAGACCACGAGCCCCGGTTCGCTCTCGAGCACGACGAACGGTTTCAACAACACGACCGGCGTCGATCTCAACCTGACCTTGCCGGACCACCCGTACGGGTTTACCGGCTTCGTCTCGGCGACGTACACGAACGAGCTCACCAACACCCCGGCGGCGGGCGACAACTTCGCCGCGCAGGACTTCGAGCCGTACGCCCTGCCGCAGTTCGCGGCGCTGAACAACGTCTACCGGGCCGGTTTCGTCAGCCCGCTGACCTTGCATATCGGCCTGTCGTACAAGACGCGTACCGGTTGGCGGTTCAACCCGGTCGTCAACGTCAACGACGGCTACCCCTACAACTCCGGATCGACGACCCCGTACTTCCTGCCCGGCAGCGTCGCGGTCAACGTTCCGAATACGAACGTCACCGATCCGTACATCGGGGCTACCGGTGGTAACCCGTACTTCGTCGATCCGGCGAATCCGGGCTCGATCTTCGCGCCGGTCATCGCCGCGGCGCGCGGCAACAAAGAGGGCTACGCGGGCACGCAGCTCAGCCCGCCGCAGGCGACGATGGATTTCACCATCGAGTTCACGCCGCCGTCGATGCCGCGCAGCACGTTCGGCATCCAGTTCCTCGACGTGTTCAACAACGGGTACTTCCTGCGGGCCGTGGCGAACCCGAACTACTTCCCGGTCGCGACCGGCGTCAGCGGGCCGCTTACGGGACAGAGCGTCAACGGTCTGGCGGGTTACCCCACCTACGCCTCGATCGTCGCGACCAACACCTACCCCTACGCGCCGTACATCATCCCGTTGAATCTCGGGAGCGCCATCGGTGCCTTCCCGGCCAACAACCCGTGGGAGAACCTTCCGTTTACCTTCCGCGTCTACTACCAGCTGAAGCTTTAGGACAAGTCGAGTGAAAAAGCTAGCATTAGGCCTCTGCCTCATCGCCGCCCTGGCACTCGGCGCCTGCTCGCAACAATCTGCGCAGTCCGCCCTAGAGCCCTCGTACTCGAGCTGTAATCCGCTCAATTCGACGCTCCAATTCTACGCCGGTACGGCCAACGTCGCCGGCACAACGGGGCTCAACACGCTGGTCACGTTGCGCCAAAACGCAGGTGCCAACTGTAACGCCGGCGCGAGCGTGCTCGTCAACGCGCCGACCATCACGGGACCGGCCGGATTTACCGTCCCGGCTGCAACGGACGCCGGCGGCGACGCCGGTACCAACAAGATCAGCGGCTCCATCGTGACGTCCATCCTCACTCCGCCGGCGGCGACGACGTTCGACAACTCGACCACCGGCTACGGCTTGGCGACGAGTTATGGTTTCATGCCGTCGACCCAGCAGAATTCGCTGACCGGTCCGAGCCTGCTACCGTATTCGTTGCCGTTCTACGTCGCTACCGCGGCGAAGTTGGCGTACATCGGCGGCCCGCCGGCGTTCGTGCCTCCGAACGACAGCGGCGGGACGCACACGTCGACCCGCGACGGTGACTTCCCGGGAGACCCCGGCTACGTGCTCGGTTTCGTCGATTTCCAGGCCCCCCCGGTGGCCGGAAGCTACGGTCTGAGCGTCACGATCCCGACCGGGCAGAATCTGCAAAGCGGCGCCTCGAGTTACGGAACGGAAACCGCGGCATCGTCGATCACGCACGTCGCTCCGCTCGCGACCTGGGCGGTTGCCCCGACCTTCGTCAGTGACGGCACCGGCGGCGGCACGATCACCACGAACTTCGCCGGCGGTGCCGGACTCACGGAAGAATACATCGAGTTGGTCGACACCGGTCCGGGCACGTCTGCCTCGGCCTGCACGACGAGCCCGCTCGTCGTCACGTACCCGATCTACTACACGTTCAAGGTCGCGCCGGGCACCGCTACGGTGACCGTGCCCGACAATATCGGACCGGCGCAACCGGGCAAGGCGCAGGGCCATACGCTCTGCACTGCAGCTGACAACGGCGGAGCCACCGGCCCCGGCGGCGATGCGGTGAGCGTGTACGGCTTCGCCGTCGACTACTCGCTGTTTTCGTCGGCGTTCCCGCAGTCCGCCGGTAATCCGGCTCCGACGGTCACGCTGAATGCCGGTCAGGCCGACGTGACGACGTCGCCGGCAAACACCGCGTCCACCGAGTAATACCACCACCACCAACGCGAAAGGGCGCGGGCTTCGGCCGGCGCCCTTTTTCGTTCGCTTACGAGCCGCTCGAGATCGCGACCGCGCCGCCGAGTGCGAGCGCGACGCCGATCCACTGCAGCCGGCCCAGCCGTTCGCGCAACGCGATCGCGGCCAGCGCGACGGTGGCTGCCGGATAGAGCGAGGTCAGCACGGCGACGAGCGCGAGCAGCGCGTGGTGCGCGGCGACGACGTAGAGCACGTTCGCGCTGACGTCGAGCGCGCCGCACAACACGACGAGCCCGACGGCCGGCCGCGCGAGCCTCGCGTTGACGATGCCGCCGAACGCGGCCGCACCGGCGACGAGCAACGCGACGGAGGTCGCGCGCGCGGCCAGCAGCGGCACCATGCCGGCGCCGGCGCGCGTTTGCGCGAGCGCGATGAAGTAGAGCCCGAAGCCGACGCCGGCGACGAGCGCTTCCGGGATGCCGGGCGG
>JBEKXE010000167.1:0-9462 GCA_049512335.1 Candidatus Lustribacter sp.
TTACCTCATTCCGGCGCTAGTTCTGCGGTTCGATGCGGATGATGTCGGCGCCGTGGTTGCTGCCGGTCCAGAACGTCACCGGGGTCGTGCTGTTGTCGACCCACACGCGGCGGATGTTGGTGCTGGTTGGGAGTTGGTATTCGATGACGCGGCCGGTGGCGGGGTCGAGGCGTGAGACGCGGTCGGTGACCGTCGAGCCGGTCCACACGTTGCCGTTCTTGTCCGAGACGGCATCGTAGGGCGAATCCCAGGGCGTCGGCATCTTGTATTCGGTGATGACGCCGTTGTCGGCGCGCGTGTCGTACGACCCGACCTGATTCGCGCCGAACTCCGCAAACCACAGCAGCCCCGTGCGATCGTTGATGCGGCCGCGGCGCGGATGCGAGTCGGCGGTCGGCGTCGGGATGATCTTGAACGCGCCGGTCTTCGGATCGAGATGCGCGATCGACGTCCCGCCGAAATCGAGCATCCACAGCGAGTTCTTGTCGTCCGACACGATGCCGTACGCACTGAACACCTTCTTCGTGTCCGGATAGATCAACGGACCGAACGAGCGTGCCCACGTGCCGGTCGCGGTATCGAGCTGCCAGAACGTGCGGTTGTCCTGATTGTTCGTCCAGACCTTGCCGTCGAGGTTGTCGTGGGTCGGCGCAACCATCGAGTCTTGCGTATACTCCGGATGGTCCGCCGGCTGCACCGGATAGGTGGTGAACGTTCGCGTCTTGGGATCGTAGCGTGCGATCGCCCCTTGATAGAGGTTGGCGAGCCACAAATCGCCGCTCGGATCCGCTTCCACGTCGAGCGCGCCAGTGAGGTAGCCGGGCTTGTTCGCCGGCACCGGAATCTCGGTGATGTGTCCCGTACGTGGATTCAGCTCGCCGAGAAATTGCTGGCCGAAATCCGAATACCAAATCGTCCCGTCGGGCGTGCCGATCACGTCGTGCGGCTGCGCCAAGCGATCCGGGATATCGTACTGCGTGACGATGATGTGGGTCGATGCGCCTTTGAGCCGCGGAAACGTCTTGAGCGGCCACGTGCGTGGCCCGGTGCTCTGATTGATGCGCGCCAAGAACTCCGGCAGGTCGGCCGCGAAGTGATACGGCCCGTTCGTGCGCTGCGTGGGATACGGTTGCGGCTTGAGCCAGAAGCTCTGATTCGCATACCCCGCCATGCGCGGCAACACGAAAGTGCGGAAATCCGCCGCGGTGTGATACGAGTCCATAACCCGCTGCAACGAGTGGCACGTGGTGCATTCGAGCAGCCCGATGCGGTCCGCGTCGGTGCCGGGCGCGCTGATCATCCACTCGCCGTTGGAAAGCTGATCCTCGAGATCTTTCGTCGGCACGAGCCGCAGATCGTCGTTCGTCGTTTTCCCCGCGGCGACGGTGACGGCCGGCGCGGAGGCGAGATCGTATCCGGCCGCGCGAATCGTCAGCCCGTAGGTTCCCGGCGCCATGTGCGAGACGGGAAAGCGGTAGCGTCCGCGCGCGTCGCTCACGACCGTCACCGCAACGTTCGAGCCCGGCTTGCGCGCGGTGACGAGCACGCCTTCCATCAGGCCTTCGGCCACCGAGCTCACGCGGCCGGCAAGCGCAATCGGCGGTGCCGGCTGCGCGTGCAATCCGGCCGCGAGCATCAATGACAGCCCGACGGCCAGGACGGGCAACACCAGTGCGAGTTTGCGGGTGTGTGTCGTCACGGAAAGAGGGTTGCCCGCCCCTCCCCGGCGCTACCTCTTCGCGGCGACCATGCGCGCGTGCGCGCGGCTGAGCAGCGGGTCGCGCCGGAACGCGCCCTCGAGGCCGGTTTCCGTTTCGAGCTGCGCGATCAGATCGCGGCCGTATTGTTCGAGCTGGACGCGCAGCTTGTAATCGACCTCGCCGAGCTTGTCCTTACGCTTTTTGATGATGTCGTTGACTTCGCGAAAGTCTTCCGCTGCTTTGACGGCGTCTTTGTAGAGCTTGCTGATGCCCTTGATCATGCGGTCGGACGGCAACGGCGGCTTCATACTGCCGGAGGTCACGCGGCTCGGCGCTTTTTGGGCGTAGGTCTTCAACCCGTCTTGGTACGCTTCGTAGCGATGCTGCGCCAAAACGGTGAGGTTCGAGATCTCCTCGCGCAGCGACTCGCGGCGCTTCCCGATGGTCTCCATCAGGCGCTTTTCGGCATCGGATGTAACGGTACGTATGTACCGAGCGCGTGATGCGTGGTATTCGGCTACGGCAGCGTGGTACTCGAGGCTGGGCGGGTTATCGCCCGCGTGTAGCGTGCTCACGGCAATCTCCTGATACGAGTCGGCTGAAGCCCTGCCCGAAACGAGCACTGCCACACCCGGCACTTACCCACTTTGAGTAGCCGCGGAGGTCGCTTCCTTTGGACCTTTGTCGACCGTGGGTTAAGTTATCGCGCGATTATCGCGCGCAAACGATCTGTCCGCGTAACAAAAATGCTGAATAAACTTTTCTTCTACTGAACGTCGCCACGTTCCGGAGTTTCCGGGGGAGCCGGACGAACCCGGCGAACGTGCTGCCTGTTCGGTAGGCCGCTCGAGCGAGGACAACGCTGATGGAATTCATCAAGGCATACGATTGCGACAGCCATGTCGAGGAGTGGGAAGGGACGTTTTCGGACGCCTATCTCGAGCCGGCGTTTCGCGACCGCCGGCCCATCGTGGTGGAAACCGGGGAGTTCGAGCACGACTACGTGTGGCTCATCGACGGCAATCGCATCCGCTTGGGCGGTTCGCCGTCCTCGAAGAACGGGGTCCCATCGACGGAGTATTCCAAGATGGCGCGGTGGCGCGGGCCGCTGCAAAGCGGAGAGTTTCGCTCCGCCGCCGACCGGCTTGCGGTCATGGATGCGGAAGATGCCTGGCTGTCGGTCAATTATCCGACCCTGTTGCTGCGGTCGTCGGTCGCAAAGGATCCCGCCCTCAACCAGGCCCTCGTGCGGGCGTACAACAACTGGATCGCCGATATCTCCAGTGAAGCGCCCGAACGGCTGAAATGGGTTACGGTGATCGACGTCCGCGATCCCAAGGCAGCCGCGGCGGAGATGATCCGCACCGCGGAGATGGGTTCGGTCGGGGTCATGGTGCTGGGTGTCTACGGCGATAAACTGCTCGACGATCCGGACTTCACGCCCATCTGGGAAACCGCGAACGACCTCGGGATGCCGGTCAACGTGCATCTCGGATCGGGCGGGGGCGGCGCAGCGCGCAATCCGGCCAGCGTCTCGCACAACGTCTTCATCAACGTGGTGCGCGGGTTCGAGACCATTTGCTCTTCCGGATTGCTCGATCGCTACCCGAACGTCCGGGTCTCTTTCCTGGAGACGACCTGTACGTGGGTCGATTTCGCGGTCAAAGAGATGAACTTTACGCTCGACAACATCCGCGAGCGGATCAAACTCGGGACGCTGCGAGCCGAACACCGCCCGATCGTCGAGCGCGGTCTCCCCAAGATGACCCCGCTTGAATACATGCAAGCCGGGCGCATCTTCATCAACTTCGAGATCGACGACGAGTTGCTGCCCTACATGGTGAACCGGTACGGCATCGATTGCTGGATGTACGCGGCCGACCTCCCGCACGCGCACCGGAAGACCAATGCGGTGCGCTCCGTCCTGGATCGGCCCGACCTCCCGGATGAGGCCAAGAAGCGCATTCTCTGGGAGGGAACAAGCCGGTTGTACGGCTTTCAATTACCGTCCGGTTCGGCCGCCGCGCTTAGTTAAAGACTGCGCCGCCGTCGACCACGAGTGTCTGGCCGGTGATGAAGTCGCTCTCGCCCGAGCACAGGAAGACGATTGCCCCGACGAGGTCATCGGGGGTCTCGTGACGCTGCAAACAGCGGCTGCGCACGGTCCCAGCGCGTAGCGCGGTCTGTTCCTCGCTGAACCGCTCGGTCTGCGTGGCGCCGGGGGCGACCGCGTTGACGCAGACGTTGTCGGCGCCCAGCTCGCGTGCCAGTACGCGCGTCATCGCGACGAGGGCGCCCTTCGACGAAATGTAGGGCATCATCCCCGCGTTGCCCTTGAAGAGCGTCCCTGAGACGATATTGACGATCTTGCCGTAGCCCTGCCGGCGGAAGTGCGGGACGACCGCCCGCGCGCACTCGAACGGGCCCCGCGTGTTTACCGCCATGACGCGGTCCCATTCGTCGGACGAAATCTCGGTGAACGGACGCGATCCCATTCCGGTCCTCGCGGCGTTGTTCACGAGGCCGTGCACGGTCCCGAAGCGCTCCGCTGCCGCAGCGACCAGCGCTTCGACCGCCTCGCGCGAGGTGACGTCGGTGATCCGGCCGAGCGCCTGACCGCCGGCGCTCGCGATCTCGTCGGCGATCGGCTGCGGATCGGTGAGATCGCACAGCACGACCTTCGCGCCTTCGGCAGCAAGCCCGTGCGCAAAAACCTTCCCGATACCCCCAGCGGCGCCGGTGACGATGATGACGCGATCAGCGAGTCGCCCGCGATGCGCGGACGTAGCGGCCGGTGAACTACTGCTCATGAGGCGGCCTTTCCATTCTCCGCGGACGCTCGCCCTTTTCGAGCCGGACGAACGCCCTGCGCGACGGGACGCTACAGGATAACCTGCAGAGCGCACAATAAGCCGCGCAACGAGATGCCATCGATCCGTGCACCACTGTCGCGCGGCGCATTCCTGGCTACGACCGGCACTGCCCTCGCGGGCCGTGCGTTTGCCGCCGGTCCACCGCTGACCACGTTGCGGGTGGCCGGGACGCCCGACCCCGACGTCGTCGCCTTGATTTGGGGCCAGCAAAGCGGGATCTTCGCGAAGCTCGGGCTCAACGTTGAACTGCAACGGCTCGCCAGCGGGTCGACCGTGTTGGCCGCGGTGATCGGGGGCTCGCTCGACGTCGGCAAGTCGAGCCCGTTCGGGCTAATCACTGCGTACGTCAAGGGCGTCCCGCTCATGATCGAAGCGGTCGCGGCGACCTATAGCTCCGAGCACCCGAGCGTCGGCTTCGTCGTCGCGCAGAGCTCGAACCTGAGCAGCGGCCGGGACTTCAGGGGGAAGACGGTCGCGGTCCCGGCCTTGGGCGATCTCTACACCCGAGTGAACGCGGCGTGGATCGACCAGACCGGCGGCGATTCGAAGACCGTCAAGTTCATCGAGCTGCCGACCAGCGCGACGCCGGCGGCCATCGCGGCCGGCAGGATCGACGGTGCGTCGATGACCGAGCCGATCCTGATCGAGGCGGTCCAGGCGGACCACTGCAAGATCATCGGCCGCCCGTTCGACTTGATCGCGAATTCGTTCGGCGAGACGTGGTACTTCGTCACCCGGGAATACGCGGCCAAGAACGCGGACGTGCTGGCGCGGTTTCGGCGCGGCGTCACCGAGGCGGCCCGGTACGTTCTCGCGCACCGAGCCGAAATGGTCCCGCTCGTCGCGCAATATACGGGGATCGCCCCGGAGTTGGTCGCGCAGATGACGCTTTTGCTTGGGACCGGGGCCGACCCGGCGATGCTGCAGCCGGTCATCGACTTCGGGGCCCGCTTCAAGACGATTCCGGCCGCGTTTCCGGCGCGCGAGATGTTCGACCCCGCGGCCTTGCCCGCGAGCTGACTAGCCGCGCGGCGAGTAGATCAGCTCTTGGGCCGGAAACGCCGGGAACTTGAGGTACTTCGCGGTCAGGTCGATCAGCGGCTGAACCATCGCGGTGGTGATCTGCGGCGGAAAGTACGAGAGCGTGCTGCGCTGCATCTGTGAGGTGTCGGCGTTGAGGTCGCGACCGATGATCCGGATGCACTCGTCCGGATGGTCGACCGCCCAGATCGACGCATCGCGCACCGCGTTGTTGAAGCGCGTGACGAGGTCGGGATGCGACGTCGCCCACGCCGTCGTCGTGAACCAGCAGGTGATCAGGAAGTCGCGCGCGATCTCGTCCATTTCACGCGCGAGCGGTCGCGCGACCTTGCGCGCCTCGCTCAGGTAGGGCTCGCCGATGAAGGCCGCGTCGATGCGGCCGTTCGCGAACGCGGCCGGCATCTGCGAGAACGGCAGCTCTTGGAACTTCAGCGTCGTCGAGTCGCCGCCGTGCTTGTCGACCCAGTAGCGGACGCCGTACTCGCCGACCGTCGCGAGGCCCGGTGTGCCGACGACCTTGCCGTTCATGTCCTTCCCGGTCCGGATGTTGGTCTGGTTCCCGACCATGAGGTAGCCCGTGGCCGGCCGCGAGGCCGAGAACAGCGCCGCCGGCGCGACGATCGTGAACGGGATCCCCTTGGAGTGCGCGATCACGAGCGTCGTGATCGTCGCCGTCCCGATGTCGACTGCGTTCGAGGCGACCGCGGTCGCCAGCGCCGCACCGAAGGGGATCGACTGCAGCTCGGCTTTCAGCCCGGCCTTGGTAAAGAAGCCCAGGTCCTGCGCGTAGAGCACCTGCCCGCTGTACTCGTACGGCTGGTAAGCGATCTTGAGCACCGGAAGCTCTTGCGCACCGCCGCGCCGCGGCCAAAAGGCGGCGGCACTAGCAGCCGCACCGAGGGAAAGCACCCTCCTTCGAGAGTGATACGATTGCCTCATCAATTATGCGACTTTCTCGAGCTCTTCGACCGGTCAGACCGCCGGATCGATCATGTCCTTCGCCACAAAAGCTACGGAGCGTTTTTTGCTCGATTCCGGAGGGCCCTTACGCGGCGAACGTCGACGATCCGTTCGGCGCAGCCTCAGCGGCCGATTTGCCAACGATGCGCGCGCAATTCGAGCAACGGGGCCGGTGATCGTCCGGGACAACTTCGGCATCCGGCGTGAGGTGTCCACGACAAGCGGTGACGATGATATGTTCGCCGCGCACCCGCAGGCTTTGCGCGGATCGGTCGCCGCGGTCGAGGTGGGCGAAGCCGGAGGTCCTCGCGCGGACCCAGCGCGGTACCGAGTTGTTCATGGGTCACTCTTACCCCGATGCGGCCAGCGGAATCGTCACCCAGCCCGCTTTGCCCAAATTGTAGGCCGTGGGCGTTGCGCCCGGGAGCGAAATCGCGCAGCCGCTTCCACGTAGCGCGCACCGACGGCGCCGCACGAGCCATCGGCGCTAGTCCGCGTTGCCCGCCAGGGAGTCCTCCGGCTACCCCGCCAATAGCGCCGCGTTGGAGGGTTCGTGATGCGCGTTTTTGCTCAGGGCCGGCGGGTCGCCGGTATCATGCTGCTGGCGGCCATCGTTGCGGCGGCGGTCGGTCCGGCCACGGCGGCCGATGAGACGACCGTCGATCTGCCGGTCGTGCTGTCGGTGACCGGCGGCGCCGCGTTCATCGGCAAGCAGTCGTTGCAGTCGGTGCAACTCATCACCGACATCGTGAACGCGCAAGGCGGGATCCGCGGGCGCAAACTGCACCTCGCGCTGCAAGATACGACGACAAGCCCGTCGACGGCCGTGCAACTCATGAACGGGCTGATCAGCCAGCACGTGGCGGCGACCTTTGGCCCGACGTTCACCGCCGAGTGCAGCGCGCTCGCGCCGCTGATCACGAACGGCCCGGTCGTGTCGTGCTTCTCGCCGGGCGTGCATCCGCCGGCGGGTTCGTTCATGTTCAGCGGCGGCGTCGGCAGCGACTCGATGGCACTGTCGATCGCCAACTACTTCCGCGGCAAAAACTGGACGCGCCTCGCGATCATCAGCTCGACCGACGCGAGCGGTCAGGACTTCGAGGAAAACTTCGATAAGGCGCTGGCCTTGCCGGTGAACAGCGGCCTGCATCTGGTGGGCCGCGAGCACTTCGCGACGACCGACCTCAGCGTGACCGCGCAGATCGCGCGCATCAAAGCCGCGAATCCGCAAGCGGTGGTCATATGGACCGCCGGCACGGGCCTCGGCGTCGCGCTGCAAAGCGTGCACGAAGTGGGTCTCGACGTGCCGATCATGGCCGGCAACGCCAACATGGTGCACGCGCAGCTCGAAGGCTACGCCGCGTTCGTCCCCAAGACGCTGCTCTTCCCCGGCATCCTCGGCATCACGCCGCTCGCGTCGTCGCCGGCCGGCGTGAAAGCCGCGGAAAACGTGTTCACGACGGCCTACGCGAAAACGGGCAACAAGCCGGATCTCCCCGGCGCGCTCTCCTGGGACCCGACGAAACTCTTGCTCGATGCTTACGCCGCCATCGGCTGGAACGCCACCGCCGATCAGCTGCGCGCGTGGATCGTCTCGCAGCACAACTGGGCCGGCATCAACGGCATCTACGATTTCGCGAAATACCCGCAACGCGGCATCGGTCCCGATTCGTGCGTCATCACCCAATGGAACCCCACCAGCAAGGAATTCACCGCCATCAGCGGCCCCGCCGGAGCCGTGCGCTAAAGGCTTGCTGTCATCGTGAAGGTCAATCTGTCATCCCGAGCTTGTCGAGGGACCGCCACGATCGGGTACTCAGGCGGCGCCCCCCGGTGTAGACGGCTAACGCCCTTGTGGAGCGATCGCTGCTGCGCAGTGGTCCTGCGTGCTACAAGCAACTCCCTATTTCCGGCGGATCGTCCAGCTAAAGCGACCGTACGCAACCGACGAGCGCATCGCATACGTCCTAGAAGCACCGGATCGGCAAGAGATTGAACCGTCCGGCCGGATTCGATCGTGGCGCGCGATACCGGAACTCGGTGGCAAGGTGATGCGCGTTGTTACGCTTGAGGATGGGATTACGGTCCTGAACGCGTTCCTGGATCGGAATGCGCGGAGAATACGATGAAAGTGGACACCTACCCGGACGAACGGATGATTTACGTGGAGCTGGTTGAAGGCGCCGATGCGTCGGCAGAATCCGAGGAAGTTTCGACCGGAGTCGTCGTTGACTACGATGACGCAGGCCAGGCAATCGGCATCGAGATCGACGTTGACGCTATCCTAACATTGCCGGCACTCCATAAGGCCTAACTGGGTGGATCGGGACCCAATCAGCAGCTAGGAAACGAGGTGCTTCGGCCGCCGTAGAACGCCTTCAACAACTCGGACGGGAGTGGAGCATCGAAATTGTCGGAAATGTAGCCCAGACCGTCGTCGAAGCCGAATACGCGCGACGTTGAGTGTTCGATTGGAACAATCCGCGCCACTGGCTTACCATTGCGCAGAATCGTTGTGCTCGTGCCGCCTTCCGCGTCCCGAACGAGCTCGACTAGCCATGTCTTGGCACCCAAGATCCCAACCGTCTTCATACAACCAGCATAACAAACTCATCTGCAGTTGAACAGGCATGTTAGGGTCGCTTTATGGGGGCGTCCTCCCTCAGCTCGATTGCGCCGCGCCGCTGCGGTCTTTGCAGGGTGCATCGGACTGGTCTAGCAAAGGGGAAGCGAATTCCAACGCGAGGCCTTGGAGCATCGTTGACATGTCGATCGTTGAGCGTGTGGTAAGTACGAGCGGGCCGCTCGATTTCGCCAAGACCGGCCCTGCCACGATCACGGGCCGGTACTTGCGGCATTTTTGGACGCCCGTCGCGCTGCTCGACGAC
>JBEKXE010000168.1:0-9399 GCA_049512335.1 Candidatus Lustribacter sp.
GCTCAAGCTCTGCAACCAGATGATCGCCGGCGCGCAGACGATCGCCCTCGCCGAAGCGTATGCGATCCTGCACGCGGCCGGCGTCGACGCGAAGCTCGCGACCGACGTGTTCGCGGTCTCGACCGCAAACTGCGTCGCGATCCAGCAGCGCGTGCCGGTGCCCGGCATCCAACCCAACGGCCCGGCGTCGAACGACTGGCGCCCGGGCTTCGCGACCGAGTGGATGGCGAAGGATCTCTTCCTCGCGCAAGCGTTCGCCCGCGCGCTCGACGTGCCGGTGGCGCAAACCGCCGCCAACCTGCAATGCTTCGAGCAGTCGATGCAAGCCGGCTACCGCAAACGCGATCAGTCGATCTTCGGCAAAGTCCTCATCGACCGCATCGACGCGCACACCCTTCGTCAAGCTCAGGGTTACAAGGAGTAGTTAGATTCCGTGTTGGCCGTCAAGAGCCAGCGTAGGATCGAAGGGACGACCGGACTTCAGCACGCCGTAGGCGATGACCAAGAGGCGCCGCATCACAGCTGCGATGATTTGTTTGGGGCGTTTGCCGCGCTCACGCAATCGACGCGCAAAGATCATGAGGACAGGGTTGAAGCGGCATGCCGTGATCGCCGGGAGAAAGAGCAGCTTGCGTACGTGCGAGTTGCCCACTTTTGAGAGCCACGATGCTGAAACGGATGATCCGGAGCGGTACTCGCGCGGGCAGAGCCCGACGAAGGCCGCAAGCGCCTTGCCGCTGCGGAATTCCTCGAGCTTTGGGATCTCGCCGAGCAACCCGGTCGAGACCCGCTCTCCAATGCCCGGTATGCTCTGCAGCAGCTCGCGCTTGCCACGCAGCGTCGGATCGCCGTCGATCAATGAGCGGATCTCCTCATCGATCGCCACGATCTGAGCTTCAAGAAATGCGATCGTGCCCTCGATCGAAGATCGCACATCATCGCTACCCGGTGCCTGCAGCCGATTGTCTTCCTGAACGCGCATTTCAACAAGGGCAGAGCGTCGCCGAACCAAGCGCTGTAAGCGTCTTTGCGCCGGCGACGGGGGTTCCCATTGTGCCGGTCGCATCGCCAAACAGTACCGACCGATCAGCGCTGCATCAGCTTTATCGGTCTTCGTTCGCGAGAGCTCACTCTGACCGAATGCCCGAATCGCAAGCGGGTTGACGATACTCACGAGATGACCAAGGTCGTGCAGATAGGCCCCTAGTTCCTCACTCCAACCACCGGTGGATTCCATGCACGCGTGAACCCGATCGATGCTACGATTCTGCAGCCATTTCGTCAGCCGCTCGAATCCCGTTCGAGAGTTCGGAAAGCTGTTGAATCGAGGCTTTCCCGACTCGTCGACGAGTGCACAATGGAAGTCGGCTTTGCCGACGTCGATGCCCAGGGCGATCATCTCCGCTCCTCGTGCTCGCGGTCCTCGATCTTCCTGACACATACGGGCTCCGCTCGAAGCTGGCCCTCGATTCCGTCCGATCTCCAACCGCTCAGATCCGATCGGGCACCAATCTAACTAACAGGCTTCCAGCCCAAGGGCTCCCCGGTGTCACCGATCGGGCCGACCATCTTCGGCCGGCGCCGGGGGAGACCCCGGCACCGGCAACATATCAGAAGCATTACGGCAGGCGGTGAATCTTCAGGACGTTGGTGCCGCCGGCGCCGACGGGCATGCCGCTCGTGATGACGATCGTTTCGCCCGATTTGGCGAGGCCGTCGGCGACGACGCGCTGTTCGGCGATCTCGATCAGGGTTTCCAAATAACGATAGGGCTGCACGAGCACCGACTCGACGCCCCAGATCATCACCATCTGGCGCGCCACCTCCGGTAGCGGCGTGAGCCCGATGATCTTCGCCTTCGGCCGGAACGACGAGATGTAGCGCGCCGTGTTGCCGGTCGTCGTCCCGGTGACGATCAGCTCGAGCTTGAGCCGTTCGGCGCCGCTGGCGGCGGCCTCGGCGATGGTCGTTCCGATGTCGTCGCTGGCCCGGAGATCCACTTCGTTCTGATGACGGCGGTGGAAGCGGCCGTGCGGATACTGTTTCTCCACGGCGGCGGCAATCGTGGCCATCGTGCGGACCGCTTCGAGCGGAAAGTCGCCGCGCGCGGTTTCGCCGCTCAGCATCACCGCGTCGGTGCCGTCGAGGATCGCGTTGGCCACGTCGGTCGCTTCCGCGCGCGTCGGACGCGCGTTCGAGATCATCGACTCGAGCATCTGCGTGGCGGTGACGACCGGTTTCGAGGCCCGGTTGGCGCGTGCGATGAGGTCCTTCTGGATCAGCGGCACGTCTTCGAGGCGCACCTCGATGCCGAGATCGCCGCGCGCGACCATGATGCCGTCGGCGGCGAGCACGATGGCGTCGATGTCCTCGAGCGCTTCGTGCTTCTCGATCTTGGCCATGATCGGGACGCGTTTGCCGCGGCCGTCCATGAACGCGCGCACGCGGTGGATGTCGGCCGCGCTGCGTACGAACGAGACCCCGACCCAGTCGACCCCGGCTTCGAGGCCGAACGCGAGGTGCTCGAGATCCGTGTCCGTCACCGCGTCGAGCGCGAGCGTGCCGTCGGGATAGTTGATCCCCTGCATCGGCCGCAGCGCGCCGCCGTTCTCGACGCGGGTGTGCACGTCGTTGCCGTCGATCGATTCGATGCGCAGTGCGATCGCGCCGTCGGCCAGATAGATGAGCTTGCCGGCGTCGACATCGTGCGCGAGGCCCGCATACGAAACGCCGACGCGTTCGCTCGTCCCGGCAACCGCTTCGGTCGTCAAGGTGAAGGGTGCGCCGTTGGCGAGCAGCACCGACGGGGCGCCGCCGGCGAGCGGGCCGGTGCGAACCTTCGGCCCGGGCAAATCTTGCAGCACCGCGACGTGCATCCCGAGCTCCGCGGCGATCTTGCGCACGTCGGCGATGACCGTCGCATGTTCGGCGTGCGTGCCGTGCGAAAAATTCAGCCGGGCCACGTTGACGCCGGCGAGGAACAGCTCGCGCAGCATCTGCGGGTCGCGCGATGCGGGGCCGATCGTCGCGACGATCTTCGTACGTTTGGTCATGCGGGAGAGCACGCTGATCCGACTTGAGAGGAGTGCGAAGGCGGTCCTGCGTTCGCAACAAAATTCCGTCCAACGTGGCCGGCGACCGGCGGCGATTCGCTGTAGCGTACCTGTGCTCGATTCTCATTCACGCGGTCGCGCTCTGGCTACTGGCGCTGTTCGTGTTGCGCTCGCTGACCGAAGGCGGTACCTCCGAATCGGTCGTCGCCGACACGCAGATCATCGTACGCACGGAGACCGCGCCCCCGCTTGTGTCGCCGCCGCCGCGGGCCGTTCGGCCGCCGCTGCCGAGCATCGTGCGGCCGCCGGTTCCCGCCCCGCCGCGCCCGCGGCCGATCGTCGCGCGGACTGCGCCGCCCAAGCCGCCGCCGTCCCGCGAGCTGGCCCGCATCGTGCCCGTGGCGACGCCCGAACCGCCGCCGCCGCCGCCGGTCGCGCTCGCGCAGCCGCCGCTGCCGGTGCCGACGGTTCGCCCGACCGTCGCGCCGACCGTGCGGCCGACCGTCGCGCCCACCGTGCCTCCGACCGCGGTCCCGGCGGCGCGTCCCACCGTCGAGCCGACGCTGCCGCCGACCCCGGAGCCGACGTTGCGCCCAACCCCCGCACCGACCGTCCGGCCGACCCCGGAGCCCACGGTGCGTCCGACGCCCGAACCGACCGCGGAGCCGACCCTCGTCCCGACGGCGGCGCCGACGGCGCGCCCGACCGTCGCGCCCACCGCGCCGCCGACCGCCGCGCCGACCCAACGTCCGACCCCGCTCGCCACGGCCGTAGCCGAACGGGGCACGCCGCGGCCGGCCGCCTCGGCCGCGGGCCCTCCGGCGGCGGTCGCGCGAACGAGCCCCGCACCGGCGCGCATCGCCGTGCCCGCGACCCCGCTGCCGGCGCCGGTGCACGTCGCGGTGGCGCTGACCGCTCCCACCGCGACGCCCTCGCCGGCGCCGACGCCGGCGGCCGCCGGGCTCGGGAGCCTCAACGACCGCTTGCGCGCCGCGCTGCCGACCAAACCGACGGCCGGCATGCGACCCGTCGACCTCGGCAGCGGCTACACCGCCAACCGCGTGTTGGACGCCTACGAGGCCTCGCTCGCGCCGCCGCCCGAGATCCTGGCGAAGACGTTCGGTTTGATCTACACGACGCGCACGCTCGCGCACGCCGATTCGGTCGCGTACGTCTACGAACGCACGCACGTCGTGGTGCTCGGACACGAGATCTGTCACGCCTTCCGCATCACCGAGCATCCGCTGCGCGGCGCCGAGGCGCCGGTCGACGTTTCGAAGCCGGGCGCCGTGACGCTGCCGGGCCCGTTGCGCGACGAGAAACCGGAACTCGACACGATCGACGTCGCCTGCGATACGGCGGACATGATCAAAGTCGAGCCCGGCAGCCTCAAGGCGCCGGTCCCACGCCGCCGCCCGTAGAAGGGCGCCGGCATGCAGCAGTCCACGGACGGCACGAATCTGGGCGAGGCGTTCGAGCGCGTCGTTCACGCACTGCCGCACGAAGCGCCGTTTCGCTCGATCGAGATCGTTACCAGCAGCGTGCGTCCGGGACGCACGACCGCCCTGACGCTCGTCGTCGACCGCGAAGGCGGCGTCGACATCGTCACGTGCGAGCGGATCGCCGCGCGCATCAACGTCGCCCTCGATGCCTTTCCCGAGGAATACACGCTCGAGGTGAGCTCGGCGGGCCTCGACCGGCCGCTCGTCAAGCCGGCCGACTACGAGCGGTTCGAAGGGCGCCGCGCGAAGATCGTCACGACCCTCGCGATCGGCAACGCCAAAACGCACCGCGGCGTGCTGGCCGGCTTGCGCGGCAGCAACGTGATCCTGCGCGGCGGCGCGAAGGACGAGACCGAGCTGCCGATTCCCCTGGCCGCCATCCGGTCCGCAAACCTCGAGTACGACATCCGCGCCGATCTGCAGCGCGCGAAGCGCGAGAAAAAGCGGGACTGAAGGCGCCCGCGGACGCCCCCCCATAACCGGCCGGTCGGCCGCCCTGAGGCCACCTCGCCTTGCCAAACCGGGCCCGGCATGCCATAATTAGCCGGAGTACGCGAGAAGCGTGGGCAGCTGCCCGCGCTTCTGTTGTGTCAGGACACGAGCAAGGCTATGAATGCAGAGATGATCGCGGCCCTCCGCGAGATCGAAAACGAACGGAACATCAGCTTCGAGAGTTTGCTCGAAGCGCTCGAATCGGCGTTGATTTCAGCCTACAAGCGAAACTTCGGCCCCGATGCAAACGCGATCGTTTCGATCGACCGGCAAACCGGCGACTACAAGGTGTATCACCGCCGCAACGTCGTCGAGGGCGAGGTCACCGATCCCAAGCTCGAGATCTCCAAGGCCGAAGCCGGATCGAAATACGAAGCCGGCGACTTCTTCGACAAGGAAGTCACGCCGAAAGACTTCGGCCGCATCGCCGCACAGACCGCGAAGCAAGTGATCGTCCAACGCATCCGTGAAGCCGAGCGCGACACGGTGTACAACACGTATTCCGCCAAGCTGCACGACATCGTGATGGGTTCGGTGCAGCGTTACGAGCAGCGCAACATGTACGTGCTGCTCGACAATAAGAACGAGGCGCTGCTGCCGTTCTCCGAGCAAGTGCCGCGCGAGAACTTCCGCATCAACGACCGCATTCGCGCCTACGTCCTCGACGTGCGCAAGACGAACAAAGGTCCGCTGGTCGTGCTCTCGCGCGCCGCCGAAGGGCTCGTGCAGCGCCTGATCGAGTTTCAGGTGCCGGAGATCCAGGACGACATCGTCGAGATCATGGCCATCGCTCGCGAACCCGGTTCGCGCACGAAGGTGGCCGTGTACTCGAAGCGGCCGGAGATCGACGCGGTCGGCGCGTGTTTGGGGCCGAAATCGAGCCGCATCGCCAACGTCTCCGACGAGCTGCGCGGCGAAAAAATCGACGTCATCCGCTACGCCCCCGACCTGCAAACCTTCATCTCGAACGCCCTCGCGCCGGCCAAAGTGCTCGCGGTCGAGCTCTTCGAGGACGACGGGATCGCGCTGGTGACGGTTCCCGACCACCAGCTGTCGCTGGCGATCGGCCGCGAAGGCCAGAACGTCCGGCTTGCCGCGCGGCTCACCGGCTGGCGTCTCGACATCACGAGCGACTCCGAGGCCGCCGAGGCGCGGGCCCGCTATCTTGCCGAGCGCGAGGCTGTACCGGTCGAGGAGTACGCCGCGGAAGCGCCGGCGGAGGAAGGCGTGACCGAAGCGGAAGAAGGCGAGACCGCGTTGACCATCGACGAAGAACTGCTGCGCCGGCTCGAGGAGTTCAAGCGGGAGCAGTTCGGCAGCGAGTAAATGGCTACGCCGACGCGGACGTGCGTGGGGTGCCGGACACGGCGCGAGCAGCGGCTGCTGTCGCGCTTCGTCCGGCGCGGCGACCGCTGGACGGCCGACGGCGCCCGCCGCAGCGAGGGTCGCGGGGTTTATCTCTGCGGGACGCAGTGTGCGGGGGCAGTCATCAAGAACAAACGATTTCCCGGTCTCGGCGCGTTTGCGATCACGCACTACGAACATCAGGACACACACATGAGCGATTGAGGGAGTCGGCTGCAGCCTTTTCGGGCGCAGCCGAGTTACGATAAAGGACACTATGGCAACCGGTAAGGTACGGATTTTCGAGCTCGCCAAGGAGCTCAACATGTCGTCGAAGGACCTCATGGCGCTCTTCGGGCGTCTGGGTCTCGAGGCGAAAAGTCAGCTGAGCGTCGTCGAACCGAAGGTCGCCGACCTGCTCCGCGCCCAGCTCAAAGGCGCCGCCAAGGCGGCTCCCAAGGCCGCGCCGGCCGCCGCTAAGGCCGCCGCAGCGCCGCCTGCGGCTCCCGCCGCAGCGCCGGTCGCCGCAGCGCCGGTCGCAGCAGCAGCGCCCCCGCCGGCTCCGCCGCCCGTCGCCGCGGTCGCCGAACCGGTTCCGGCCCTCCGCCCGGTCCCGGCCGCGCCGCGCCGCGCGCCCAAGGCTGCCCCCGCCGCGGCGCCGGCTGAAGCTGAACCGGCCGTCGCCGCCGCGGCCCCCGCGGCCCCGCCCGAGGAACCGGGTACCGCCGCCGCGCCCAGCGCGCCGGTCCGCCCGCTCCCCAGCTCTCCGGCCCCCCGTCCGGCTCCGGGCGCGCCGCTCCGGCCGGCCGCCGGCCCGATGGCGCCGCCGCGCCGTCCGTTTTCGCCGGCCGATACGGTGCCGCAGCTGCGGCCCGTTCCGGCCGGTCAGTCGTCGATCGCGCAGCCCCGGCCCGTGCCGCCGCAGGCGCCCAGCTCCGCCTCACCCAGCGGCACCGGCGGGATCCCCGGCCGGCCCGGCGTAGCGCCGCGTCCCGGCATGGGCGTGCCCGGTCAGGGCTACCAGCCGCCGCGTCCGGGCCAGGCGCCCGGCGCCCCGCCCAACGGCGCACCGGTGCGCCGGCCGGCCGGCAACGGTCCGTTCCGCCCGCTCCCGGGCGGCACCGCGCCGCCGCGGCCGTTCATCCCGCGCACCGGCCCCGGCGTTCCGATGAATCCGGGCCAGGGCCCGAGCCCCAGCTCCGGTCCGTCCGGCGGCGGCCGTCCCGGCCAGCGCCCGAGCGCGCGCGATCGCGACGAATCGAAGAAGGACCGCGAGACCGAGATGCTGCTCGAGAAGCAGCGTCAGCGCAAGGGCGGTCGCATGATCGACGGCGTCATCCAACCGGCGCCGACCAAGCTCGAGTCGATCGAGATCCCCGACGTTCTCACCGTGCAAGAACTCGCGACCTCGATGATCGTGAACGCTGCGGACGTCATCAAGGAACTCTTCCGCATGGGCACCATGGCGACGATCAACCAGAACATTTCGAGCGAACAGGCCATCGCCGTCGCGCGCAAGTTCGGGTTCAACGCCATCGTCAAGGAAGCCGGCGATGAAGTCGTCGTCGAGCAAGAAGAAGACAAGCCCGAGCTGCTCTCGCCGCGGCCGCCGGTCGTCACCGTGCTCGGTCACGTCGACCACGGCAAGACCTCGCTGCTCGACAAGATCCGTTTCGCCAACGTTGCCGCGGGCGAAGCCGGCGGTATCACGCAGAAGATCGGCGCCTACACGGTCGAAAAAGACGATCGCAAGATCACCTTCATCGATACGCCCGGTCACGAGGCGTTCACCGCCATGCGCGCGCGCGGCGCGAAGGTCACCGACGTCGCGATCCTGGTGGTTGCGGCCGACGACGGCGTGATGCCGCAGACCAAAGAAGCGATCGCGCATATCCGGGCGGCCAAAGTCCCGATCGTCGTGGCGATCAACAAGATGGACAAGGAAGATGCCCAACCCGATCGCGTCAAGCAACAGCTGACCGAAGAAGGCCTGCAACCGGTCGAATGGGGCGGCAAGATCGAAATGGTGCCGGTCTCGGCCCGCACCGGCGACGGCATCGACAAGCTGCTCGAAACCGTGCTGCTCGAAGCCGATCTGCGCGAGCTCAAAGCCAACAAGATGCGCCGCGCGACGGGCGTCGTGATCGAATCGGCGCTCGACCGCGGCCGCGGCGCCATCGCCACCGTGCTCGTGCAAAACGGCACGCTGCGCATCGGCGACGTCGTCGTCGTCGGCTCCGCCTACGGCAAGATTCGCGCGCTCACCGACGACAAGGGCAAACAGGTCAAGAAGGCCGGGCCTTCGGTGCCGGTGGAAATCATGGGCCTCTCCGACGTTCCGGCGGCCGGCGACACGCTGATGGTCGTCTCCGACGAACGCGCGGCGCGCGAAGCGGCCGCCAAACGCACGACCAAACGCCGCGACGTTCGCATCGCCGCGTCGTCGGGTCAACGCGTCTCGCTCGAAACGTTCATGGCGATGCCGGCCGACGGCGGACAAAAGACGCTCAACCTGATCCTCAAGGCCGAAGGCCAAGGTTCGGTCGAAGCGCTGCGCGCCCGCGTCGAATCGCTCTCGAACGCCGAAGTCGACATCCGCGTCATCCTGGCCGGCGTCGGCGGCATCACGCCCAACGACGTCAACCTCGCGTCGGCGTCCAACGCCGTGCTCATCGGGTTCAACATCCGGCCCGACGAGTCGGTCAAACGCCAAGCGGATTCCGAGCAAGTCGATCTGCGCTTCTACCAGGTCATCTACGACGTCGAAAACGACCTCAAGAAAGCCATGGTCGGGATGCTCGCGCCGAAGTTCCGCGAGATCATCCTGGGCCGCGCCGAAGTGCGCGAGATCTTCAAGGTCTCCAAGGTCGGCGCGATCGCCGGTTGCTACGTGCAATCCGGCAAGCTCGTCCGCAACGCCAAGGTGCGCGTCATCCGTGACTCGGCCATGGTGTGGGACGGCGAGCTCGAATCGCTACGGCGCTTCAAGGACGACGTCCGCGAAGTGG
>JBEKXE010000169.1:0-9386 GCA_049512335.1 Candidatus Lustribacter sp.
AGCTGTACGCGGCGAGAGCAGTGCGCGCCGTTCCTCATCTCGCTCGCGGCAACGTTCACGCTCGCGGGCGCGCGCACGGTTCCGGAGCCGACGTGGATGCTGCCGACCAAGAGTGCCGCGCCCGGCACGAGGCTCGACGTGGAATTCAAGACGTTGGCGCCGGCTAGGACCGGCTAGGCACTGCTGCATCACGTTCACGCCGGGGATCATGGGGATGCCGGACCGCTCCCGATGCCCAAGCCTAAAGGCTAAGGCCAAGCCGGGTGAACAGGTTCGAGCAGCCCGCCAAATTAATGAGGGTTCTCCCGACACGGAGAGATGGCAGAGCGGTTTAATGCAGCGGTCTTGAAAACCGCAGAGCCTTAACGGGCTCCGTGGGTTCGAATCCCACTCTCTCCTCGGGTTTTCGGGTTTTTACGAGGAAATGTTGGTCTCTTATCACCGGTGGTCGCCATTCGGTTGCCATCGGAGATCGCCATTTGCGGCCCTCTGAGCCTTCGAACGGGCTTTTCGGCCTTATCGCCTCCAGTGATGGGTCATCTCCGCGCGCGCCGCAGCTAGCGTCATCGATCCGGAACACACCGCCTCGTGCAGCCGATCTTCGTCCAGGTCTTTCCGGTGTGCCTCGTCTTTGGGCTGTGCGGCCAAGTTGGCGTCGACGTTCGTGCCGCCGAGTTCGAGCGGAATGTAGTGGTCGATGACCCAACCGCGACGTGCGGCCGCTGGGACCCCGTCGCGGACGAAGATCTTGGTTTTCGTTGATCGGGAGACCAGGCGATGCGCCGGTGCATAGCCAGGTGCGCACAATACGCTGACGGTTGCCGCGGGATCAAACGCACCCGGTGCAACGGATGAAGCATTCGCGGACGTGAGCGCGAGTGCGAGTAATGCGAGAAGGACGGCGCAGCGTGTCATCCCGCTCATGTTTGGATCAGTTCGGCAAGTCGTGCCGCCTGCTCTTTGATGCGTTCCCTCCGATCGCCAATGGGGAGATATTGCAACGCCGAGGGGTGCATGAGGCCTTGGGCAACAGGGTTCACTTGTCGCAGCCGAACGAGCGCGTCCTGGCCGAGAGCGATAGTGATCCGAGGCCGCACAATCTCGATTTGCTTGCGCAAGAGTTCCCGGCACTGGTCTTCGTAGCGAGGGACGCTCGGCATTTTCCCCGTTGCACTTCCAGGCTTGCAGCCCATCAATGCGTTTGTGAAGAACACGTCGGCCGGATCAATCTGCGCGCCGTCTAGATACGCGAGCAGGTTGCGCCAGAACAGCGTGTGGGCTTCCCCTATCCGATTCTTTTGGTGGGCCCGGATGCTGTCGAAGTTGTGAGCTACCAGCATGATCGGCGCTTCGGGGAAGTGCTCCGGCATTGGACCGCCGGGCTCTTTCCCGCGCCAAAGGCCGCAGCCGCCCGGGAAGAACGCTGTTCCCCCTATGAGTTCGTCGACCGTCGCGCCGGTTCGCCCAACTTCGGGAGGGTAGTCACGCACGGTGTCAGCCATCGCGTCAAGAAGTTGTTGCACGACCACCCGCGCGCTTCGTCTTGCCATTTTATTCGCGCTGCGGCATTGCCGGCAGTTACCCTCTTCACCGAGTGCGGGTGGCGGACGTACGTCCCAGGTGAGGATGCCCGCGGTCCGCTCGCATGGGATGCGCCGGCGCCGAATCCGGACACGCAGTGTCAATATTGATGCGAGATCGGGCTTTTGTGGGCGCTGTCGCGGTGACGGCGGCGTTTTGCATTGCGCTGGAGTCATTTCGGCTTGGCAGCGGCGGCCTCACGTTCGACGAGGCCGCGACGGTCACGTATGCAAGCTTGGATGCACCGCACCTGTTTGCGGCATTGCAACTGAGCGATGCGTTCTTCGGCGCCTATTACGCGTGGATGCATCTGTGGATGCACTTGGGGAGCAGCGAAGCCGTCCTGCGATCGTTTTCCGTGGCGTGCGCTGCGGGAGCGGTTGTAGCCCTGGCATTTCTGGCTCGGCGGCTTGCGGATACGAAGGCCGGCATTGCGGCCGGGATTCTTGCCGCGGCGAGCCCGTTGCTCTGGGATCTCGGGCGGCAGGCTCGCCCGTATGCGTTACTCGTGATGCTCGCGGCGTTGTCGTCGCTCGCATTTCTGCGCGCCGCCGAGCGACCGGTCTCCGGGCGCTGGGTGGTGTACGTGCTGTTCACCGGTGCCGGTTGCTACGCGCACTTGTTCCTGCTGTGGCTCGTGGTCGCGCACGTGCTATGGGCTTTGACCGCGCGACCGGCGCTGCTGCGCTCCGGCTTAGCCTGGTCGGTGTTCGCGATCGCTCTCTCGACCGCGCCGCTGGTGATCCTCCTCGCCCACTACACGGGCGTCAACGTGTACATTCCGCGACCGACGTGGCGCACGCTCAGCGACACCTGGCAGTGGTTTTCCGGGTCGCGCGAGTTCGTCATGATCGACCTGCTGCTGCTTGCGGCTATGATCGGACTGCGCTTGCGCAAAGGCGAGCGCGTCAGCCTCGGCGAGCCGGCGCGGTTTCTACTGATCACGGCGGTGGTGCCGCCGCTGCTCGTGTTTGTCGAGTCGCTGTTGGCCAAGCCGGTCTACCTCGATCGCTACCTCGTCGAAGCCTGGCCGGCATACATCGTGGCGCTGGCGATCATCGTCACCCGGCTGCCGCTGTATCCGGCGTTGATCGGCGCGTTGGTCGCGTTGCAGCTCGTTTTCGTTCTGCCGCGGCACCTGCAAGCGGCCCAGAATTGGGGTGTTGCCAGCGAGATCATTTTCGCCGGCACCGTGCCCGGCGATCAAATCGTCGTCTATCCCTCGTACGGAATGCTCCCCTACGAGTATTACCTGCAGCGTTTGAAAACGGCGGATGCTCCGGTCATCCTGTTTCCGGCGTCGTCGCCGTTTCCGCTCAAGATGTCGAATACGACGCAATCGGATAAGTTCGGGGTCGGTAGCGGCGTGGCGGTAAGAGGTTCCGGGCGCATCTGGTTCCTGGTCGGTTGGACTGACGATCCGCGCACGGCCGCGGGTTTGCGCATCCTCACGGCCGGCTTACCGCGATCCTACCGCCTTGCGTACGACTGTCCGCTCGTGCACGAAGAGGTGCTGCGCTTTGATATGGGGACCGCCACTGGACTCGCGTCCTGTTCGGCACAACGAGGCTGAGCGTTGTCCCGCGCGGAAAGCGCCCTCGTTCCATGGACCCGATAACGCTCGAGCTGATCAACGCTTCCCTGCTGGCCTACGCCGACGAGATGAGCAACAATTTCTGGCGGACGTCGTACAGCTACATGAACTACGAAGTCCGCGATTACGCCGTCGGGTTCATCGATCCGGACGGACGAATCATGACGCAGTCGCGGTTCACGCATCCGGCGTTTACGGCCGACCTCGGCTTTACGGTCAAAGCCGCCATCGATACGATCGGTGACGAAGGCATCCTGGCGGGCGACATCGTCGCCACCAACGATCCGGACTCGCAGGGCCAGCACCTCAACAACGTGACGGTGTTCAGCCCGCTCGTGATCGACGGTGAGACGATCGGCTACGCGTGCATTCGGGCGCATTGGCAAGACGTCGGCGGTGCCACGGTCGGCTCGTCGCCGAACTCCACCGACATTTTCCAAGAAGGCATCCAGTACGACGCCGTCAAGGTCTATCGCGCCGGCCGTCCCAACCCCGACGTACTGCGCATCATTGCAAAGAACACGCGTTTTCCCGAGCTGGTCTTGGGGGACCTCAACGCCCAGATCGCGGTCGCGAAGCTGGGCTTGCGCCGGCTCCAGAGTTTGGTCGACAAATACGGCATCGCCGACGTGCGCGAGGCGGTGCGCACCTTCTGGGATCTCTCCGAAACCGCGGCGCGCAAGATGGTGCGCTCGATCCCCGACGGCGAGTACCACGCCGAATCATTCCTCGACAACGACGGCGTGGAGTTCGACAAGCCGGTGCCGATCCGCGTGCGCGTCGTGGTGCGCGGCGACGACATGACGATCGACTTCTCGGAAATCGCCGACCAAGTCAAAGGGTCGCTGAACAGCGGCTACTACGGCGGCGCGATGAACGTCGCGCGCATCGCGTTCAAGTGCCTCACCACGCCGCACCTGGTGTCGAACGAAGGCTGCTTCCGGCCGCTCGACGTCGTGTGTCCCGAAGGCAAGATCCTCAACGCGCGGCCCGGCGCCGCGCTCTACAACTGGGCGATCCCGTTTCCGACGATCATCGATACGATCTTCAAGGCCCTCTCCGATGCGATTCCGGAGCGGATCACCGCGGCTACCCGGGGTGATGCGCGCGGCGTCGGCGTGACCGGCTTCGACGAGCGCAAACGCAAGTATTTCACGATCGCCTTACCGCATATCGGCGGCCACGGTGCGCGGCCGTTTCGCGATGGGCCGGCACCGCGCTGCGCGATCCAGCAAGGTGACGAACACTCGATGCCGGTCGAGGTCAACGAGATCAAGTTCCCGATCCTGTTCGAGAAGTACGCGTTGCGCGAAGACTCGGCCGGCGCGGGAAAATTTCGCGGCGGCATGGGCATCGAGATCCGAGCGGCGGCGTCGATCGACGGTCGCATGCGCAACCCGATGATCCGTTCGAAGTGCTTGCCGTGGGGCATCGCGGGCGGTGGCCCCGGCGCGCCCAACGTCGCCTACGCGGTGAAGCCCGACGGCACCGAGGAGCCGGTCGGCCGGACGATCGGGTATCCGCTGCCGCTGGGCTGGCAGGTGCACCTCATGACCGGCGGCGGCGGCGGCTACGGTGATCCGTTGGAACGGCCGGCGAGCACAGTGCGGGACGACGTCGTCGCGGGGTATGTGTCGGCGGCGTCGGCCGAACGCGATTACGGCGTGGTGCTGCAGGGCCCGGATTTCGAACTCGACGTTGCGGCGACCGAACGGCTGCGCAGCGAACGGGCTGCGCGCGCGGCGCGATGATCCGGGTTGCCACCGACGTCGGGGGAACGTTCACCGATTTCGCCGCTTACGACGATCGCACGCGCGAGCTGATCATCGCGAAGACCTCGACGACCGGACGGATCGTCGACGCGATCGTCACCTGCTTCGAGAAAGCGAACGTCGCGCCCGCGACGACGAGCCATTTCTTTCACGGCAACACGATCGCGATCAATACCGTTATCGAAGAGAAGGGCGCGGTCACGGGACTGCTGACGACGCGCGGTTTCCGCGACATCCTCGAGTTGGGACGCGGCAACATCCACAACTCGTTCGACCTGATGTTCGACACGCCGAAGCCGTTGGTTCCGCGCCGCCTGCGCCGCGAAATCGACGAACGTATCGTCGCCGGCGGCGTGGTCCTGCGCGAGCTCGACGCGGCTCAAGCGACGGCGACGATCGAGCAATTGCTCGCAGCGGGCGTCGAGTCGATTGCCATCTGCCTCTTGCACGCCTATGCCAACCCCGAGCACGAGCTCGCGCTCAAATCGCTCGTCGCCCGCATCGCGCCGCACGCCTTCGTCACCGCGTCGTCCGACTTGAGCCGCCAGTACCGCGAGTTCGAGCGCACGTCGACGACCGTCCTCAACGCGTACGTCGGCCCACGCTCGACGGCGTTCTTCGAGAACCTCGAAACGTACCTCGACGCGGTCGGTTTTCGCGGCGTCGCGATGATCATGCAGTCCAACGGCGGCACGATGCCGATCGGCACGGCCAAACGCCAACCGGTGCGCACGATGGAGTCGGGGCCGGTCGGCGGCACGATCGCCGCGGCGTACGTCGGCCGCAAGGTCGGGTTCGACAACGTCGTGGCCTTCGACATGGGCGGCACGACGGCGAAAGTCAGCATCGTGCGCGACGGCAAGTTCGAGATCGCCGACGGCTACATCATCGGCACGCTGGAGATGGGGCATTCGCTGCAGTTGCCGGTCATCGACATCCTCGAGGTCGGCTCGGGCGGCGGCAGCATCGCGCACCTCGATGAGATGGGGCTGCTGAAGGTCGGGCCGGTCAGCGCCGGCGCGCTGCCGGGGCCGGTATGCTACGGGCGCGGCGGCGAGCAGCCCACCGTCACCGATGCCAACGTCGTGCTCGGCCGCCTCAGCCCGGACTACTTTCTCGGTGGTGAGATCGCGTTGGATGCCGAGGGTGCGACGGCGGCGATCGAGCGCGTCGTCGCGCGACCCCTCGGCATCGGCGTGCTGGAGGCGGCGCTCGGCATCGTGCGCGTGGCCGATGCGAGCATGGCGCACGCGGTGCGGATCATGACCGTCCAGAAGGGGCACGATCCGCGCGATTTCGTGCTGGTTGCTTACGGCGGTGCGGGCCCCGCCCATGCTGTGGCGGTCGCGCGCGAGCTGGGCATCGGCCGGGTCGTGATTCCGCCGCATCCGGGGATCTTCTCGGCGGTCGGCATGCTGTTGGCCGATGCACGCGACGAGTATTTGCTCAGCTTCGTCTGCGGGCTCGACGACCTCGTGCCGGCGCAACTGGAAGCGACGTTCGCTGAGCTGGAAGAGCGCGGCGCGGCGAGCATGACGGCAACCGGCTTCGCGCGCAGCGAGGTCGAGCTCAGCCGGTCGCTCGAGATGCGCTACACGGGCCAGGAGTTCACGCTGGTCGTCGACGTGCCGGCGGGCGCAGTTTCGGCGGCCGTGTTGCGCGAGCTCCGTGCGCGCTTCGATGACCTGCACGAATTCCGCTACGGGCACGCGTTTGCGAACGCGCCGGTCGAAATCGTCAGCCTGCGCACGCACGTCGTCGGTCACCTTCCGCAACCGGAGCTGCGATTGACGGCCGAACGCGCAGCCGGCGGCAGTACGGCAACCGTCACGCGACCGGTCTACTTCGAGCGGACCGGATTCGCCGATTGCCCGGTCTATCGGCGCGACGCACTCGATGGCCAGGGAGAAATTCTCGGCCCGGCGATTATAGAAGAAGTGATGTCGACGACGGTCATCTCGCACGGCGACCGCTGCCGTGTGGACGAGATCGGCAACTTGGTCATCGAGGTTGGAGTAACGGAATAAGATGAAACTCGTCACCATCGACGCTCCGCCGCACGGGCACACCGGAGCCCTCATCGGCAGCGACGTGCTCGACTTCACCGCGGCCGCCGCGCACATTCCGATTGCCGAGTGGGTGCCGACCGACATGCGGGAACTGCTCGTCGCGGGAAAACCGGCGCTCGAACTCGTCGCAAGCATCGTCGAACGCGCCGCGAAGACCGGCCGCGAGCAAACGGCGTTGCGTGCCGCCGGAGCATTGCGGCCGCGTTCCGAGGTGCGTCTGCTGGCACCCGTGCCGCGGCCGAACATGGTGCTCTCGCACGGCCGCGCCTACGCCAGCCATCGCGGCGAGATGCGCCGCGGCGGGGTCGCGCCCACCGGCGACACGCCGGTCGCGTTCATCAAGAATACGGGTTCGATCATCGGCACCGACGCGCCGATCGTGCTGCCGCCGCAGTGCCCGAACATGGTCGATTTCGAGGCCGAGTTTTCCGTCGTCTTCGGTGCATCGTGCTTCAACGTTTCCGAAACCGAAGCGATGGACTATATCATGGGTTATACGATCGTGAACGACGTCTCGGCCCGGGATTGGGTCGAGATCTCGCGCAAGTCCGAGTGGCCCGGCGACCGCGACATGAACCGGATGGGGAAACAGCTGCCGACGTTCTGCCCGATGGGTCCGGTGATCGTGACGAAAGACGAGATCCCCGATCCGCACAACGTGAACGTGAAGTCGACGCTGAACGGCCAGCCGATGCAGTCGGCGAATACCTCCGACTTGATCTTCACGATTCCGGCGCTGATCGCGTTCTTTGCGCGCTGGTACCCGTTCGAGCCGGGCGACGTCCTCACGACCGGCTCGCCGCCCGGCGTCGGGTTCGGCCGCGATCCGCAGATCTTCCTCAAACCGGGCGACGTCGTCGACATCACCGTCGACGGCGTGGGGACGCTCTCGAACCGCGTCAGCGCGAGCTAGCCACTGCCGAGTAGACGCGCGGCATTATCGTGATCGATCGCGCGCAGCGTCTCGGCCCCTAGGCCGAGCGCGGGAAACCCGGCGCTGGTCGCGGCAACCGGAAGATACGGGTAATCGCTTCCGAAGAGCAGTTGCGAATCCGGAATCAGGCTCGTCAGCGCGCGGAAGGCCGGCTCATTGGTCGTGTTCGCGAGGTCGTAGTAAAAGCGCTGGAGCTCGCCGCGCAGACCGTGCGAAAAGAATGCCGCGCGCTCCGGGTGCCGTTCGACGAACGTCCCGATCCGGTGCGCGAGGACCGTCACGGTTCCGCCGCCGTGGCAGAAGATGAAGCGGATGTCGGGGCAGCGCGCGACGGTGCCGCTGAAGAGCAAACTCGTGATCGCGCGCGTCGTGTCGAACAAGAACTCCGTCATCGGCGCCGGAACCTCGGGAATGAGGTTGCGGCAGCACGCGGGCGCGGTCGGGTGCACGAAGACGACCGCCTTGCGCCGGTTGAGCTCGTCGAACACCGGCGCGAAAGCCGCATCGCCGGGCCAGCGGTCGTCGTAACTGGTCAAGATCCCGACGCCGTCGGCGCCCAAGACGTCGTACGCGTGCGCGATCTCGCGCAGGCTTCCCTCGACGTCGGGCAGCGGGATCGCGGCGAAATTTCCGAACCGGCCCGGATGGTCGCGCGCCATCTGCGCAGCGTACTCGTTGCATTCCCGCGCCAGCGTGCGCGCGGCTTCCGGCTCGCCGAACCAGATCCCGGGCGTCGAGATTGAGACCAGGGCGCGCGCGATGTCGTGGCGATCGAGCTCCTCGACCGCCCGCGCCGGCGTCCATTCAGTGAGAATCTCCGGGTTCAGGGCCATCGCCGCGAGAACGCGCTCGCGCTCCCGGCGCAGATACGATGGCGGGACGAAGTGGTGGTGAACGTCGATGCGCGACATCGCGGCATCATAGCACATTCGCCTTGCATTGACATTCGTCGATATAGTCGCTAATATCGAAATGTGTCAATGCAACGCTGCTGTCCGCCGGCCGAGGTCGACCGTACGGATCGCGCCGAGGATGCGGCCCTTTTCAAAGCTTTAGGGGATCCCCACCGGCTCACGATGCTCGCGACGCTGGCCCGCGCCGGCGACGAGGTCTGCGTCTGCGACTTCACCTCGGCGCTGCCCCTGAACCAGCCGACGGTCTCGCACCACCTGAAGACCCTCCGCGACGCGGGGCTCGTTACGTCGGAGCGTCGCGGAACGTGGGTCTATTACCGCCTCGCGGAAGATGCGCGAGCGCGCCTGGCCGCATCCCTCGGCTCGCTGCTTCCCGAAGCGGCACTCGTATAACACGCACTTGTCTGTGGTGAACGTGCGCGCGGCCGTTGCGGAGTTCGTCGGCACCGCATTCCTGCTGCTCGCCGTCGTCGGCTCGGGCATCATGGCGCAGCGTCTCTGCGGCGGCAACGTCGGTCTCGC
>JBEKXE010000170.1:0-9300 GCA_049512335.1 Candidatus Lustribacter sp.
TCCGTGCGATCGCGGGCCACGCCGGCGTGCGCGGGAAAACGGCGATCCTCGAGACCCCGGGCGAGGAACCCGACGATGTCCGCAACATGGAGCGCATCCGCCAGCTGTTCAGCTGAGGTCGTGAGGCAGGAGTGATCTTGCACTTCGACCTCGATGCGTTTTATGCGTCCGTGGCGCAACGCGACGATCCGAGCTTGCGCGGGATTCCGCTTGCGATCTCGGGGTCGAGCCGGCGGGCCGTGGTGCTGACCGCGTCCTACGAAGCGCGGCCGTTCGGCGTACGTTCGGCGATGCCGTTGTACCGCGCGCTCGAGCTGTGCCCGCAGCTGACGGTCGTGCGGCCCGACTTCCCACGCTACCGCGAAGCCTCGGACCGCGTGTTCGAGATATTCGAAGACGGCGCGGCGGCGGTCGAAGGCCTCTCGCTCGACGAAGCGTTCGTCGCGCTGCCGAACGCGTCGCTGGACGCGGCGGTCGCATTTGCCGAGCGGGTGCGCGCGCGCGTGCGCAACGAGGTCGGCCTCACCTGCAGCGCCGGCGTGGCGTCGGTGAAGATGGTTGCGAAGATCGCCTCCGATGCCAATAAGCCCGACGGCTTGACCGTCGTGCCGCCGGGCACCGAGCGCGCGTTCCTCGCGCCGCTGCGCGTCGGGCAGCTGTGGGGCATCGGCCCGAAAACGCTGCCGCGCGTCGAAGCGGCCGGCGTGCGCACGATCGGCGACGTGGCGCAACTCGACGACGCGGCGTGCTATCGCATCTTCGGCCGCGGCGGCACGTTCTACCGCGATCTGGCGCGCGGCATCGACGAGCGTGAGGTCGATCCGTCGCGCGAACGCAAGTCGATCTCGAGCGAGGAGACGTTCGAATACGACGTGCGCGACGAGGCGCGCATCCTGGCGCTGCTGCGCGAGCAGGCGGCCGAGCTCAGCGAAGGTTTGAAGAAGCGCGACATGCGCGCGCAGACCGTCGGCATCAAGATCAAACGCAGCAACTTCACCGTGACCGGCAAGCAAACGACGCTGACGGTGCCGACCAACGATGCCGAGACGATTCTCGCCGCCGCGGAATGGTGCTGGCGGCGCTCCGGCCTGCAAGGCGTGCCGATCCGCTTGCTGGGCACGCGCGTCGCGACCCTGACCGTCGGCGAAGAACGCGAACTGCGGTTGTTCTAGATGCGGCTCGTCATCGTGTTCGTGGTGCTCCTCGCCGGCCTGATGGTCGTCGAGTCCGGCAGCGTGCTCGATCACTGGGTCAAACAACTGCAGCGCGTCCGCGGCACGGTCGGCTATCAGGTCCACGCCGACGGATCGGACTTCACGCCGGTCGCCGGAACCTCCGACTTGCCGGACAATCTGTTTGCGGTGACGCGCGCGCATTCGGCGGCGGTATTGGGCATGCCCGACTCGTCGCTGATTTCGCTGGGCGAAAACACGACGGCGTTCGTCGGTCCGTTCTACGACGGCGGCTCGCCGCGCTTGTCGCTGGCGCTCGACGACGGCGCGCTGCGCTTCGACGTGCGCTTCGCACCGGACGGCACCGGAGCGTATCAGATCGTCACGAACAACTCGCTGACCGAAGTTCGCGCCGGCGCCGGTCTGGTGGCGGCGGTCGACGGCGTGACGCTGGTCGGATGTCTCGCGTGCGCTTCGGGGGACGTCACGGTGACCGCGTCCAATCAGCAGTTCGCGCCGTCGAGCGGTCAATTCGTGGGCGTATCCACGGACGGCAAGGTCACGACGGGAATCATGAGCAGCGCGGTGCTGAATACGTTCAGCACGGTAGGCGTTCCGGTGAAAGCAGTGCCGAATTGATCTCCTCACGCACACTCGGCCGCAGCGGGCCGTCCGTCTCGAGCCTGGGCCTCGGCTGTATGGCGATGTCCTTCTTGCCCGGGCCGGACGAACGCGCCGAAAGCATCGCCAGCATTCATGCGGCGCTCGACGCCGGCGTCACGTTGCTCGATACCGGCGACTTCTACGGCAACGGGCACAACGAGCTGCTGATCGCCGAAGCGTTGCGCGACCGCAAACGCGAGGACGTGCAGCTGAGCGTGAAGTTCGGTGCGATGCGCAGTCCGGCCGGCCAGTGGGGCACCGGTTACGATGCGCGTCCGGCCGCAGTGCGGAATTTCCTGGCGTATTCGCTCGTGCGGCTGGGAACGGATTACGTCGACGTGTACCGGCCCGCGCGCCTCGACCCGCAGGTGCCGATCGAGGAGACGATCGGCGCGATCGCCGAGCTCGTGCAGGCCGGGTACGTGCGTTCCATCGGGCTCTCCGAGGTGTCGGCCGAGACGATTCGCCGCGCCAACGCGGTGCACCCGATCGTCGATCTGCAGATCGAATACTCGCTCTTCACGCGCGGCATCGAGGACGCGATCCTGCCGGCCTGCCGGGAGCTCGGCATCGGCATCACCGCCTACGGCGTGCTCGCGCGCGGCATCTTCGGCGGCGAGCTGACGCGAGCGCGTGACGCGCGCTCGGCGATGCCGCGTTTCCAAGGCGAAAACCTCGAGCGCAATCTCGCGCTGGCCGGCGCATTGCGAACCGTGGCCGCCGCAAAAGGTGCGACGGTCGGTCAGATCGCGATCGCGTGGGTGCTGCATCGGGGCGACGACATCGTGCCGCTCATCGGTTCGCGCAGGCGTCCGCAGCTCGCGGACGCGTTGGGCGCGCTCGACGTCAAGCTCGATGCTGCCGACCTGGCAGCGATCGAAGCCGCCGTTCCCAAAGGCGCGGCCGCCGGCGACCGTTACGGCGCGCACCAGATGCGGGAGCTCGACAGCGAGCGCGTGTCGTGAACGAGGATGTGATCGGCCTGTGGCGTCTGGTGTCGGCGCGTCTCGAGGATGAGGAGAGCGGCGCGGTCGAGGATGCCTACGGACCCGATCCGTTGGGGTATTTGCTGCTGGCCCCCGGCGGACGCATGATCTCGTTCCTCATGAACAAGGAACCTACCGGGAACGACCCGGCCGCTTTGTTCGGCAGCATGATGGCGTATTCGGGCAGGTACCGGATCGAGGGTGACCGTTGGAGTACGGATGTCGACGTCGCCTGGTTTCCGGGGTGGCTCGGCACGCAGCAGGAGCGCACGTTTAGCCTTGCGGGCGACGAGTTGCACGTGAACGGCGGACCGATCGGCCTCCCCGCGCGACCCGGCCGGCGCCTGCGCACCATCCTGCAGTACCGCCGCGAGGACACCCTCGCTCGCTGACGCGTTACCAACTCGGTGACGACGAGCCGAGCGGACCCGCGGGGCGGTCCCAATGCATCGGTGTGCCGTCGATCGTCAGCGGTGCTCGCAGGCGGCGCGTTTCGCCCCAGGCCGTTATCTCGACGTCGGCCTGCGCCAGCAGCGCTTCGAACGTCGCGACTCCAGCGCGCGTTCGCAGGTCGAGCCGCGCGCAGCGCTTGCCCAACGTGACTTCCGGCGCCAGCGATGCTTCGTCCCAATCGAGCGGATCGATGCGCAATACATCGGCGCCGTATCCCGCCAAGAAGCGCGTCGCCACCGGTCCGGCGAGGACGCGCGTGAGATCGAGCACGCGGATCCCGTCGAGCGGACGTTCCGGTGCCACGTTCCATGCCGCCGGCGTGTCCGAGGCGTGGCGTTCGAGAGACACGAGCGGTTCGCGGGCGACGGCGGCGCCTTGCGGATGGGCGCGCCAGGCATCGATCGAGCGCATCGTCGCAGCTGCGCCGCCGCGTTCGACGATCGCCGTTTCCAGCGCATCCGCGTTCCAGCGCGCCACCGCGGCCGCCACCGCGGCTTTCTCGAACGGCGCTCCCAGCACGTCCAGCGCGATCGCGCGGTGGTTCGGCGCGTTCGTGTGCAGGCGAATCCATCCGTCGGCCGCCGCATAGTCGCCGGCGACCGGATCCCACAGCGGGGGCAACGTCCAGTCTTGCGGGCGCACCGTCATGCCGAACCACATCGACGCCAATCGCCGGTCGACGCGCACGCGCGGTGCACAGCCGTGACGCTGGGCGATAAACTCCGCTACGGACGCTCCGGCGTCACCGATGGCGGCCGCTGCGAAATCGCTTACCCGAAACGCCGACGGAAGATCGCCGTCGCCGGTATACTCGATTTCCAGGTTTACGATACCGCGCGCAGCGGGCGCGGCGGGGCGCCCGGCATCAAGCCGTTCGTGACCGCGAGCGGATCGTACGCGGCGACGGTGACGTCATCGTCGTTCGCGCCGTTGCGGCGCGCGGCGCGTAGCGCATCGATCGCGTCGGGCAGCGCGTACTGTTCGCCGACGTAGCCGGCGACGAACCGGCCGCCGCGAATCTCGCCGCGCGCTTCCATGCGGCGCAGCGCGGCCAGAATCTCGCGCCACGGCGGTGCCAGCGATTCGCGCGCGACGACGTCGCGGAACACCACGCCCCAGCGCGCGAGCAGGCGGCGCGCGAACGCCTCCGCGTCGATGCGCTCGGTCTCCGCGGTGAGCCGTGACCAACGGCCGCCCGACGAACGCGGCCGCGCGCGCAGCCCCTGCTCGCCCAGACGCCGCTTGCGGTCGGCGAGCGCGCGCAGCGCGTCGAAACCGTCGGCGGTCACGAGGCCGCCGGCGACCAATTGCCACAGCGCTTCCTCGACTTCGGCCGGCAGCCGTTTGGTGCCGCGCACGATGTCGGCGAAGAACGGTGCGCCGCGCTGCGCGATCTCCTCGAGCACCTCGCGGGCCGCGTGCGAGAGCGCGGGCAACTCATCACCCTTCGCGACGATCAGCTCGGCGGCGTGTTCGCGCGCGAAGAGCGCGATCGGCGCGAGCTTGGTCGGTCGAATGCGCCGCTGCCGGCCGTCGCTCGACGGCGTGAACGCCGGATGCGGCGAGAGCCGGCCCCACATCACGTCGCCCGAATAGCACAGCTGATCCAAGTACTGGCGCTTGTAGTCGGCGATGCGCGCCGGCAGCACGGTCGTCTCCCATGCCGCAGCCGGAATCTCGTAGCCTTCGAGTTGCCGGATGACCGCCAGCGTGCCTTCGATGCCGTGCAGCCGCGAGGCCGGCGCCACGTGCTGCCAGCGGAAGAGGAAGCGCACGTAGTCGGCGGTGGCGACCGGCTCGATCTCGCGCCGCAACGCGCCCAGCGTCAGCCGGTGGATGCGCGCCAGCACGCGGCGATTGCACCACTCCTCGACGTCGTTGCGGAAGCGGCCGCGCAGCACCGCGCCTTCCGTCTCGATGCGGATCAGCGCCATCTCGACCATGCGCGGGTCGAGCGCGAGGCGCGTCGCGAGCTCGCCGACCGTCACCGGGCCGCTCGACTCGAGCCAGCCGCGCAGCATCTCGGCCACGGCTTGATCCGGCTGCTCGGGCAGCGCGACGCCGTTGACCGCGGGTGTTTCGGGATCGGCGGTCGCGTCGGGATAGATCATGCGCGTGAGCGCGCGCCGTTCCGCGCACGTCCAGAGCGGCGTGCCCGTGACGTCCAGCGTCGTCGCGCGGTGCTGCGCGACCAGCTCGTCGAACCAGGTTTGCCACGCGGCGACCGGCGGCACCGCGACCAGCGTGAGCAACGCGTCGTGCAGCTCGTCGGCGTCGCGCACGAGCGGCCACGACGATTCGGCGACTTCGAGAATCGCGGCCGGATCGAGCAGGCTCGACGCGTCGGCCGTCAGGCGGGAGGTGTTGCGCAGCGTCACCGCGCGCGTGCGGCGTTCCTCGAGCGGCGCGTCGTCGAGATACGCGTACGGGTTGGCGTTGAGGATCTCGTGACAGAACGCCGACGGTTCGGGCGTGTCGACGGCCAGCGTGCGAATCTTGCCGCTTTCGACGTCGTGGAGCACGGCGATGAGCCCATCGATGTCCATCGCTTCGCGCAGGCAGTTGTCGATCGTCTCGTTGACCAGCACGTGGTCGGGGACGCGGATCGGTCCGGTGAGGTTCTCGCCGCACGCCGCCGCATCCGGGAAACAGGCGGCCAGCAGATCGTCGGCGCGCATGCGCAGGAAGTTGGGCGGTACCTTGCGGCCGCCGCTGAAGCGCAGGATCGCCAGCGACCGCAACGCATTCCAGCTCCAGCGCGCGCCGAACATCGGCGCGGCCAACAGGGCTTGCGTCAGCGTGTCGACCACGCTGGCCGACTTCACGTACTCGAAGACGACCTCGAGCGGAAAGGCGTGCATCTCGGTGAGCGAGATGACGATCCCGTTGTCGTTGGCCGCGGCCTGCAGCTCGACGTTGAACGAGCGGCAGAACTTCTTGCGCAGCGCCAGACCCCACGCCCGGTTGATGCGCGCGCCGAACGGCGTGTGCAGGATCAGTTGCATCCCGCCCGCTTCGTCGAAGAAGCGCTCGGCGATCAGCGTGGTGTCGGTCGGCACCGCGCCGAGGATGGCCTTGCCCGCCCGCACGTAGTTGACGGCCTGCTCCGCGCCGGACGCATCGAGCGCGCAGTGCGTTTGCAGCCACGTCTTCGCGTCCTCGTCGGAACGCTCGTCGATCGCGGTGCGCACGGCCGCGACCTCGCGCGAGAGCTCGATCGTGCGGCCCAAGCCCTCGCCGTTCCAGAACGGGATCGAGGGCGGCGCACCGTGGGCGTCTTGCACGCGCACGACGCCCGTTTCGACGCGCCGGATCATCCACGACGTCGTGCCGAGCAAGAAGATGTCGCCGGCCATGCTCTCGACCGCGAAGTCTTCGTCGAGCGTCCCGATCACGACGCCCTCGGGTTCCGCGACGACGTTGTAATTGGCGGTCTCCGGAATCGCCCCGCCGCTCGTGATGGCCGCGAGGCGCGCGCCGCGGCGCGCCCGCAGGCGCCCGTTCACGCGGTCGTGGTGGAGGAAGACGCCGCTGCGCCCGCGCGAGGTGGCGATGCCGTCGGCGAGCATCGCGACGACATCGTCGAACTCGCGCCGCTCGAGATCGCGGTACGGGTAGGTCGAGCGCACCAGCGCGAACAGCGCGTCGACGTCCCAGTCGTCGCCGGCGCAGGTTGCGACGAGTTGCTGCGCGAGGATGTCGAGCGGCGCGTCGGGGATGCACAACGCGTCCATCGCTCCGGTGCGGATCGCGTTCACCAGCGCGGCGCATTCGATCAGCTCGTCGCGTGTCGTGCAGAAGAGGCGCCCTTCGGGTTTCGCGCCGATCCAATGCCCCGAGCGGCCGACGCGCTGCAGCGTGACGGCGATCGAGCGCGGCGATCCGAGCTGGATGACGAGGTCGACGGAACCGATGTCGATCCCGAGCTCGAGCGAGGCCGTCGCGACCACGCCGCGCAACTCCCCGTTCTTGAGCCGGTTCTCCGTATCGAAGCGGATCTCGCGCGAGAGGCTGCCGTGATGCGGCAGCACGATGCCCTCGCCGAGCCGCGTCGACAGCGCGAAGGCCGCGCGCTCGCTCATGCGCCGCGTGCCGACGAAGATCAGCGTCGTCTTGTGCGCGAGCACCAGCTCGGCGACGCGGTCGTAGATCTCGGCCCACATCTCGCCGCTGGCGACCGAGCCCAGCTCGTCGCTCGGCACTTCCACCGCCAGCGTCATCTCGCGCCGGTGACCGACGTCGACGATTTCGGCGTTGGGACTGAGGAACTCCGCGACGTGCTCGATCGGGCGCACCGTCGCCGACAGACCGATGCGCTGCGGCTTCTTGCCGCCCGAGCGCATCACCAAGTCGTCGAGCCGGGCGAGGGTCAGCGCGAGGTGCGAGCCGCGCTTGTCACGTGCCAGCGCGTGGATCTCGTCGACCACGATCGCTTCGACGTGGGTGAACAGCGCCCGCGACTTCTCGGCCGTGAGCAGGATGTAGAGCGATTCGGGCGTCGTCACCAGCACGTGCGGCGGCTTGCGCAGCATGCGCGCGCGCTCGGTCTGCGTCGTGTCACCGGTGCGCACCGCGGTGCGGATTTCTGCCAGTTCGAGGTTCTGCTCGGCTGCCGACTCGAGCAGCTCGCCGAGCGGGGTCTCGAGATTCTTTCGCACGTCGTTGGTCAGCGCTTTGAGCGGCGAGACGTAGACGACCAGCGTTTCGTCGGGCAAGGGCCCGGTGGCGGCCCGCCGCACGAGGCCGTCGAGCGCGATCGTGAATGCGGCGAGCGTCTTGCCCGAGCCGGTCGGCGCCGAGATCAGCACGTCGCGACCGGCGCGGATCAACGGCCAGCCGTAGACTTGGGGTTCGGTCGGCTCGCCGTAGCGCGCGGCAAACCAGCCGGCTACGAGTGGAAAGAGATCGGTCACCGCAGTCTTCCAGAACCCTTCAAACGTGGTCGGCGTTCCAGCACGGGTCGGCCGGCGCGGAGGTCACCGCGGGGGCCGCGCGCCGCCACGCCGCAGCGGCGGCTTTGGAGAGCGGCAGGATCATCGTGATCCCGGTACGCCGGGCGCGGACCGCCCCGCGCGGGATGCGCGCCCGCGCGGGGGCCGGCGGCAGCCAGCCCGTGACCTTGCGCAGGTCGCCCGCAGCGTTGCGGATCAGCGCCGGTACGAGCGCGCCGGCGTCGTCGTCGACGTACGCGAACTCATCGAGCGCGAACGCGTCGACGGCCGGGAACCGGCGTCCGAGGACGTATGCGACGAGGCGGCGTCCGCGCATGACGCCCAGCCGCACCGCGACGCCGCTCCCCTCGCGCACGCGCGCCCGCAGGCGCAACCAATCCCAGAACAGCGGCGGACGCGTCAACGCGAAGTCGCGCGTGGCGTCGAGCGCGGCGAAGCAGCGTTCGATCGCGGGCCAGTCGTCGTCGCCGAGCGTGCGCCCCGGTATGCGGGCGTGCGGCAACGTGTCGGCGCGCAGCGCGAGCGCGCGCGACGGTAAGGTCACGAAGCCCAACCGTTCGTAGAACGCCGGATGGATGTCGGAGAACAGGTACACGAGATCCGTTCCGTTGCCGCGTTCGGCATCGAGCAGCGCGCCGAGAAACGCCGTCGCGTAGCCGCGGCCGCGCTCGCTCTCGGGCGTGAACACCGCACCGATGCCGGCCGCGCGAAACGTCCGGTCGCCGCAGCGCAGCTCGCGCTGATAGCGCTTGCACGACGTAACGACGTCGCCGTCGAGCGACAGCCCGAGCGTACGAAAGCGCCGCCGCCCGAAACCCGATGCGCTGGCGGCGCCGAACTCGGCCGCGTAATCGGCGAAGCTCCGGTCGCCGGCCCAGATCGACGCGGAATGCGGCAGCACGTCGCGCACGTACTCGGCTGTCGAGAGCTGGACGATTCGCAGCACGTCACATCCTTCGCCGGATAGGGGTCCGCGCGCCCGCCCCCAAAGCGCACGAAATGTCTTCATTACGACGCGTCGCGGTCGTCGGCGCAGGCACGATCGGCGCGAGCTGGACCGCGTATTTTCTCGCC
>JBEKXE010000171.1:0-9289 GCA_049512335.1 Candidatus Lustribacter sp.
CTCGACGATCGCGCGCATGGACCGCCTCGTCGTTCTCGATCGGGGAACGATCGTCGAGGAAGGGACGCACGCCAAGCTATTGACCGCCGGCGGCCACTACGCCGCACTCTGGGAGCGGCAGTCGGGGGGTTTCCTCGCCGACCTCGTCCCAGCCGAGGTGTAACTCAGACGCCGTCGGCTACATCGGGATCGAATCCACGTACCAGTTCGTCCCGGACCGCACGACGTCAATGCTCTGCGCTTTCGGAGCGTCGAGGCCGCCCCCGGTTAGGTAGTAGTACAGCTTGATCGTAAAACGGTAGTGCGCCGGTGATACGGCCTGGCCGCCGCTGATCACGAACGCGGCGTTCGAAGGCGACGACGTTCCGATGAGCCACGCCCGAATGTTCGCCTCGGTGTAGCGCTTCTTGGCCGCAGTCGATAGGAGCGCGAACCCGGCGGCGGCGCCGCGTTTGCGCCACGCATCGAGGAAATTCTCGGCGCACTCCAGCGCGAGCACGTAGTTCTGATCGAGGCCTGCTGCACGTGTGCTCAGCGGAAGGGCGGTGACCGTGGTCGCGAACGCCACGGTGCATTTCCAGAACGTCGAACGCTTCATTGAAACTCCTTGCCTCATTCGCCGAGGAGGTCGCGGGCTTTGGCTACGGCCGGGTCGCGGACTGCGGTGACGAATTTGTAGTCGTAGGTGTCGAGATATTTGGTGCCCGATTTGGGGAACGCCCAGGCCGGCATGTCGGTGTACTTGATGTCGGTGCGCAAGCTGACCGAGAGCACCGAGCGTGCGAACGCGGCTTGACCGGCGGGTCCGGCGAGCCAGTTGATGAACAGCTTGGCGGCGTTCGGGTGCGGCGCTTTGTTCATCAGGCAGAACAGGCCCCAGCCGCCGGAGAGCACGCTCGGCGCATCGGTCGGGAAAACGTAATCGATCGGATAGCCTTGCTGCTTGAACGTGTCGACGGCGGTGGCATCCGGTCCGAGCAGCAGCGCGTAGTTGCCTTGCGCGACGAACTGCGCGGCCTGGCGCGCGTCGCGCGAAATGGTCGGCTTTTGATCCCGGTAGAGCCGCCGCACGAAGTCGGGACCGAACTGGATGTAGAGCATCGCGATCAGCGACGTGCCGGCCCCGGAAACGCCCGGATCCTTGGCCACGATCTTGCCCTGCCACTTCGGATCGAGCAGCGCGTGCCACGTCGTCACCTCGCCGGGCTTCACCAGCTTCGTGTTCACCACGAGTTCCGGCGTGACGAACTGCAGCGTGCGCAGGATCGTGTGGTCCGGATCCAGGTACCAGAGGTGGCCGTCTTTCCATTTGCGCTTGTCGACGACGTCGGGCTCGACCAGCACCGGTTCGACCCGGTCGAGCCAGCCCGCGGGCAAGAACGTCAAGGGCGGCGTGTCGCCGCCGCTCACGAAGACGTCGAGCAGATACTTGCCGGCGGCGCGTTCGGCGCGCACGCGCGCTCCGCTCGCCGAGCTGCCGCTGCTGATGTACGACACCGGGATGCCGTACGCGCTCTGGAAGCCCTCGACGATCGCTTGCCGGCACGTGTCGATCGGCGGACCGTCGACGACCACCGAACCTTCGGCCTTGGCCGCCTCGACCAGCGCCTTCAGCGCATCGTTCTGCGCAAGAGCCGGACGGGTTCGCGCGGCTGCGGCAGCAGCCAACGCGCCCGCGAGTAGGTGCCGGCGTCTCATTCGCCGAGCAGCGCGCGCGCTTTGCCCATGATCTTGTCGCGCACGTCGGTCACGAATTTGTAATCGTAGGTATCCAAGTATCGCCCGTCCTTTCGAGGGAACATCCACGCCGGAAGATCGTCGTATTGCACGTCGGTGCGCAGGCTGACCGCGCGCAACGTCTCGGCGAACCGCTTCTGCCCGTCGGGGCCGGCCAGCCAATTGATGTACAGCTTGGCGGCATTCGGATGCGGCGCTTTGTTCACGAGCGAGAGCATGCCGTAGCCGGCGGAGAGCGTCGTCGGCGCGTCGGGCGGAAACACGTATTGAAGCGGATAGCCTTGCGCCGTGAACTGATCGATGAACGCCGCTTCCGGGCCGACGAGAATCGGAAACGCGCCCTGGGCGACGAACTGCGCCGCTTGGCGCCCGTCACGCGAGATCACCGGCTTTTGATCCACGTAGAGCGCCTTCACGAAATCGGGGCCGAACTGCGTGTAGAGCAGCGCGATCGCCGACGTGCCGGCGCCGGCAACGCCGGGATCCTTGACGACGATCTTGCCTTGCCATTTCGGATCGAGCAGCGATTTCCACGTACTCACCTCACCCGGTTTGACGAGTTTGGTGTTCACGGCCAGTTCCGGCGAGATGTAGCGCAGCGTGCGCAGGATCGTATGCGCGTCGTCCATGTACCACAGGTGACCGTCGCTCCACTTGCGGCGGTCAACGACGTCGGGCGCCACCAAGACGGGCTCGACCCGATCGAGCCATCCGGCAGGCAAGTAGGTCACGGCGGGCGTATCGCCGCCGGCGACGAGCACGTCGAGCAGGTACTTCCCCGCGCTGCGTTCGGCGCGTACCCGCGCGCCGCTGGTCGAATTGGTGCTGCCGATGTACGAGACCGGGATGCCGTAGGTGTTCTGAAAGCCCTGCGTGAGCGCGATTCGCACCGTATCGACGGGCGGTCCGTCGACCGCGACGCTGCCTTCGGCCCGCGCGGCGTCGACCAGCGCCTTGAACGCGTCGGACTGTGCGCTCGCGCCGGACGTCCGTGCCGTCACCGCCAGCGCGAGCGTGCCGGCGATGGCCTCGCGGCGGTTCATTCCCCGAGCAACTCGCGGGCCTTCGCCATCGCCGCGTCGCGTTGCGAAGTCACGAAGTTCCAACTGTAGGTGTCGAGATATTTCACGCCTTTTTGCATGAAGACCCAGTCGGGAAGACCTTGGTACTTCTCGTCGGTGCGCAAGCTCACCGCGCGCAGCGCCTGGGCAAATTTTTGCTGCGGTTCGCGGCCCGCGAGCCAGTTGATGAACAGCTTGGCTGCGTTCGGATGCGGCGCTTTGTTGACCAGCGAGAGCAGCCCGTAGCCGCCCGAGACGATCGTCGGCGCGTCGGTCGGGAACACGTACTCGAGCGGATAGCCTTGCGCTTTGAACTGCTCGATGAACGTCGGTTCCGGACCGACCAGAATCGGGTTCGAGCCTTGCGCGAGAAATTGCGCCGATTGGCGTCCGTCGCGCGAAATGGTCGGCTTCTGATCCTGATACAGCCGCTTCACGAAATCGGGACCGAACGTCATGTAGAGCATCGCGATCAGCGAGGTTCCGGCGCCCGACACGCCCGGATCCTTGGCGACGATCTTGCCCTGCCATTTCGGATCGACCAGCGCCCGCCACGTCGACACCTCGCGCGGCTTGACCAATTTCGTGTTGACGACGAGCTGGGGCGTGACGTACATCTGCGTTCGCAAGATGTAATGCCCCTCGTCTTCGAACCACAGGTGGCCGTCTTTCCACTTGCGCTTGTCGATGACGTCAGGCGCGACGAGGGCCGGTTCGAGCTTGTCGAGCCAGCCCGACGGCAGATAGGTCATGGTCGGCGTATCGCCGCCGGCGACGAGCACGTCGAGGAGATATTTTCCGGCCGCGCGTTCGGCGCGCACGCGCGCGCCGCTGGCCGAGTTGGTAGTCCCGATATACGACACCGCGATGCCGTACTCGCGCTGAAAGTCTTGGGTGAGAAACTCGCGCACGACGTCGATCGGCGGACCGTCGATGTTGACCGTCCCCTCCGCCCTCGCCGCAGCGATAAGCGACTTCATCGCATCGCTCTGCGCACCGGCCGGGGCGAGTTGCGTCGCCGCCGCAGCGAAAACCGCGCCGGCGATCGCTGCGCGGCGGCTCAGAAGCGGGTGATTCGACATAGACGTCCTCCCTGGGCCGGTCATTCGCCGAGCAATGCGCGAGCTTTGGTCATCGCCGCGTCGCGCTGCGAGGTCACGAACTTGTAGTCATAGGTGTCCATGTAGCGCCCACCTCTTTGCGGAAACACCCATGACGGCAAACCGTGGTATTTCACGTCGGTGCGCAAACTGGCCGAAAAGCGGGCTTCGGCAAATTTCTCCTGCGGCTCGCGCCCGGCCAGCCAGTTGATGAACAACTTGGCCGCGTTCGGGTGCGGGGCTTTGTTGACCAGGGAGATCAATCCGTAACTCCCGGTGAGCGTGGTCGGCGCATCGGCCGGAAACACGTACTCGAGCGGATACCCCATGCGCTGGAATTCAGCGACGTCGACCGGTTCGGGGCCCATCAGGATCGGGTAGGCGCCCTGCGCGAGGAACTGCACGGCCTGCCGTGCGTCCCGTGAGATCAGCGGCTTCTGGTCCTGGTAGAGCCGCCTGACGTAATCGGGGCCAAACTGCAAGTACAGCATCGCGATCAACGAGGTCCCGGCGCCTGAGACGGCCGGATCCTTCGCGATGATCTTGCCCTGCCACTTCGGGTCGAGCAGCGCCTTCCACGTCGGCACGTCGCGAGGCTGGACGAATTTGGTGTTGACCACCAGCTCCGGGCTGACGGACTGCAGGGTGCGCAGAATCGTGTGCGCGTCGTCTTCGTACCACAGGTGATCGTCGCGCCACTTCCTCGGGTCGAGCACGTCGGGCGCGATGAGGATCGGCTCGACGCGGTCGAGCCAGCCGGCCGGAAGATAGGTCAGCGTCGGCGTATCGCCGCCGGCGACGAGCACGTCGAGGAGAAATTTTCCGGCCGCGCGCTCGGCCCGCACGCGCGCGCCGCTGGCCGAATTCGTGGAGCTGATGTACGCGACCGGAATGCCGAAGGCACGCTGAAAGTCTTCGGTGAGAAACTTGCGCGCGGTGTCGACCGGGGGGCCGTCGATCGTGACGGAGCCTTCGGCCTGCGCGGCGGCAATCAGTGCCTTCATCGCGTCGGTCTGCGCGCATGCGGGTGCGGCGCGCGCCGCGGCTGCGAGCGCGACCGTCGCCGCGAGCGCGTCGCGGCGCGTCATCCGATCAGATTTCGTACGCCCAGGCGAGCTCGGCGTCCGTCGCAGCGTTCGCGTCGCTCGCTCCACGGTATTCGTCCATCGCGGCGAACGCGTAACGCGCCACCGGATCGATCTCGATATTCACCCGAGCGCCCACGCCTTTGGCACCGAGCGTCGTACGGCGCGATGTCTCCGGAATTAGCGCGATCGTGAAATACTCGGGCGTCACCGAGGCGATCGTCAGGCTGACGCCGTCGATCGCGATGAACCCCTTCTCCACGATGTACCGCGCGACGGCGGGAGGGCGCTCGATCGTCAGCCGGTGTCCCTGGCCTTCGACCGGTTTGCCGGCGATCGTCGCGTTCGCATCGACGTGTCCGTAGACGAGGTGCCCGCCCAGGCGGTCGCCCACCCGCAGCGAGGGCTCGACGTTGACCGGCGCGCCCTCGCGCAAGTCGTCGAAGCCCGCGCGGGCGATGCTTTCCGGAACGATGTCGAAGGTCAGCGTGCGCGCATCGTGTTTGACGACGGTCAGGCACACGCCGTTGATCGCGATGGAGTCGCCCTCGGCCACGCCCTCGGCGACGGCGCCGGGCGCTTCGACGGTAAGCACCATGCCGTTGCGCAGGTCGCCGCGCAGCGCTGCCACGCGGCCGAGATGCGAGATGAGGCCGCTAAACATGCGGCAGCCGTGCGGTAATCATGAGATCGTTGCCCACCCGTTCGACCTCATCGAATGCCCATCCGTTTCCAAGCGCGCTGAGATCCGCGCCGGCCAGCACGGGCACGGCGCCGGGCGTGCGCAAGAACGCCGGGGCGACGAACCACACGATGCGCTCCACGAGACGCGCGGCGAGCAGGTTGCCGGCCAAGGCCGGTCCGCCCTCGCACAGGACGGTCTCGATGCCGCCCGCACGCAGCGCGATCAGCGCTGCGCGCAAGTCGACCTCGCGCGCGCCGGGTTCCGGCGCCAGGACGATGGTGGGACGATACGCTCCCGGCGGTGCCCCGGCCGGTTCGGCGAAGACCCGGTGCGACGGCGCGAGCGGCGTAGCTCCCGCCACCACCACGCGGGCATACGGCTTGACGCGCGTGCGGTGCGGGCGAATCGTGAGCAAGGGGTCGTCGACGCGCACGGTTCCGGCACCGACCATCACCGCGTCGTGCGCCGCGCGCAGATCGTTGACGCGCTCGCGTGCGGCCTCGCCGGTGACGCGGTACGTGCCGCCGCGCGGCGAGATGTATCCGTCGAGCGACATCGCCATCTTCAAGGTAACGAACGGCAGCTCGGAACCGATCGTGTAGGCGAAACGCTCGATCAGCGCCAGGCTCGCCGGATCCTCGACGACGTCGACCGCCACGCCCGCACCGCGCAGGCGTTCCACGCCCTGACCGTGCGTGCGCACGTTCGGGTCCAGTGCGCCGACGACGACGCGAGCGATGCCGGCTTCGATCACCGCGACGCTGCAGCGCGGCATCGTCGATTCGTGATCGTGCGGCTCGAGCGTGACGTACATCGTCGCGCCGGGATAGCATGAGATGCATCCCCCGTTAGCGCCGAGAAAAATGCCGCGATTGGCGCTCAGGGTGAGGGTGCTGGGGTTGCCGCCATTGTCAACCAGGCCGAAATTATTCGCCCCGTTGTTCATGTTATTATTAAGAATTAACTGGTTGGCAACCGGGGAAGACGGCGGGGTGCCCAGGCTGGCGTCACCATAGGTCGGGCCGATTAGGAGCAGGTCGTCGTTAACGGTGGTTGTGCCCGTGTAGGTGTTCGTGGCTTTCAAGTCAAGCTGGCCTTGACCGGTCATGCCGTTGCCGTTGACGGTCAACGAGCCTGACCCGGAAATAAATGTCGGAAAAGACTGGTTGGCCGAGCTGTTGTAGTTGATCATTCCGTTGTCAACAATACCACTCACTGGAAAAGTCTGTGCGGCTGAGCTGCTGTCGGTGAACGTTCCACCGACATTGATAGTCAAAGAACCCGCGAAGGTCTGCGCGGCTGAGCTGTTGTCGGTGAACGTTCCATTGACAATAACAGGTCCCGAGAAAGTCTGCGAGGCGAAGCTGCTGTATATGAATGTTCCGTTGTTAGTAATGGCGCCCGCATAAAAGCCGCTGCCGGAGCCATTATCGCCCAAATCACCCGAGCCGTCGATTTCGAGTGTGCTGCCGCTGGCGGTGGTAATGCCGCCCGTAAAGGTGTTGGCGCCGGCGAGTTCCAGGGTGCCGTTGCCCGACACGGCCAAGCCGTTGCCGTCGTCGGAAACAGGGTTGTTGACGGTGATGAGAACCCCGGGGTTGAGTATGTTCCACTGTGACGGGCCATGCCCAAGGCTCAGGATATTGACCGGCGTGTCCAAGACTTGGGGGAAGGCCGAGTTGTTGGTCACCCCGACATAGACGCCGAGGACGCTGCCGGAGTTGTTCAGGGTGAACATGGCCGTTGTGTTGTTATCAAACGTCAGCGACTGAACGCTGTAGGAACTGTCCATGACCGGGGCGGTGCCCGTGGAGCCGGTAAAAGTGACGTTGTCGCCATCCGGGAACGGCGCGTCTTGATTGACCCAGTTATTGACATCGCTCCAGTTGGGGTTGCTACCGGAGTCGGCACCATTCCACACTGGCGAGACATTATTCGGCAGCGCCTGGACGACCAGATCAACATTGGCGCCGTTGACCTGAATTAGAGCCTCGAGGCCGCCGGCCAAGCCACTGCCCGTGACGTCAACGAAACAAGGCACGGGACTGCTGATGGTCCCGCTGGTTTGGATTATGGGGTAGGCACCGGCCACCAAGGGCAAGCCGCTGGCATTGTTCACCTGGAAAGTATTGCCATTGAGGAGCAAAGTGCCTGAACCTGAACTGTAGGTAATGGCGAGGGGGGCATGGGCGCCATCGTAAGTCAACGCAATCGGGAGGGACAGGAGGTCGAGAAAGCCGCCGGATGGGCCATTCAATGTGGCCGGTGAGGCCGTGCCGCTGGCGCTCAAGGTGCCCGAGGACAAAGGATAGCCGCCGTAGGCCGAGACGTCAAAGGTCGCGCCCGCCGCGATGCTAACGGCGGAGGCGCTAACGAGCGAGCCGCCGGAGCCCAAGAAAAGCGTGCCGCCGCTAATCGTGACCGCGCCGGTGGAGGAATCAGCGCCGTTGATGGTGAGCGGGCCGGGGCCGCTTTGGACCAACGCGCCTGACCCGGAAATAGCACCTGACAAGGTCTGTGAGGCGGAACTGTGGTAAATGAACGTTCCATTGTCGGTAATGTTCGCCGCATAAGAGCCACTACTGCCGCCGGTGTCGCCCAAGTCACCGGCGCCACTGAGGGTGAGGGTGCCGGCGTTGATGGTGGTGTTGCCGCTGTAGGTGTTGGCGGCGGAGAGGGTCAAGGAGCCGCCACCGGCAGTGGAACTGAGTGTCAATGCGGCGCCGCTGCTGGTCAGGGCGGTGGCGAAGGCAACGGTCTGGCCGTTGACGTCAATGTTGTAGGCCTGGCCGGCGGCGGTGCTGAAGCGGCCGGAGTAGTCGTTGTGGTTCGCGGAGGAGTATTGGAGCGTGCCGCCGCTCAAGACGATGGAACCGGGATTGGACACAGGGGATTGGCCGAGAGGCCCGCTGGTGTTTGGCGTTTCCATGGAGGCCACTTGCAGGGTGCCGCTGCTGAGCGTAGTTAGGCCGCTATAGGTGTTAGGGCCGGCCAGAATCAGGGTGCCGTTATCCGCCACCGCAAGCGCCGCTCCTGAGCCGCTGATAATACCGGAAACCTCGGTGACTTCGGTGGCCGTGGATGACGTTTGGAGGGTGGTGGTTCCTGAAGGCAGAGAAAAGTTGCCGGAGAAGGTCGTGCCGGGAGTGCTTCCCGAGGGATTGCCGCCGGCCAGATTTAAGGCATAGCCCGCCGTGGGGAAGGTGAAGTTGTTGGGGATGGTAATCCCGGCAGAGCCGCCGTTAACCAGCGCGCCGTTGCTGCCGCCCACGGCAATGGGGCCGGTGCCGAACGAATTGTTGTTATTGTAATAAATAATCTGGCCCCCGGTAAGCTCGGTTCCACCCGTGTAAGTGTTGTTGGCGTACAAAGCGAGGTAACCGTTCCCCTCCTGTTCCACTCCACCCGACCCAGTCAGCGGGACATTGAAAACGAAATTAGCCGTGTTACCGCTTCCGCAGGAGAACCCCTGGAGCCCGCTGGAAATTCCAATCGAGCCTGTGCCGGAGAAGGTGGTGGTGGTTACCAGGGCGCCGGAGATTCCAGAAGCCATGCCGGCGCAGGTTACGGGGCTGTTTACGGTGATGGTTAGAGCAGAGATGGTGGTGCTGCCGGCAGCAA
>JBEKXE010000172.1:0-8951 GCA_049512335.1 Candidatus Lustribacter sp.
CGGATCGCCGGCGCCGCTGCCGGGCCGGCGCTGGTGGCAATGGTGCTGCAGCACGACGTAACGGCGTACGCGACGACCTTCGGCATCGCGTGTGTGGTCGTGCTCGCCGGGCTGGCCGGCACCGCCTTCGTGAACCGCCCTCAGCTCATCGCAAAACCGACGTAGTTCTCGGCCAAGCTCTGCGCGCCGGCGCGCGAGCTCGTGATGTAGTCGAGCTCCGCGCTCTGCAGCTTGTGGTCGAAGCGGTTCTGATCTTCGAACCGGTGCAGCATCGAGGTCATCCACCACGAGAAGCGTTCCGCCTTCCACACCCGGCCGAGCACCTGGGCCGAATATCCGTCGAGGGTCGCCAGCGAACCGTCGCGATAGTAGCGCACGAAGCCGCGCGCGAGCGCGGCCACGTCGGCGATCGCGAGGTTCATACCCTTGGCGCCGGTCGGCGGCACGATGTGCGCGGAGTCGCCGGCCAGGAACAGCCGCCCGTACTGCATCGGCTCGGTGACGAAACTGCGCATCGCGGTCACGCCTTTCTGCGTGATCACGCCCTCGACGAGTTGCGGCGCGTCGTCGCCCACGAGCCGCGCTTGCAGCTCGTGCCAGATGCGCTCGTCGGGCCATTCGTTGATGTCCTCGTCCGGCGTGCACTGCAGGTAGTACCGCTGCACGACCGGCGAGCGCTGGCTGAACAGCGCGAAGCCGCGCTCGGTGTTGGAATAGATCAGCTCTTCGCACACCGGCGGCGCGTCGGCCAGGATGCCCAGCCACGCGAACGGGTACACGCGATCGTAGAACGTCAGCACGCCTTCGGGAACGGTGGGGCGGCACACGCCGTGGAAGCCGTCGCAGCCGGCGATGAAATCGCACGTGAGCCGTTGCGCGTCGCCGCGCGCGTCGCGGAAGCGAATCGACGGCTGCGCGGTGTCGAAGCGCTCGATCGAAACGTCGCTCGACTCGAACAGAATCGTTCCGCCGGCGGCGAGCCGCGCGGCGATCACGTCCTTGACCACTTCGTGCTGGCCGTACACCATGATCGTCTTGCCGGTGAGGTCCTCGAAGTCGATGCGATGTCCGCGCCCGTCGAAACGCAAGTAGATGCCGCGGTGGACGAGCCCTTCACGCCTCATGCGTTCGCCCAGGCCCGTTTCGTTCAGCAGATCGACGGTGCCGTGCTCGAGCACGCCGGCCCGGATGCGTCCTTCACAATACGCGCGCGAACGCGCCTCGACGATCACCGACTCGATCCCGGCCCGCGCGAGTAGATGCGAGAGGACGAGACCGGCCGGACCGGCCCCGACGATGCCTACCTGGGTGTGCATGTTCCGGTGATACGCGGCGCGACGCGGAATTACCGGCGAGCGATCAGCATCGCGCGCACCGCGGTAATGATGCGCTCGACCGGCGCGCGGCGGTAGTCCCAGATCCCCTCCGCGGCCGGCGGAAGGACGATCATCGTCGCGTTGGCCTCGAACACGACGACCCGCCCGGCGCGGTCGATGCCGAAGTCGATCCCGGCGTACTCGAGCCCCAGGCAATCGCGAATCCGTTCGAGCGCCGACCACGCGGGCGCGCCGATCGTGCCGGCGGGATCGGCAAGGAAGCGCTCGTCTTCGGCCCGGTTCGCCGCGTCGGCGACCATGTCGGCGCTGAAGTAGTGGACCTTCCACGTCGTCGCGACCGCGACGTGCAACGGGTAGAGCGCGCCGTCGACCGCCAGCACCCGGTACTTGCGCACGCGCTCGTCGTCGCCGCGCACGTCGACGTACTCGATCAGCAGCGCGTCCGGGCCGGGAAACGCCGCCACTGCGGCGGCCAGATCGGCGGCGCGCTCGACGCGCGCGAAATGCTCGCCGGTGTGGAAGCCCGGCGCGCGCACCAGCAGCGGAAACGCGAAGCCGTGCTCCGCGATCAGCGCCGCGCCGCGCGCCCGCAGGACGCCGAGATCGACCGTCACGATGCGCGGCGCAACGACGCCCGGCAGCGCGGCGAGGCGGGCCGCGTTCGCCGCGCGCGCCGTGGCGCGCACGCGCGCCGGAGTATTGATGACCGGACGCGTCGTTCCGGCGAGCAGCCGTTCCACCGCCGTCAGCGCGCCGGCCGCGCGGTCCGCATCGCTGATCGCGTTGAACACGACGTCGACCGGCGGGGGCGCCGGCGTTCCGTCGTAGAGGTCCGCGACCAGCGTGGTCGTGCGGAAGATGCGATCGTCGAGAAAGGTGTCGGTGTACAACGTGCCGCCCCCGGCGCACACACACAAGAGCACGTCGACCGGCGGCGCCGCGCCGCGATACGGCGCCGTGGTGAGCGCGCGCCCGGCGAAGCCGAGTTGCCGGTGCAGCAGTGCGGCATCGTCCAAGCCGAGCCGCGTCAGCGTGTAGCTGAGCCCCTGATGCGCGGGGGCGTGCTGCGGATCGATCGCCAGCGCGGCTTCGTAGTGCCGCTGCGCGGCGGCATAGTCCCCATCCGCGAAGAGCACGTGCGCCAGGTTCGCGTGCGCCAGCGCCGACTGCGGGGCGAGGGCCAGGGCGCGCTCGTAGACCGTGCGAGCCGCGGCGCGGAAGCCGCCCTGCATCAGGAACGTCCCGAAATCATTGAGCGCCCGCAGATGGCCGGGGTTCCGCGCGACCAGCCGCAGATAGCTGTCGCGGGCCTCGTCCGGCCGATCGAGTTCGGCCAACAGCCGGGCCCGGTCCAGCTCCACGTCGATCGCCAACGGATCGCGCTGCAACCGGACGTCGAGCTCGTGCAAGGCGGCTTCACGTTCCGCGCGCGTCTGCGGCCGGGGGCTCATCGGCGGGACCTTCGACGAACGCACCCGCCGAACCGCGGCCTCGCAACCCGCACCGCGATGATCGCCTTTTGGACGGCATGCACGTTCCCGAAGATATTGCTCGCACCGCCAAAGTTCATTGGGAAGGCGACGTCGCCAAAGGCCACGGCACGATCGCGACCGGCAGCGGTACGGTGACGGCCGACTATTCGTTCGGCACCCGCTTCGCGACCGAACCCGGCACCAATCCCGAAGAACTGCTGGCGGGATCCTACGCCGCCTGCTTCACGATGGCGCTCGATGCCACGCTGACGCGCGCCGGCCACTCGCCGACGTCGATCGACACCACCTGCAAGGTGCACCTGCACCGTCAAGACGGCGGGTTTGCGATCCCGTCGATCGAGCTCACAACGGTCGCGGTGGTGGGCGGCCTCCTCGACGACGAGTTCGGGCATCTGGCGATGCAGGCAAAGGAATCGTGCCCGATCGGCAAGCTGCTCCACACCGTGCCGACCACGGTCAACGCCAGCCGCAAGACCTGAGCGGCGGCCTTGACCGAACCCTGGAACCCGGTCGTCACGGCCGTCGCGGCCTGCGACGTGCCGGCCGATCTGCTCGAGCGCTTCCGCACCCAACCGGACATCGTCGAAGAGCTTTCCGATCGCATGCGCGCCAAGCTCGGCATCGAGTCGAGCGTCGACCTCGGCTCGTTCGCGGCGAACCGCGCCGACTTCGCGCACGTCGGCACGATCGTCACCGTGCGCTACGCGCCCAAGACGATCGTCACCAACGAACAGCGGCTGGGTCACGAACGGATCGCCGAGGCGGTGCCGCACGGCGCGATCGTGGTGACCGATGCGCGCGGAACGAGCGGCAGCGTGGTCGGCGGAAATGCCGCGGCGACCATCGCCGGCGGCGGGGCCGCGGTCGACATCGTCGACGGGCTGGTGCGCGATCTGCCCGAGGTCGACGCGTCCGGGCTGATCGTCTTGGCCGCGACGTTCGGGATTCAAACCGGACGGCCCACGATCCAAGTGGTGGAGATCGGCGGACGGATCACCTTTCGCGACCGGCTCGTCACCAGCGGCGATCTCGGCCTCGTCAACCGGCGCGGCCTGGTGATGATTCCCGCCTGGCTGCCGTGGGACGACGTCCGCGCGATCCTGAACTAAAATCAGCTCGCGGCGGTGAGGGCGATGACGATGCCGGCGCACGCCGTCAGTCCGTAGAGCGCGACGCCGAGAAACGGGAACGTCGCGAACTCGAGATGCGCGACGTACTGCGGCGCGGCGAACGCCGCCGCGACGATCGCCGCCGGCAGTAGCGCGATGTAGGCGACCGGTGGAGCGGCGAAGACGCGCCCGTCGATCAGCAGCACCAGCAGTACCGCGCTCGAGGCAAACGTGCGCGCCACGATCGCCGCGCTCGCGATACCCCAGCGCACGACGAGCGTGCGTTTGCCGGTCGCCGCATCGGCGCGCACGTCGGGCATCTCGACCGCCAGCATCATCGCGAACATCGCGCACAGGCCCGGTATGGTTGCCAACAACGCCGGGGCGGAGAACCCGCGCGCGAACGTCGCGTAGCCCGCCAGCGGAACGAGCAGCGCGACGACGACGACGGTGTCCAACTCGCCGAGGCCGCGCGCGAGCAAACGCCACGGCGGCGCACTGTACGCCCACGCCAGCACGCCGATCGCCGCGCCGGTAAACGCCAGCCAGAGATTGCCGGTGAATGCAGCGTGCAGCACCGCGACGGCGCCGATCGACGCGCACGCGCGAGCGGCGGCGAGCGCGACCGGCGCAGCGAGCGCGCCGGCCGGCAGCACGCCGCTCCCGCCCGACCATGCCGTGCGCGTCGTCAGCGCGTCGGTTTCCTGATCGAAGTAGTCGTTGGCGAAATGCACCATCAGCTGAAACGCCGTGACGATCAGCTGGCCCCAGAGATACGCGCTCCACTCCAGCGCGCGGCCGTCGAAGCGCGCGACCGCAGCGCCGAGTCCGAATCCGGCAAAGCCACCGAGCAAGAACGCCGGACGTGCGAGACGCACGAACGCGGCGGCGCGCCGCACGCTAGACCGCGACGGCCTTCAACTGCCGCTGCGCGCCGGCCCAGTCGTCGAGATTGTTGAGCAGAATGCCCAGTTCCAGCCCGTTCGCGGCCGGGCCCAACTCCGCGCGGCGTTTGGCCGCCGCTTCGGCCGGCATCTTGGTGGCGAGGATGTGCGCGTTCGTCGCGGCGATCGTGTCGGCGGTGAGCGCCGTCGCGTGCGCGCGCACCCACGCTTCCGCACCGAGGTAATCCGGCGCTTCGGCTTCGACGTACGCGGCGAAGGCGTCGCGGTCGACGCCGAGCTTGGACGTGACGACTTCGTCGAAGCCGCCGACGCCGTGCCGATATCCCTCGGCCAGGCGACCCACGCCGTGCAAGCGATGCTTGAGCCAGAGTCGCGGTAAGTGGAACACGCCGAGCGGTCCGGCGACCTCGCTGCCGATCAGCGGGACGAGCGGCGTCGACGGCGCATCGCTCGCGCGCAGCAGGTGATGGATGCCGTCCCAATCGTCGAGTTGGTTGAGCAATACGGCTTTGTAACTTCCGCGCGGCAGGCCGAAGCGTTCGGTCCATTCGGTCAGCCGCGGATCGGGCATGTCGAACGCGAGCAGCTCGCCGTTGAACGTGCGAATCGTCTCCGCCGAAAGGTCGCCCGCGTTCGTGCGGAGCCACGCTTCGGTGGCAATGTAGTCGGGCGCGTCGCTTGCGATGAAGCCGGCGAACGCATCCGGATCGATGCGGAAGGTGGTCAGAAGATTTTCATCGCTTCCGCCGTTACCGTGACGGTAGCCGTCCGGTAGCGCCCCGACCGCGTAGGCGCGCATTTTCAGCCAGAATCGAGGGAGGTGGACGATCCCGAGAGGACCGGCCTGGCAGCCGCTGATCAGCGGAACGATCGTTTCCATCGCGACGAGCGTTCGCCGCGTCGAGAACTAGATGCTGCCGAGTTTCGGACCCCAGCCGACGAAGGGACCGGAAGCGGGAGATGCGCCGCCGGGACGGTGCACGAGGCGAATGTTGGGACTGCCGGGAGGTGTGACGTTCATGCCCCAGTTACGGGGCATCACAGCGTTTGTTTCAGGCTGTCCGGAATTCTGATTGCTCGACCAAAGCGCTATACGGAACGCCCGGCAGAAGTTGACCGATGGTATCCATCATCAAGACGAGCCGAAGCTCGTCGTTGATCGTCGGAATGAAACCGAAGTGCTGATACCAGGCAGCGCCGTTCGCATCGATTGAATCCACCACGACGGCAACCGAGCCCACATCAACTGATACCAGATATGCGCGCTTGAGCGCATCAGCGATCAGCATCTGTCCGATGCCCTTACCTTGCATGCCCTTTGCCACAGCAAGGCGCCCGAGGAGGGTCGCCCCTACAGAATGCGCCGGCAACTTGCGAGCCTTCCGCACGACTTCCGGAATATCCAAGCCCTCTATGACGAAGTTAGATAGGCTGTAATATCCGAGGATCTTCGTAGGATCGGCTTGCAGATCGATCGCAACAAAAGTGGCAGCAAGCCCCTTTCGTTTGGTTTGGTGCGCGGTTTCGTGAATGTAACGATCGAGCTTGTCATTACCACACGCGAATGCCAACCGGTTATGGTTCGAACTCATGGGCTCGATGACCATGGCGGTTAACGACTCTCCACGTCCGCATCATGACGCGTGAAGGCAGTCCGTAGCCGCTCCGTCGGACTAGGCGCATCGATCAGCAACGATACAAAACGCGTTGCGGCTTCGCCACGTAGTTGCATGCCCTCATGGCGTTCAAGGACGCGCCGAGCACGCTCCTCGGCACTCCGAATCAGGAACTCGGTCAGCGTCTGCCCTTCAAGCGCAGCCGCTCGTTCGAACAATTCTTTCTGGCCGGGGGTTGGGCGGAAATCGATTCGAGCTTTGTCGCGCTTACTTGGGGGTAGCATATGGTAAGTGTACGTCAAACATCCGTACGGAGTCAATTAATAGCGGAAAATATCCGTACACATTTTTTTTGAACGCAGAATTCTTGACGGTGTTATGCACGATCTGTATAATTATGCAGTGCTAACGATGCCTGCGGCCGGGCGCCTGCGCGGGCGCAACGTCCTGACGATGGTCGATCTCTCCCCCGACGAGCTCGGGAGCCTGCTCGGGACTGCCCAAGCCCTCAAGGCCGCCGGGCGCGAACAGCAGCGCTTCCTCCAGGGCAAGAGCCTGGCGATGCTCTTCGAGAAGCCGAGCCTGCGGACGCGGGTCTCGTTCGAGATCGGCATGACCCAGCTCGGCGGCCATGCGGTCATCGCGCACGGCCAAGATTTTCTGCTCGGCAAGCGCGAGACGCCCGAGGACGTCGCGCGCGTGCTCTCGCGGTACGCCGACGCCATCGTCGTGCGCACGCACGAGCACGAGCCGCTGCAGCGCTTCGCAGCCGCCTCGACGATCCCGGTGATCAACGGGCTCTCGCAGGCCGCGCACCCCTGTCAGGCCCTGGCCGACATGCTCACGATCCGGGAGCGCTTCGGCACGCTGCACGGTTTGCGGCTGGCCTACGTCGGCGACGGCCGCAACAACATGGCGTTCTCGTTGGCCGAAGCGGCGGCGATGAGCGGGATGTCGGTCACCTTCGCCGCGCCGATCACGCATCGGCCGCCCGACGCGTTCCTGGCCCACCTGGTCGAATTGGGCAAACCGTACAACGTCACGGCGCGCGCGTTCACGAGCCCGCTGCGCGCGGTGCGCGACGTGGACGTCGTGTACACCGACGTCTGGACGTCGATGGGCGAGGAAGCGTACAGCGAACGGAACGCGGCCGCGCTGCGTCCCTACCAGGTCAACGAAGAGCTGATGGGCGCCGCGGCGCCGCACGCGCTGTTCATGCACTGCCTGCCGGCGCACCGCGGTGAGGAAGTCACCGCCGGCGTGATCGACGGGGTGCACAGCGTCGTGTTCGACCAAGCCGAGAACCGGCTGCACGCGCAGAAGGCGCTGCTGCTCGCGCTCATGACCGACCTGCGCGGTTTGGGAGATGACCTGTGAACGTCGCCGATGCCAACCTGCTCCAACCGAAAACGAAGCGCCAGCGCGCGATCCTCGCGCTGATCGCCGCACGGCCCGTGCGCTCGCAGGAAGAGCTCGCCGCGCTGCTCGAGCAGCAAGGCTACGAGGTGACGCAGGCGACGATCTCGCGCGACATCAAGGAGCTGGGCCTGATGAAGGTCCCGCTCAAGGGCGGCGCCGGCAACCAGTTCAAGTATATCGAACCGAACCTCGGCCCGATGTTCTCCTCACGCCTGCATCGCATCATCGCCGAACTGGTCGGCAGCGTGCGCGGCAGCGTGAACCAAATCGTCCTGCGAACGCCGCCGGGCAGCGCGATGATGGTTGCTTCGGCAATCGATTCGGCGGACTGGCCCGAAGTGCTCGGAACCCTGGGCGGCGACGACACCGTTCTCGTGATCGTCGACGATCCCGACAAGCTCCCGATGGTCATGCAGCGCTTCGAAGACATGCGCACCAACTCGTAAAGAAAGTAACCATGCAGATCGTTCTCGCGTATTCCGGCGGCCTCGACACGTCGGTTTTGCTCAAACAGTATATCGAAGCCGGTCACGACGTCGTCGCGATGACGCTGAACCTCGGCGAAAGCGACATGGTCGCCGGCGAGGGTTCGCAATCCGCGCTCGACGCCGTGCGCCAGAAGGCCATCGACCTCGGCGCGAAAGATGCCGTGCTGGTCGACGCGCGCGAGCGGTTCATCCAGGATTACGCCTACAAGGCGCTGGCCGCCAACGCCCGCTATCAAGGAACGTACCCGCTTTCGGCCGCGCTCTCGCGCCCGCTGATCGCCGATCTCCTGGTCGAGACGGCGCAGCAATACGGCTACAACGCGGTCGCGCACGGGTGCACGGGCAAAGGCAACGATCAGGTTCGCATCGAGGTCGGCGTGCGCGCCCGCGCGCCGGAGATCGCCGCGCTAGCGCCGCTGCGCGAGAAGCCGCTCTCGCGGCCCGACGCGATCGCCTACGCGCAAAAGCACAACGTTCCGCTCTCGCAAACGGTGGCCAAACCGTACTCGGTCGACGCCAACCTGTGGGGCCGCTCGATCGAAGCCGGCGTGCTCGAAGATCCCTGGAACGCGCCGCCCGAGTAC
>JBEKXE010000173.1:0-8940 GCA_049512335.1 Candidatus Lustribacter sp.
TGGCCTACCCGAACGTGCGCGAGCGCTCCACCTTCCTCGCGCTCGACGGGATCGATCTGGGAGTCGAGCGCGGCGAGTTCGTGACGATCGTCGGGCCGAGCGGTTGCGGCAAGAGCAGCCTGTTGATGCTGATCGCCGCGCTGCTGCACCCGACGGGCGGCAGCGTGCGTTTGAACGGCAAACCCGTCACGGCGCCGGGCCCCGACCGGGCGCTGGTCTTTCAAGATTTCGCGCTGCTGCCGTGGCGTACGGTGCTCAAAAACGTCGAGCTGGGGCTCGAATTGCGGCACGTGCCCGCGGCCGAACGCGCGGCGATCGCGCGTAAGTACATCGCGATGGTCGGCTTGCGCGAGTTCGAGCGCAGCTTTCCGCATCAGCTCTCGGGCGGCATGCGTCAGCGCGTCGGGATCGCGCGCGCGTTGAGTGTCGGGCCCGAAGTGCTGCTGATGGACGAACCGTTCGGCGCGCTCGACGCACAGATCCGTCAGGTCATGGCGGTCGAACTGCTGAAAATCTGGGAGCGCGATCGCAAGACGATCGTGTTCATCACGCACGACATCGACGAGGCGGTTTTCCTAGCCGACCGCGTGATCGTGATGAGCGCCTCGCCGGGCCGAATCATCGAGACGATCCGCGTCGAGCTGCCGCGTCCGCGCCCGCTGACGCTGCGCAGCCATCCGGACTTCGTCGTCTATCGCGAACGCATTTGGAGCCTGCTCGAAGAGCAGGTTCGGTCATCGCTCCATTGGCAAGCCGCGGACGACACCCCGCCGTTGGCGCAGGTGCCGTGACCCTCTCGCGCCGGCTGGTCGTCGGCACGGTCTCGGTCCTGGCCTTCCTCGTGCTGTGGCAATTCGTCGGCCAGCGCGAGATCGTGCGCTCGGACCTGATCTCCTATCCGACCGAAGTCTTCGCCACGTTCGTGCACCTCACGTCGACCGGCGAGCTCGGCAGCAACGCCGCGGTGACGCTGCAAGAATTCATCGAAGGCTTCGTGCCGTCGATCGTCGTCGGCGTCGTTTGCGGAGTCCTGCTCGCGCTGGTGCGGCCGCTGCGTGAATTGCTCGACCCGCTGCTGACCGCGATCTACACCGCACCGGTGATCGCCTTCATTCCGATCCTGGTCGTGTGGTTCGGCGTCGGCACGTACTCGAAGGTCGTCATCGTATTCATCAGCGCGATCTTTCCGATCATGATCAACACGCGCGTCGGCGTTTCGGAAGTCGCCGAGCCGTGGCTGCGCGCGGTGCGCTCGTTCGGAGCGGATCAGCTGCAGATCGTGACCAAGGCGATTTTGCCCGGTTCGATGCCGGCGATCATGGCGGGCATTCGCTTGGGTCTGGGTCGCGCGATCGTCGGCCTCATCGCCGGTGAAATGTACGTCTCGATCGCCGGGATCGGCCGCATGATCCAGACCTACAGCAGCGCCGCGCGTTCGGCGGAGATCATCGTGCTGGTCGTCGTGATCGCCGTGTTCGGCTACGTTTGCGTTGCGCTGCTGCGCAGCGCGGAAAATCGGATGGGGACGTGGCGGTCGGATCTGGAATAGCGCCGCTGCCGGCGCTCGTGCTGCCCAAGGTTCGTTCGAAGAACGAAGCGGTGGCCTTGGGCATCCTCGGCATCGTGTTGTTTCTCGGGCTGTGGGAAGGCGCGGCGCAGATCGGCTGGATCAATCCGGTCGTCCTGAGCAGCCCGAGCCGCATCGCGGTCGCCTTCGCCGGGCAATGGGAGTCGGGTCAGTTCCTGGCCGATCTGGGCGTCAGCCTCTCGGAGCTGGCGATCGGGTTTGCGCTCTCGCTCGCCGTCGGCGTCGCGATCGGCATCGCGATGGGATTGAGCCGCACGACCGAGTACGCGCTCGACCCGTTCGTCTGGTTTCTGTACTCGACGCCGCTGGTCGCGCTCTACCCGCTGATCGTCGTCTGGCTCGGATTCGGGTTTGCGACGGTCCTCGCGATCACGTTCATGCTCACGGTCATCCCGATCGTGGTGAACACGCTGGCCGGCGTACGTTCGGTGGATCCGTCGCTGGTGCGGGCCGTGCGCGTGTTCGGCGGCAGCGGGTACGACGTCGTCATGAAGGCCGTGCTGCCGGCCTCGCTCCCGCTCGTGCTGGCGGGTGTGCGCATCGGCCTCGGCCGCGCCTTGATCGGTGTCGTGCTGGGCGAGATGTTCAGCTCGAACGCCGGGCTCGGATTCCGCATGACGGTCTATGCGGCGCACCTGAAGACGGCCGACGTCTTCGTGCCGTTGGCCGCCTTCGTCATCATCGGGGTGATCACGACCCAGCTCGCCATCCTGCTCGAGAGCCGGCTGCAGAGCTGGAGGACGTGATCGTTTCGGGCTAGCTCGCGGCTACGGGCACCTTCACGCCGAAATCCTCGATGCGTGGCGTGATGCCGGCCTTGCGCATCTCTTCGAGGAAGATGGCATGGATGCGCGGATCCTGATCTTCGTACTCGATCTGGTTGCCGCCCAGCTTGGTGCTCCGCGCCAGCGCCCCTTGGCCGTTCTTGTCGCCGCTGTACCGGCGCTGCTTCTCGGTGAGCGGGTAGCGCGCGTTGCTGCCGCCGATCAGCGCGAGATAGCGCGAGGGCACCGTGCTCGTCGTGAAGTGCTGATGGAACTGGCCCTCGACCGGCGCGAACAGCATGCCGTGCTGCCAATCGACGCGGATGAAATCCTGCTCGCCGACCTTCCATAGGAGCGAGTACCCCTTGCCGGTGACGGTGAAGATGTGCGCGCCGCTCTCGTGGTGGTGGGCCTTCTTGTACGTGCCGGTCGCGATCTCGGAGATGTGGGCGTGCATGTTGCTGTCGGCCAGCAGAAACATCAAGTTCATCGAACCCGGTCCGCGCTCACTCCACGCCGTCAACTCGATGGCGGCCAGGTCGGCGACGAAGTTCGTCTCCCACATGTTCTGACCGGCCTGGATCAGCGTGAGATCGCCGGCGCCGGTGTACCAGTCGTCTTTGCCGAGCCGTTCGCGGAAGTCGAAGTCGTTGTCGAAGACAAAGCGATCGTTGTGGTAGAGCTTGAGCGTCAGCGGCAAATGCGTGACCGTCGCCAGCACCGCGCGCTTGCGGCCATCGCCGTTGTGGAGCCGATAACGAACGTTCAGCGGGATCGCGAACATGCTGTCCGGCTGCCACTCGAAGCTGCGCGTCTTGCCGTCGGAGCCCTCGATTTCCGTGCTGCCGCGGCCTTCGACGACGTAGAAGGTTTCCTCGTAGAGGTGCCGCTGGGGTTCGGTCGAGGCGCCGGGCGCGATGTCGAGCACGAAGCAATTCGCGAAATCACCGCGGCCGGTCAGGTGAACCGCTGCGCCGTTGACGCCGTAGCGCGGCCACGGCTTCGTCTCCAGGTTGTGAAGGTCGACGCCCAAGCCCTCGACGACGTGGATGCCTTCCCGCTTGACCCAGTCCAGGTAGGGGTCGAGCCCCAGGCGCGCGACCTTGCGTTGTTCCTCGATCATCGATGACATAGCGTTCTCTTCCCTTTCAATCGTTAACGCAGGGTATTTAGCGCGCTGCAAAAATTTTTCCCCTGATCGGAGGCCCCATGACCTTCAATGCACTCAGCCGGGCTCGAGCCGCGGCTTTGCTCCTGGGTGGGGCGGCGTTGCCCGTGCTGACGACGTCGCGCGCCTGGGCGCAGACCTTGACGCCCATCCACGTCATCACGCTGCCCATCGACGCCGGGGCCGAAGCGTACTACGGGACGCAACTCGGTTTCTTCGCCAAGGCCGGGCTCGACGTGCAGATCGAACCAGCGTCGAACGGCGGCGCTTCCACGGCCGCCGTCGCCGGCAACGCGGTCGAGATCGGGTACGCCGACATGGTGTCGATCGCAACCGCCCGCGCGAAGGGCGTCCCGTTCGTCGTGGTCGCGCCGGCGGCGCTGCACGTTTCGGCCGCGCCGACCACCGAACTGCTCGTCGCGGCGAATTCGCCGATCAAGACGGCGCGCGACCTCACCGGCAAGGTCGTCGCGGGATCCGGCTTGGGAACGATTTCCGGCTACTCGCCGCGCGCGTGGATCGATCAGAACGGCGGCGACTCGACCAAGGTCAAGTTCGTGGAGCTGGCGTTTCCCGCGATGCAAGCGGCGCTCGACGCCGGCCGCGTCGACGCGATCATGATCGCCGAACCGTTTCTGTCGGCCGCGAAGAAGGTCGACCGGGTGATCGGCAGCCCGTACGACGCGGTGTCCAAGGATTTTCTCGTCAGCGCGTACTTCACGATGGAGCCGTGGGCCAAGGATCATGCCGATGTGCTGAACCGTTTCGTCGGCGCGCTCTACGAGACCGCCGCGTGGGCCAACAAGAACCGGGCCAAAAGCGCCGATTTGCTGATCCAGTACTCAAAAATCGATCCGGCCGCGGTCGGAGCGATGACGCGGGTGCAATACGGCGAGCGTCTGACGGCGGCCATGTTGCAGCCGGTCGTCAACGTCGCCGCGAAATACGGCGACTTCCCGTCCTACTCGGCGCAAACGCTCATCTACACGGCGGCCCGTTAGCGCGCGAATGCCGGCCAAGATCAACCACGTCGCGATCATCAGCGAGAATTACGCCCTATCCGCGCTGTTCTACGAATCGGTGTTCGGCCTGCGGACGGCGCCCGAAGCTCCGACGCGACGCGCCGTGACGGTCGGCGACGGGTACGTCGGCCTCAACATCAATCCGCGCAAGGCCGGCCGGCCCGCGCGGTTCGATCATTTCGGGATCGAGGTCGACGACATCGAGCGGGCGCTCGAAAGGATACACAGCGGCTTTCCTGAGGTCGAATGGCTGGCGCGCCCGCCGAGCCGTCCGTTCGCTTCGACGACGACGCACGATCCGGCCGGCAACGTGTTCGATCTCTCGCAACGCCGCTCGCAGAAGGGCCTCTACGCCCAGGATCACGCGCTGACGCCGCGTCACATCACGCACTTCGGTTTGCGTACGCTGCAAGCGCCGGCAACCGCCCGCTTCTACGCCGACGCCTTCGGCTTCACGCTCGAACAACGGGCGAACGACCCGAATTTCTATGTCTCCGACGGCCACGTCACGATCGTCGTCATGCCGTGGCGCATCGGCGATTACGACGGCACCGGGATCGTCTCGCCGGCGCCGGATCATATCGGCTTCACCGTCGAGAGCGTGGACGCGTTTCGCGCGGACCTCGCAACGGTCGTCGGCGACAACCCGCGGCTGGCGCCGTTTCCCGTCGGTGGGGGCAGTGAAGGCCGGGCACGGCTGGAACTTGCGCGGCGCAGTTGTCCGCTCTGCGAGGAACAGCTCACCGACGTCGACGGCGTGCTGCTGTCGGTTGCGGCGGGCGCCTGATGCTGCGAGCGCTGGCCGCCGGTCTCGCAGCGCTGGCGCTGCTGGCCGCGGGCCCGTCGCCCGGACCGATCGTCATCCACGTGGGCCTGGTGCCCAACGACGATGCGGCGACGCCGCTGCTGTACGCGCAGAGCACCGGCATGTTCGCCAAGGCCGGCATCGACCTGCACCTCGATTTGCAAACCAGCGGCGCCGCGGTTACGGCGGCGGTCATGGCCGGGACCTTCGACATCGGGAAGTCGAGCATCGTGCCGCTGATCAACGCCCACGAGCACGCGCTGCCGGTCGCGATCGTCGCACCGGCATCGATCTGGAACGGCAAGGCGGAGTTCGCTGCGCTGCTCGTGCGCGCCGACTCGCCGATCAAGACCGGCAAGGATCTCGACGGCAAGCTGATCGGCGTCCAGTCGCTCAACGACATGAATCAGGTCGCGACCGACGCGTGGGTCGGGTCGCACGGCGGCGATCCGTCGACGCTGCGGTTCGTCGAGATCCCGATGACCTCGGGCGTAGCCGCCCTGAAGGCGGGGCGCATCGATGCGGCCGCGTTCGTCGAGCCGGTGTTGGCCGACGCGCTGGCAGACGGCCAACTGCGCGCGCTGGCCGGCGCCTACGACGCGATCGCGCCGCAGTACCTGTTCGCGGCGTGGTTCTCGACCAAGGCGTGGGTGCACGACCACCCGGACGTCGCGCGCGAATTCGCGCACATCCTCGCGACGGCGGCGCAGTATACCAACGCGCACCATAGCGAAACGGCCGCGATGGTCGCCCAATTCACCTCGATACCGCTGCCGGAGATCGAGCACATGACGCGCACGCCGTCGGGCACGACGCTCGACCCGTCGCTGCTGCAGCCGATCGTCGACGCCGCGGTGAAGTACAAGGTGCTCACACAAGGTTTTCCGGCCCGGGAGATGCTCGGCCCGTGAATCGCTCGCAGTTCGTCTCCGGCGTACTCGGGGGCACGGCGCTCGGGCTCGCGCGTCCGGCCGGCGCGCAATCGGCGCTGACCGTGACGGTGGGCACCTTGCCGTCGAGCGCCGAGATCTGGTATGCGATCGAGAACGGCTTTTTCGCCCAGCACCATCTCGACGTGCAATACCAGATGCAGAACAGCGGGGCCGCGGGTGCCGCGGCGATGGTCGGCGGTTCGATCGACATCAGCGAATCCGACACGGTGACGATCATCAAGGCGCACGACCACGGGCTGCCGTTCGTCTCGCTCGCACCGGGGTTGCTCGATTCCGTCAAGGCCCCGACCGTAGCCATCGTCGTCCGCGATCCGGCGTTGCGCAGCGGGCGCGATTTCAACGGGAAGACGTTCTCGACCAACTCGCTGCAGAATCTCGGCACGTTGCTCGCCGATGCGTGGATCGACAACAACGGCGGCGATTCGAAGACCGTGAAGTGGGTCGAGCTGCCGTTTCCCGCGCTCTCGCCGGCGCTGCAACGGGGCACGATCGACGCCTACATCGCGCCCGAACCGTTCATTACCACCGGTTTGCGGGACGGCGGGCACGCCGTCGTGATGGACCACAACCCGCTCGCCCCGGTCGTTCTGCAGGGTGCCTTGATCGCGACGCGCGATTGGGTGGCGAGCCATCGCGATGCCGCCCATGCATTCACGGCCGCGATCTTGGACGCCAACGCGTGGGCCAACAAGAACCGCGACGCGGCCGCGACGATCCTCGCGAAATACAGCAAGGTCCCGGTCGCGGCGATCGAGTCCGCCACCTTTCGCGGCGAATTTGCCCTGCGCATGGACCCCGCCACGATTCAGCCGCTGATCGACGGCGCGTTGAAATACGGCCTCATCGGCAAGGATTTCCGGGCCACCGAGATCATCGCCGACTGAGCGCCAGGAAAGCGCTTCCTTTCCGACGATTGGAGCGTGAGAGGTTATTCTCTTCAGGGAGGTCGGCTGCGTTGAAACTCATCCGTGTTCTGCCCGTAGCGGCAGTCTTGGCACTTGCCCTCGTCGGGGGGCGCAGCTCCTTAGCCGCGCAGGGCGCGAACCCGGTGCCCGGCGATTACACGGCCGCTCAGGCCGCGGCCGGGGCCCAGCTCTACACCGCCAACTGCAGCGCCTGTCACGGCGCCGATTTGCACGGACCGGCCGGCCCCGCTCTGATCGGTGACGCGTTCACGTCGCAGTGGACCGGCGAAGCCGCATCGGATCCGGAAACGATGATGGCGAAGAACATGCCCCTGAACGCACCGGGCACGCTCAAGCCGAGCGACTACTTGGCGATCATGGCGTACATCCTGCAGCAGAACAAGTATCCCGCCGGCGGTGCGCCGCTGACGCCGGCCAAGCTGAAGACGATCAAGCTGCTCGCCGTTCACTAGCAGCGCGAGGGTAAAGTCTCGCTGAAGGGGACCAAGAGCATCGAGATCGACCCGCCCGGTCACGAAGTCTTCGTCAGCTACGCACACCAGGACCGGGCCGCAGCCGATGCGATCTGCGCGGCGCTCGAGAGCGACGGATTGGCCTGTTGGATGGCGCCGCGCGACGTCGTCGCCGGGGTCGCGTATGCGGACGCCGTCGTTCGCGCGATCGAGACCAGCCGGCTCGTGGTGCTCGTCTTTTCGGTGCACGCCAACGCCTCCGACGCCGTCTTGAACGAACTCGAACTGGCGAGCAATCGCAAGCGCCCGCTCTTACCGGTTCGCATCGCCGAGATCCAGCCGGCGCAAGGCGCGGAGTATTACTTGCGGCGGCGACACTGGTTCGATGCGCATCCGCAACTCGCGGACCGGCTCGGAGAACTCGTTCGTGCCGCTCGTCAAGCGCTGGCACCGGACTCGGTGCTGCCCGCGAAATCGCCGGTCGCGGCGGGAAATCTGCCGTTATCAACCAGCTCCTTTATCGGACGGGAGTTCGAAGTGGCCGAGGTGGTGACGGCGGTCAATGCCGAGCGCATCGTGACGCTCTGGGGTATGGGTGGCGTCGGCAAAACGCGCGTGGCGCTCGAGGCCGCGCGAACGGTTGCGGACCGTTTTCCGGACGGGGCGTGGTTCATCGACTTGACCGCGACCGCGAGCGACGAAGGCGTGAGCAGCGCGGTCGGCGGCGCGCTCGGCGTCGCCCAGCGTGCCGGCGAGCCGTTTGCCGCGACGATTGCTGAGTCGCTCGCAGGCCGGCGCATGTTGCTCGTGCTTGACAACTGCGAGCAGGTCGTAGCGCCATGCGCCGATCTCGTGCGGGGTATCGGCGAGAGCGCAGAGGGCGTGCGCGTGATTGCGACGTCGCGCGAGCCGCTCGGCGTTTCCGGCGAGAGGGTTATCCGCATCGACCCTTTCGCTGGCGAAGGCGAAACCGCGGCGCAACTCTTTTTCGAACGCGCCCGGGCAACCGGTGCGCCGGGACTCGATGACCCCCGCGCGTCGGCGGCGGTGGCGACGATCTGCCGGCGGCTCGACGGGATCGCGTTCGCGATCGAGCTCGCGGCCGCGCGCGCGCGGCTGATGTCGCCCGACCGCATCGCCGCCGCGCTCGACGAACGCTTTCGCCTGCTGACCGGCGGCAGCCGTACGGCATCGCCGCACCGCCAGACGCTACGCGGGATGCTGGACTGGAGCTACGAGTTGCTCGACGAGCGCGAGCGCTC
>JBEKXE010000174.1:0-8936 GCA_049512335.1 Candidatus Lustribacter sp.
CTCGTCGGGCTCGAGGCGCGCAAGGATCATTTTCCTTCGCAGCTCTCCGCAGGCGAACAACAGCGGGTGGCCATCGCACGCGCCATCGCGAAGCGGCCGCGCGTGCTGTTGTGCGACGAGCCGACCGGTGCGCTCGACGTCGAGACCGGCCGCGTGGTCGTCGGCGCCCTGGAGCAGGTCAACCGCGAATTCGGGACAACCGTCGTCATCATCACCCACAACGCTGCCATTGCCGCGATCGCCAACCGCGTCATGACCATGAGCAGCGGCGAAATCGTCAACGTGGCGACAAATACCAACCGGCGTCCGGTGAGTGAGCTCAACTGGTAATGCGCGCGCTCGACAAGAAGCTCGTACGCGACCTTTGGACGCTGCGCGGCCAGGCGGCGGCGATCGCGGCCGTCATCGCGTGCGGTATCACGACGCTGATTGCCTTGGCGAGCGTCTACGAGTCGATGCAACTCACGCGGCAGGTCTACTACGCGAACTATGCCTTCGCTGACATCTTCGCTTCGCTCACCCGCGCGCCCGAGACCGTGGCGAACGACCTCCGGCTCGTGCCGGGGATCGCCGGGCTCGATACGCGCGTCGTCGTTCCTGTCACCCTCGATCTTCCCGGGCGTAGCGATGTCGTGACCGGCCGCATCGTCTCGATTCCCGACGCGGGTCCGGCGCAACTCAACAAGGTCTTTCTACGCGCTGGGCGCAGCGTCGTGCCCGATTCCGATGAGGTGTTGGTCAGCGAGGCTTTTGCCGCGGCCAACGATCTGCATCCCGGCGACCGCATCGGGGTCCTGATCAACGGCCGGCTACGGCACCCGCAGATCGCCGGTATCGCGATCACCCCCGGAGTACGTCTACGAAGTCGGACCGGGCGAGCTGTGGCCCGACAGCCGGCAGTTCGGCGTGCTCTGGATGGGGCGCCGCGCACTCGCGGGTGCCTACGACATGACCGACGCCTTCAACGATGTGTCGTTTCGTTTGGCGCCGGGCGCATCCGGCGCGGACGCGATCGCGCGGATCGATCGGATCCTCGCTCCGTACGGCGGCGGCGCAGCGTACGACCGCCACGATCAAGTCTCCGACTTCGTCGTCAGCAGCAAGATCCAGCAGCTACGCTCGATGGCGGTGATCGTCCCGAGCGTCTTTCTGGGCATCGCCGCATTCTTGGCGTCGCTCATGCTCTCGCGCTTGGTTCGCACCGAGCGTGTCCAGATCGGCACCCTCAAGGCGTTCGGCTGCTCCGGCGGACGCATCGCACGCCACTACCTCACGCTGGCGCTGGCGATCGTCTCGGCCGGCGGGCTGGCGGGGCTCGCGGCCGGCATTTGGCTCGGTTCGGCGACGGCGAAACTCTACGTCGTGTATTTCCACTTCCCGATCTTGCGCTACGAGCTCTCGCCCGGGCTGGTTGCGATGACCTTGGATGAGGAGTATTCGCTTGCTCACGTTCCGAGGCTACAGTGCTGTGGCGAATCCCGGATGAAGCCGACGTGAAGCTGCCGTTCACGGGCGGTCTGCAGCCGCTGCGTTGAGCGCAAGCATCCGTCAAATGACGAGCGACGCGTGCGGCGTGCGCCTGCCCGGAACACCGGAGAGCGAGCCGCCGCCGAGGTACGGACCCGCCGGGGCCTCCGCGCGCGTTTCTTCGCGTCCGCGGCCCAGCACGGGAAACAACAATTCTGCGATTCGGTACGCTTCTTCCAAATGGGGAAATCCCGACGACGCCGGCCCAGAGGTTCGGGCTCACCTCGAGTTTGCGGCGGTCCCCGCCATGCAGCGCCGTCATCCGGCGTTGGCCTTCGGAATCTGATTCCAGCGTGTGGGCGCGGTGCGCGTCAGCGATCACGTGATCGGGAAGCCGGCTGATGAGGCGTTCGGCCGCAGCCCATGCTTCGGCAGAGGTTTCACGCACGATCAGGTGCTGTGTGCGTGACGATGGACGACGCGACCGTCCACGCATCTTCGCAACCACGGCCGGTCGGCAACAGCACGCCGTCGTATCCGAGGCGATCGACGGCTTGAGCGATCTCGCGCAAATACCGGTTCGTCGCCGGCCGCCGGCCGTCGTCCGAACCGAGGTAGGCGCCGTCACCGCCGGTCGGGAGGAACCAGTAGAAATTGCGCAACGCCGTCACGGGTGGTCGATCTGCGCGAGCAGAACCGTACGTCCGTAAACGTTCAGGCAGCGGCGGGAGTCGAACCCGCGATCAGAGATTTGCAATCTCCCGCCTTACCACTTGGCCACGCTGCCGCGCACGATCATACTGCCGTCGCCAATGCCGGTTGCTGAAGGCCGTCACGGACCTGCTGCGCCGCAGCGGGGTCCACGAAACCCAACTCGAGCGCGAGCGCGAGCGCACCTAGTGCGCCCGGCAGATCACCGAGCACGTACAGCGACCGTTTCCGATTCTTGGTGAACCACACGCACGCAAAGTCGGGCTCGGTTAACCGCGACGTGAAGCCCGCTCGCTCGCGTAACGCGATAAGCCCGGCGCTCGACCGATCGGAGCCGTTCGTCAGGTAGAGGACGACGTCCGACTGCATCACCCTGGCAACGGTTCGGCTTGCGTGCGCTGCCTCTTCGGTGAACTCGCTGACCGGATCGATCGTGTGCACGTAAATGCGGCAGTACGGTGCGGAGTTCCGCAACATCCGGCAGATCGTTTCCGCGTCGTCGCTCCGGTGCGGATCCGGAATCACGACCGTCACACGCACTTCAGCCGACATGGTGGACGTTGTTGCGGCTAGTGAAAAAGTACCAATGAATGTCCATATCGCTCTGCATGGGAGACGGGAAAATATGAAAAAACCCGAGCGTGCGGCTCGGGTTTCGCGGTCGTCCTTGCGCTCAGCCCGATAGGGCTAGCGAAGATTGATTACGACATGACGAAACTCGGCCGGTACTCCGACGAACCCAGACAACACCGACACGAGCGGATTTGCGTCATCGAAGGCATCTTAGCACCCTCCGTCAAGCCCTGTCCAGTCGCGACGACTAGCGTCCGACCGCAGGACGCGGGCGCCAGAAATGTTGCAAGCGAAGTTCGTCGAGCGCCGCGTTCAGGAACGAGCGGTCGAACCATCCCGGGACATCAATCGGCGTGCGAATGATGGCGTGCTGCGATGCGAAAGCGGTCGCATTCTTGAAGTCGTCGACCAGCCGGTCATCGATCAACGGGTTCACATACGCGCCGAGAGCCCCAGGCAATTCTTCGGCGAGTGCGTTCCGCGGGATGCCGCCGAGCGCGGAGACGTCGAGGAACGTCGACCGGTTCTCCGGCAACGACGACCAATGGGCAGCCTTGACGACCGCGCGGATGACTGCTTGCGTCGTTGCCGGGTATCGTTGCGCAAAATCGTCGGTTACCAGGAGCGAGCCTGCCCCGCCGGCTCCGCCGCCGATCACGCTGGCGATGATGCGGACGACGCCTTGATCGCGTAGAGCCAGCAGGCCGGTGCTGCCGAGCGACGCGTCGATGTTGCCGGCCGCCAACGATGAGACCTGGTCCTCGGTGTGCAGGTCGTATAACTGCACATCGCTCTCGGAGAGACCGTGTTGCGCCAAGAGACGATCGAGAAGCAGCTGCAGAATCGTCCCGCGTTGCACGCTCACGCGCAGCCCTTTGAGATCTGCGATCGTCCGTGCCTTGACGCCGGAGCGCACCGCGAGGAACATATAGCCGCTGCTCCCTTCGCCCGAGACGATGCGTGTCGGGAGCCCGGCGGAGCGGCCGATGATTTGCGGCAGGTCGCCGTATGCGGCAAAGTCAACCCCTCCGGCGGCGATTGCCTCGTTGATCGCCGGTCCGGTCCCTGCCGGAAACTGCCACTCGATACGAACGTTGTTCGGTTTGAGCTCGTTCTCGATGTAACCGAAGTGCTGGACGATTCCGATTAGGCCCGTGCCGAACGGCTTCGCGTAGCCGCCGTTGACCCCGGCAAAACGGATGACGGGCGGCGGCGTCTCGGCGGCCAGCGCGGAACTGCGACAGAGTGCAACCGCTCCGAGGCCGCCGATGACGGCCCGACGTGAAAAAGCGTGGATCACACTGGCTGCTTCGTGAAGCGCGGGTCGGGCAGATCGTAATGTGTCATCGGACTCCTAGAAAACAAAAAGCCCGCTGCCATCGGCAACGGGCGTGCGCGTGAAGACGATCGTCTACGCTACAGCAATGTCATGCCGATCCGTTACTGAGGCGAGACGACTACAACCCTGCCGGACCGTCAACGACATGGGCGCACCGTAACATAGCTCCGCAATGCTGTCAACGCGCGAGCATGGTACACGCTTGACACCGATGGTGGCCGAATGCTATCGTGTCGCCAATGTTCGCCGCCGTTTGCGTCTCGTCCGCGCGTTGTAGCAGCCGTTCGTTCCGATCGGCGAGCTTTGATTTGACGTAGGGCGCGAAAGCGTCTCACGCTCTTTACAAGCCCTCGCCGACGTGCGGGGGCTTTTTTCTTGCTGACCGGCCCCATCAGCGCGAGCGCTCGTCACAAGAAAGTAGCATTCAATCACGATGTCAATCAACGAAGAAAATCTCGAGTTGCGCACCGATGTCTTGGTGATCGGCGGCGGGCCCGCCGCGACGTGGTCGGCGTGGTCGGCCGCGAGCCGCGGCGCGACGGTGCATCTCGTCGACAAGGGCTTTTGCGGTAGCAGCGGCGCGACGGCGTCCGCCGGCACGGGCGTTTGGGCCGTCACGCCGGACGGCGACGAGCGCGCGAAGGCCAAGGCACAACGCGAATCGCTCGGCGGTTATCTTGCCGATCACGACTGGATGGACCGCGTGCTCGACCAGACGTGGCGGAACGTCGAACTCATCGAGCAGTGGGGTTACCCGTTTCCGAAAGAAGACGGTGGCTCGGTACGCCGCAACTTGCAGGGGCCGGAGTACATGCGGCTGATGCGCAAGGTCGTCACGCGTTCGGGGGTGCGGATCCTCGATCAGAGCCCGGCCTTGGAGCTGCTCGTCGATCGCAACGGAATCGTTGCCGGCGCGCGCGGGATCCAGCGCCAGGACAACCGGAGCTGGACGATCCGGGCCGGAGCGGTCGTGATCGCAACCGGCGGCTGCGCGTTCTTGAGCCGGGCGTTGGGCTGCAATACCAACACCGGCGACGGCTACCTCTTTGCTGCGGAGGCCGGTGGCGAGCTGACCGGGATGGAGTTCTCCAACCACTTCTCGATTGCCACCGCGTACGGTTCGGTGACGAAGACCGCGCACTACAGTTGGGCCGTATTCACCGACGAGGCCGGCAACGATCTCGACGCGGTAAAGGCCGGTCACTACTCCGCTTCGACGATCGCGCGCGCGCTGCTCAAAGGGCCCGTCTACGCGCAGCTCGTCAAGGCCAAAGATCGTCCCGAGGTGCGCGAGTATCTCCGTTCCTCGCAGGCCAATTTCTTTCTGCCGCTCGACCGCGCCGGCATCGACCCGTTCGAACAGCGGTTCCCGGTCACGATGCTGCTCGAGGGGACGGTACGCGGCACGGCCGGGATCCGCGTCATCGACGGGACCTGCGCAACTACCGTGCCGGGGCTATTCGCCGCCGGCGACGCAGCAACGCGGCACCTCATCTGCGGCGGCTTCACGGGCGGCGGGAGTCACAACGCCGCGTGGGCGATGTCCTCGGGACGTTGGGCCGGCGACGGCGCCGCGCGCTTCGCGCAGTCGTTGGGTACGCGGCCTGCGGACCGTTCGGTGCGCCGAACGGGTGTCGCCGGGTTGCCGAACGCCGAGCTGACCTCGTCGATATACGACGCCGACGAGATCATCGCCGGCGTTCAGGGCGAGATGTTCCCGCTCGATAAGAACCTGTTTCGCTCAGAACAAGGCTTGCGGGCGTCGCTCGGTGTTCTCGACGGACTCTGGGATGACGTCCATGGTGCCGCGGCAGCCGTCACCGCGCGCGACGTGCAAAAGGCGCGCGAAGCGGCCGCGCTCGTCGCAACGGGCCGCTGGGCCTACGCCAGCGCGCTCGCGCGCCGGGAGACGCGCGGTATGCACCGCCGCACCGATTATCCGGCGCTCGATGAGAACCAGCAGCACACGTTGGTCGTCAGCGGATTGGATGATCTCTGGGTCCGGCCCGCTGCGCAAGCCCCACCGGTAACCGAACTGCGGGAAGCGATCGCGGTATGATCGAGCTCGTCTCGACCTCGCGCTGCATTGCGTGCAACATCTGCGTGAAGGTTTGCCCGACCAACGTGTTCGATGCCGTCGCGGATGCCGCACCGGTCATTGCGCGGCAGTCGGATTGCCAGACCTGCTTCCAGTGTGAGGCGTATTGCCCCGTGGACGCCCTCTTCGTGGCGCCGGAAGCGCATCAGCACGTCAGCGTGAGCGAGGCTCATTTGGCCGAGAGCGGTCAGCTCGGAAGCTACCGCAAGGCGTTGGGGTGGGCGCGCGGCGGTGATCCGGCGGCATTGATCGACCGCACGCAAGTGTTGCGCCGCGCGGTCGGGCCGGGAGCGATCGGATGAACCGTCGAGACGTCCTTACCGGCGCCGCCGGGTTGCTGGCGATTCCGCGCGTCGCGCTGGCCGCCGCGCCCGCGCCCGACGTCGTGCGCATCGGCGGCGTCGGCTACGGGTACGGGAAGCCGTACGGCGAGCATGTCGTCGCGGTCATGCAAGACGGCCGCTACCTCGAGAACGAGCTGCGCGAAACGAAAACGCGGGTCGAGTATCGCTTCTACGATCGCACCGGGCCCGCCATCAACGAGGCGCTCGCGGCCGGACAGCTCGATTTCGCAAGCTACGGCGAGCTGCCGCAGATCATCGGCAAGGCCGGCGGACTGACCACGCGCATCATCGCGAACGGTGGGGTCAGCAACATCTACGTCGGGGTCCGGACCGGCGTCAAGGCGCAGTCGATTCGCGATTTGCGCGGTTTGCGCGTGACGTTGCAGCGCGGGACGATCCTGCATCAAGCGCTGGACCGCCTCCTGGCGGAGGCCGGGATGACCGAGAACGATATCCAGCTCTACGACCTGCCGACGTCCGATCAGCTCGCCGCTCTAACGAACGGCAATGCGGACGCGAGCGTCGGCGTTGCCTCGCTGCTGACGTTGCGCGATCAGGGCATCGTGCGGATCATCTATTCGACCGCCGGCAAGGTAACGCCGGACGGGATCAATGTGTTCAGCGTGACGTCGGATTTTGCCGGCCGCTATCCGGAAACGGTGCACGCGGTAACACGCGCCTTCGTACGCGCGGCGCAATGGACCGCCGACGATCGCAATCGCGAGAAGGTTATCGACATCTGGGCCAAGTCGGGCACGCCGCGCAACATCATCGCCGAAGATTTGGTCGGGCCGCTCAAACCGGTCGACCTCCCGATCATCGATGATTTGTTCGTGAGCGGGCTCAAGGTCGGCGTCACGTTCTCTTTGCAGAACAAGCTGATCCGTCAGCCGATCGATGTCGACGCGTGGATCGACCGCACGTACCTCGACGCGGCACTTCAGGATCTGCGGTTGGTCTCGTACTGGCATCCGCGCCCGGCCCCGCCGTCGCTAGCGACGAGGTAGGCGATGGCAACGCGCTTTGCTTCCTTCGTCAAACCGATTGCCGCACAGCCGGGCGTTTGCAGCGTCAAGCGCCCGTCGCTTCGGTGGTGGATCGACCCGCGCACGATCGCGCTCGGACTGTTGCTGCCCGTCACCATCGTCGTCGCTTGGTCGATCGCCGTGCGCCTCGAGATCATGCGACCGCAGATCTTGCCGAGTCCGCTTACCGTCCTCGCCACCGCACGCGATCTGTTCGTGGGCGGCGAGCTGCTTGCCGCGCTCGGGATCAGCTTGGGACGGGTGGTCGTGGGTCTCGCGATCGGTTCGTTGCTCGGTATCCTCGTCGGGATCGCCACCGGTCGCTCGCGCACGATCGACGCCTACTTCGGGCCGACCATACGGGGCATCTGCCAGATTCCCACGATCGCATGGCTGCCGTTCTTCATGATCGTCTTCGGGATCGGCGAGGGGCTGAAGCTGGCGCTCATTGCTAAAGCGAGTTTCTTGCCGCTGTTCGTGAACACGTCGGCGGCGATGCGCGCGGCTCCGGAACGGTTTCACGAAGTCGCGGACGTGCTCGAGCTCGATCGTTGGCAGCGCCTCCGCCTGGTCGTGCTCCCGGCGGCGCTGCCACTCGTCGCGAGCGGTTTTCGAATGGGGCTGAGCAACGCCTGGCACGTCCTCGTCGTGGTGGAAATGGTCGCCGCGGCGGCCGGCGTCGGACACCTGATGGCGTGGAGCCGCACGCTCTTCCAACTCGACGCCGTATTCGTAACGATCGTCGTGATCGGAATTACCGGCTGGGCGATGGACGCAACCATGCGCTTGATCGAGAGTCGTCTCTCGCCCTGGACCGCGAACGCATGACGCAAAATGTTCTACGAACGCGCGTCGATCATCGCGCTTTCGTCGTTCCGGTCGTTCTGCTCGTGCTCTGGGCGATCGCGTCATCGCTGCGTCTCGTCGACCCTCACCTGCTCGTCCCGCCGGCTACGGTCGCCGCGACGCTCGTTCAGATGCTCGGCGGCGCAGACTACTGGAGCGCCGTCGGTTCGAGCCTCGCGCGCGTTTGCGGCGGGTTCGTGCTTGGCGGCGCTGCCGGGCTCGTCGTCGGCGTCGTCCTCGGCGTGAGCCGTATCGCGGAACGGATCGGCGCACCGACGCTGCACGGCGCCCGCTCGGTCGCGTTGTTCGCGTGGATTCCCCTGCTCACGGCATGGTTTGGTGACGGCGAGGTTGCCAAGGTAGCATTGATCGCGCTCGCGGCGTTCTTCCTCGGCCGCGCCTATGACGCGCTCGGTGACGGGCCGGCCTCGCGGCGCGCCTATGAGCAGACCCTGCGCACGCTCGACCCGGCGGACGACAGGTACGAGCGGATCCTCCAGCAGACCGATATCGGCGACATCGCAGCGGCGTGC